>NZ_JAPJAV010000005.1:0-395484 GCF_035616495.1 Mycobacterium sp. 663a-19 | reverse complement strand
AGTGGCGCGCTCAGATCATCGCCCGGTTACAAGCCGAACACCCGCGGCTGATCGTGCTGAGCATCTCGCGCACCTACAGGGAAGATACTTTGCGGTCGTATGACCCGGCGTGGATCGATCGCCTGACCCGGCTGGTGCAGCAGTTACGCGGCATCAATGCGCAGGTGCTGGTGCTCGGCCCCATCCCGAATCCGCAATCAAGCGTCCCGGTCTGCCTATCCGGCCACCTCGACGATGCGACGGCCTGTTCGCCGCCACGGTCGACGGCGGTGAACCAGGCCGGCATCGCGGCTGAGATTGCCGCCACCAAAGCTGGCGACGGGCAATACTCCGACATCACCGCGCTGTTCTGCACCGCCGACCGCTGCCCGGTCATCGTAGGCAACACTCTGGTGTATCTCGACCAGGATCACCTGACACGCCAATACTCGCGATTGCTGGCACCGGTGATGGGCGCGCTGGCCGACCGCGCGCTCGTCGGCCGCTGACATGTCGCGGGCAGACGATCGCCAGTTCTGTTCTGCCTGAATCTATTCCAAGCTGATAGGTAACCGCTGGCAGGCACGCGTTGGCGCCGCTGAAGTCGCACCGACCAGACGCGGCTTAGTGTACGGTTACGGTGCTTGACACGGCGGAGCATCAGGAGGTTTGCCATGGCGCCTTTCGACGCAAGTGGCGCCGGGCGTCGGGCGGACACAGTGGGGCGAGAGGAAAGCCGGTGACGTCGGCTCCAACCGTCTCGGTGATAACGATCTCCCTGAACGACCTCGACGGGCTCAAGCGCACGGTGGACAGCGTGCGGGCGCAGCGTTACGAGGGACGCATCGAGCACATCGTGATCGACGGTGGGTCCGGCGACGCCGTTGTGGAATATCTGTCCGGGTGCGAGCCGGGCTTCAGCTATTGGCAGTCCCAACCCGACGGCGGACGGTACGACGGGATGAACCAGGGCATCGCCCACGCGACGGGCGACCTGTTGTGGTTCATGCATTCGGGCGATCGATTTTCCGATCCCGACGCGGTGGCTCAGGTCGCGGAGGCGATCTCGGGCCACGGGCCGGCGCGTGACCTGTGGGGCTACGGCATGTATCGCGTAATCAAGAGGGGGCGAATTTATGGCGGCCCGATGCCTTTTCACCTCCGTTGGTTCGTCGCCGGCTGGCCTCGCTGGCAGGGGGTTCCACATCAAGCGTCGTTCTTCGGGTCGTCGCTGGTGGACAAGGTAGGTCTCTACAACCTTGAATTCGGGTTCGCCGCCGACCAAGAATTCATTTTCCGGGCCGCGTTGCACCGGACGCCGATCACGATCCGGCGTGTGCTATGCGATTTCGACGGAGGTGGAATCTCGTCGAACATGCCCGCCCGCGTGGTCTGCCGTGAACTGCGGCGCCTGTGGGACTTCCATGGCTACTACCCGCTGGGCGGGCGGCGGATCTCGATCGTTTACCTGACCTGTTGGGAATACTGCTTGCGCTTCTTGGAATACGCATACGAGCGATCGAAAGCATTGGGACGCCTATTGCGTTCGCGGCGGTCGGCTCCCACTGCCGCTTCGCCCACACGGTCTTCCACGTAGGACCAGAGTCGCACGAAAAGCCGACCAACGGCGCCGGATGGCGGCTATTATCCCGCCATGATCGGGGGCCGAAGTGGTGTGCGCGCCGCGGGGTCTCCTTCCATCCGTCCGGCGCCGGCGCAGATCGACCACGTTGCCGCGGCGGCCACCAACGTGGAAAGGCTTTTCGAACCGATGCACCGACGGCACCGGGCCGGCCCGCCAACCGACCGACTTATGGTGGAGCGGCGCACTCCTGCGCGCCGCGGAGCATCAAGGGGGAGGTGGGCGCCGTGACCGCCGCCGACGTAGGGACCGCTGCCAGGCCGGTCCTCGTGTTCGTGCTGGGCTCGGGCCGCTCCGGAACGGCGGCGCTCACCCGAGTTCTCTCGCTGTGCGGCGCTGCGTCCCCGGCCGGGATGCTGGGAGCCAACTCCGACAATCCGCGTGGCTATTGGGAGCCGCGCCAAGCCGTTTACCTGAACGAAGTAATCCTGCGCCGCAACGGCAGCGCCCATTACGACCCGTCACTGCGCTTGCAGGAGCATGGTGCGCTCGACCCCGAGGAGAAGGCGGCCTGCGTCGCCGAGATCGGGGTGTTCCTGGCCAAGCTGCCCGCCGCGCCGGTCGTCGTCATCAAGGACCCCAGGATTACGTTGCTGACCGGCGTGTGGTTCGAGGCGGCACATGAGGCAGGATTCGACGTCGCGACCGTGATCGCGGTACGCCACCCGGAGGAGGTCAACGCGTCGGTCGGCGCGAAAACCCGCGTCTCGCAGGAGTTCTCGAGCGCCTTGTGGTTGAAATACCTCCTCCTGGCCGAGAGACAAACGCGCGGTTTGCCGCGCGTGTTCGTCGAGTACGCCAACCTCCTCGAGGACTGGCGCCGGGAGGTGAAGCGGATCTCCGCGGCGCTCGCGATCGATCTCGACACCCGTGACGAGGCCGCGATCGATGAGTTCGTCAAACCAGACCTTCGGCGCCAGCGATACAGCGGTCCGGTAACAGAGCCGTTCGGCACCGACTGGATGTCCACGGTTTATGAGACGCTGCGCGCGGCCACGCGGGACGAGTCCTGGGATGGTGCTGGGCTGGATCGTGTTTTCGAGGTGTATCGGGCGAGCGAACGTGCGTTCTCGACCGTGTTCGAGGATTTTCACCGCTTCCACAAGCTGAACAGCGTTGTCCCGCCGCTGGTCTGGAAGCTGGTCAACGAGGTCGCCGCCATAGCCCATCGGCGCAGGGGCACCTGGGCGTAGCCCGGGCCTCCCGGAATCCCGGGTATCCGATGGGCCGCGGGTATTAGGGTTGAACGCGCCGAGTGAAAGGCTGAAGCTGCGCGATGAAGTTTGTGCTGGGATGCTATGGAACTCGCGGTGACGTCGAGCCCTGTGCCGCCCTCGGCCGCGAGTTGCTGCGCAGGGGGCACGAAGTGCGCATGGCTGTCGCGCCGGACCTGGTTGGCTTCGTCGAGTCGGTCGGTCTTACGGCGGTCGCTTGTGGGCCGGACGCCCGGACGTGGCAGGACCTGCACCGCGACTTCTTGTCGCGTCTTCGCAAGTTCTGGAACGTCCCGGATCTGGTCAGGTTGGGGCGCGAAGATTGGCGGCTGGTCGCCCGGAGTTGGGACGAGATCACCACGACGCTGATTTCGCTTGCCGACGGGGCCGACGCACTACTGAGCATGATCATCGGCCAGGAGGCCGCGTTCGACGTCGCCGAGTATTACGACCTTCCGTTCGCGTTGCTGCACACCTCGCCGATGCGGCCCACCGGTCAGCTCCTGCCCGTCCTACCGCCGAGGCTGGCGCGCTCCGCGATGTCGGTGAACGACTGGCTGGGCTGGCCCATGACGAAGAGGTTCGAGAACGCGCAGCGCCGAAAAATGGGCCTGCCGAAGGCCACAAAGCTCTGGTCGCGACGGGTCGCCGAACGCAGAACGCTGGAAATTCAGGCCTACGACGAGGTGTGCTTTCCCGGGCTGGCAGCCGAATGGGCGCAATGGGAAGCCCAGCGGCCCTTTGTCGGCGCGCTGACGCTGGAATTGCCGACGGACGCCGACGAGGAGGTGGCGTCGTGGATTGCCGCGGGAACGCCGCCGATTTTCTTCGGCTTCGGCAGCACGGCGGTCAAGTCTCCCGCCGAGACGATTGCCATGATCGGCGCGGCCTGCGCGCAGCTGGGCGAGCGGGCGCTGGTCTGCGCGGCCGAGACCGACTTCAGCGACCTCGCCCATTTCGAGCATGTCAAGGTGGTGGCCACGGTGAATTACGCGGCGATCTTTCCGACCTGCCGGGCGGTCGTGCACCACGGTGGCGCGGGCACCACGGCCGCCGGCCTGCGCGCCGGCGTTCCCCAGTTGATCCTTTCGACGTTTCTCGACCAGACGCTCTGGGCGGCCCAGGTCAAACGACTGAAAGTGGGTACCGCACAGAACTTTTCGGCCACCGAAGAATCACTGGTGGCGGACCTGCGCCGGATCCTCGAACCGCAATACGTCGCGCGGGCACGCGAGATCGCGACCCGGATGACCAAACCCTCCGAAAGCGTTGCGACCGCCGTCGATCTGCTGGAAGATCTCGCGCGCAAGAGGCCGGCTGGCTGATCGCTTGGCTACGAAGGCAATTGGGGCTGTTCGTCGATCCACTCGAGCAGTGAATGCAGACCGTCCTCGAGCGTCCACTTCGGATGCCAGCCGAGCGTGTCCTTCGCCGGCCCGATGGTGCAGCTCGCGGCGCGCACGTCGCCGTCGCGGAATTTCGGCACCACAACCGGTTCCGGGGCGCCGCAGATGGCGGCGACCCTGCGGGCAAGCTCGTGGATGGTGGTCGCGGTGCCCGACCCGATGTCGAGGCAGCGTGACTCGGCGGCGGGTTGCTGCACCGTCGCGAACAACGCGTCGACGACATCGTCGATGAAGACGAAATCGCGCACGATCCGGCCGTCTTCGTAGACCTCCAACGGCCGTTGCCGACGCGCCAATCGTGCGAAGAGAGAGACTATTCCGGTGTACGAATTGGTCAGCGATTGGCCCGGCCCGTAGACATTCTGCAGACGCAGCACGCTGAGGTTGGTGTCGTGCGCGGCCGCCCAGGCCGCGCACATGTGCTCCTGCGCGAGTTTGGTCGCGGCGTAGATGTTGGTGGGCCGGGGCTCGGTCTGCCCCGCGTGGCTCGGCAGCGGCACCGCCGGTTCGCCGTTGGGCCCCTGGGGATCCCAGCTGCCGGCCAGCAGCTGAGCGTGGCTGCGAGGGCGCGGGTAGAAGGTTTGCGTGCCGCATCGCCAAGCGCCCTCGCCGTACACGGCCCGTGACGATGCCAGGACGAGCTGGTCGGGCACGATCTCCGATCGGCTCAGGGCGTCGAGGAGCTGGGTGGTGCCCACCACGTTCACTGAGCCGTGGCGCGTCGCCTCCGAAAGCGATTGTGCCGTTCCGGTTTCCGCCGCCAAATGGACGACCTGGGACGGGCGAAACAACCGGAGCACCGCATCCCAGTCGGGGGCATGGCTGACATCGCCGGTGAAGAACCGCACGGACGGCGGCAGGTCGATCGGCTGATGTCCGGCGTGCACCTGCGGGTGCAGGACATCCATCACGGCAACGTCGTAATCCTCCTTGACAAGGCGGCGAGCGAGCGCGGATCCGATGAACCCGGCCCCACCGGTGACGAGCACGGATGTTGACAAGAGCCGACGCCTTCCGGGTTGCCTGCACGAGATCCGGTCGATCATATCCGTGCCTTGCGTAGCGCCACCGCGACTTGGGCAGCAGCTCACCCCGCGGCGAGCGCGCGGTCGGCCAGCACCCCCATCACCGGTGCCAACAGCCGGGCGTATTCGCCGGTGATGTGGCCTCCCTCGAGATACACCAGGGTGTTGCCGACGATGACCGGGCAGCGCTCGGCGGTGCAGAACAGCTCGGTGAGGTCGGCGTACTGCGCGCCGCCCGCGTGGGCGGCGGCGGTCTCGGCCGCGATGCCGGGTTCGTTCACCGCCGTCGCGCTGGGCGACGCGCAGGCCGTCGCATCGTCGAGGTGCCCGGAGAGGCAGATCGGAACTGCCGCCTGCTGGCTCGGGACGGGCCCGAGCACCAGCACCTTGGCGCCGGTGTCGCGCAGCTGTTGCGCCAGGCGGGTCAGGCTGTCGAACCACACCCGGTCATATGACGTGAAACCCGGCTGCCAGCTCTGGTCGGCGCGATAGCCCCGCGCCATGTCCACGACGACCAGTCGCGGGCGCTCGGCGCGTAACCGGTCGAGGACCTCGTCGCGCCACTGCTCGCAGTGGGTGACCCAGCGGCGGAGGGGGTTGGCGATGGGCAGGTTCAGCAACGGGCAGGCCCCCTTTGTGAGGGTCTCCAGCCGCCAGTGCCGCTGCTCGGCGAGCCGCTGGAACGCCGGGGCCCACATCGCGGCATGCGAGTCACCCACGAGGGCAACCGTCGTCGTCGACGCGGTGTCACCCGTCGCGCACTCCGGCTGTCTGACTTGGCTGATCTGGAAAGCCCGCAGCAGGCACCCGTTGAGGAGCAATGCCCGCAGTTCGGCCGCCGCGTCGGCAAGCGGCGGGTTGAGGTTCGATGGCACGGCCTTCAGCCCGGCGGATGCCGCTACCGCCGCCTGCACCTGCCCGAACACGTCCCGCACCGCCGCGTCGTAGGCGTCGACGTTGTGGCCCGTCCGGGGCACGGTGACCGTCAGCGCCGAGGCCGGTTCGCCGCGGCCGACCGGGGTGGGCACCGACACCAGCAGCGCCAGGCTCACACAGACCGCTACCGCGGTGGCGGCACCGCCGAGCGCGAGGCTGCGGCGTGGAGACCGGCGCAGGGGAGCGGCGAAGCGCAACGGGTTCTCGATGAGGTGCAGTGTGAGCACCGCCAGCCCGGCCGAGATGACGACCGTCGCCAGCTTGCCGGCCGGCCCCAGCGGGTGGCCCAGCAAGGGCGGTGCGAGCACCAGCACCGGCCAGTGCCACAGGTACCACGAGTACGACACCCGGCCGATCGCCCGCATCGGCGGCACCGACAGGACACGGCCGCAGCCCCGGGAAGCCGCGGCACAGCCCGCGCCGATCACCAGCACCGTGCCGAGCACGGGCAACAGCGCGGCGGTGCCCGGATAGAGCGTGTTCGTGCCGAACAGCGTGCAGGCCAGCAGGATCAGCGCCAGCCCGGCCCATCCCACGATGGCGGCGGGGAGTGCCGGCAGCCGGCGCCACCGGCCGGCCGTGACCGCCACCAGGCCGCCGGCGGCCAGCTGCCAGGCCCGCGTGGGCAGCGAGAAGAACGCCACGGGCAGCGTCACGTAGGTGACCACCAGCGACATCGCAAACGACACCACCCCGACCAGCACGAGGACCGCCAGGTACGGGCCTTGCGCGGCCCGGGCGCGAGTGCGCCGGCGGGCACGCCGGATGAGCCACGCCGTACCGATCATCATGGCCGGCCACACCAGGTAGAACTGCTCTTCCACGCCCAGGGTCCAGTAGTGCTGGAACGGCGACGGCGGCAGGTTGGCCGCCAGGTAGTCGACGCCCTGGACGATGAACCGATAGTTGGCGACGTACAACGCGCTCGCGACGCCATCACCCATGACCGTCTTGGCCTGCAGCAGGGGCAACAGGGCGGCCGAGGCGATCGCGGTGACGACGCCCACGGTGGCCGACGCCGGCAGCAGGCGGCGGGCCCGCGCGCCGTAGAAGCGGCGCAGCCGCACGGTGCCGGTGCTGCTCACCTCGCGCCAGAGCAGTCCGGTGATGAGGAAGCCCGAGATGACGAAGAACACGTCCACGCCGACGTAGCCGCCACCCACGCCGGGCACGTCGGCGTGAAAAAGGACGACGCCCAACACCGCGACGGCGCGCAAGCCCTCGATGTCCGGGCGAAATCCGGGCTCCGCCCGGCGGTGACCCGCATCGACAGGGCTGATGCTATCGGCCTGGCGCAAGGTCACCAACTTCGTGAGAGGGCCGTTGGAACACGCGCCATTGTTCCACTTCGGCGGCATCGCATGGACCGCATCGAGGGCCCGCCCGAGACGCTGCCTACCAATTCCTCAGCGTCTCAGTCTCATTCGGCTGAGTCTTCTAATACGGGGTCGGTCCGGCGGGCATGAGCTAGGCTGCCGAGCGGTTGAGCACTGGAATCTGAGAGGCGAGACTCACGCGATGAGGTTTGTGCTGGCATGCTATGGAACCCGCGGGGACGTCGAGCCGTGCGCCGCGCTGGGCCGTGAACTGCTGCGCCGTGGCCACGAGGTGCGCATGGCCGTCTCGCCGGACATGGTTGGCTTCGCGGAGGCCGCCGGGCTCACGGCGGTTCCCTACGGCCTGGGCGACCAGGCCATGTTGGACGCGCACCGCGACTTCTGGAAGGAGTTGTCCGGCAACTTCTGGCGGGTCCGCAGGCTCAACAAGGTCTGGCGCGCATCCTGGGAGCCCAGCGTCCGGTGCTGGGGGGAGATGAGCACCACGCTGGTGTCGCTGGCCAAAGACGCCGATTTGCTGTTCACCGGCCTGGCCTACCAGGAGGTCGTCGCCGACGTCGCGGAGTACTACGCCATCCCTCTGGCCACACTGGATCACATCCCGCTGCGGCCCAACGGCAAGCTGCTGCCGTTCCTGCCGGGCCCGGTGGGCTACTTTGCCATGACGGTGGGCGAGCAGCTGGTTTGGCATTTATGGAAGAAGGTGCAGGACGCGGAGCGCCGCGAACTCGGCCTGCCGAAGGCCAACAGCCCGGGGGCGCGGCGCATCACCGAACGCGGATCGCTGGAGCTTCAGGCCTACGACGAGGTGTGCTTTCCCGGGCTGGCGGACGAATGGGCGAAATGGAACGGCCAGCGCCCGTTTGTCGGCGCGCTGACGATGGAGTTGCCCACCGACGCCGACGAGGAGGTGCTGTCGTGGATCGCGGCGGGAACACCGCCGATTTACTTCGGCTTCGGCAGCATGCCGGTCGAATCTCCCGCGGACACGGTTGCCATGGTCGGCGCGGCCTGCGCGGAGCTGGGCGAGCGCGCGTTGATTTCCGCGGCGGACTTCAGCGACGTCCCCCGTTTCGAGCACGTCAAGGTGGTGGGCGCGGTGAACCACTCGGCGATCTTCCCGGCCTGCCGCGCGGTCGTCCACCACGGTGGCGCGGGCACCACGGCCGCGGGCCTGCGCGCCGGTGCCCCCACGTTGATCCTGTGGATGCTGGGCGATCAGCCGCTGTGGGGCGCTCGGGTCAAACGCCTGAAAGTGGGCACCGCCCGGCGCTTTCCGAGCATGACCCACAAGTCGCTCGTCGCCGACCTGCGCGCCATCCTCGCGCCCGAGATCGTCGCCAATGCCCGGGCGATCGCGGCCTCGATGACCAAAGCGGCCGAAAGCGTCGCGACCGCCGCCGACCTCGTCGAGGATTTCGCTCGCCACAGGCGGGTGGGCTGATCGGAACGCTCAGGGGGCATATCCTTCTCCCAGCGGTGCGAACGCCGCGATGGCCGCGCCCGATGGCCGACACCAAGCACGCATGAAACGAGACGAACACGTATGCCTGGAAGCGCATCGACGTATGACGCCATCGTCGTCGGCTCCGGCGCCACCGGATCGTGGGCTGCCAAGGAGCTGACGGAGGGCGGCCTGAACGTTGTCCTGCTCGAGGCCGGCAGGGACCTGGACGTCGCCCGGGACTTTCCGGCCGATGCGGAACAGAACGTGATGGGGATTGCCGGGCGCCTCAAGTACGGCATCAGGGGCCAGCACATCCAGGTGCGGTGCTCATCTTTCTCCGAAACCACCAAGCAGTTCTTCGTCAGCGACCGAGAGAACCCCTATGCGACCGTGGGGCGTGACAAGTTCCTCTGGTTCAGGGGCCGGCAGCTCGGCGGCCGCCTGCACACGTGGTGGAGAATTGCTCCCCGCATGTCGGATTACGAGCTGAAAGCGGCGAGCGTGCGCGGGGACGGGGTCGATTGGCCGTTGTCCTACGAGGACCTGGCGCCGTACTACGACATCGTCGAGCGGACGCTCGGCGTCTACGGCAAACCCGAAGGCATTGCGAACTGTCCGGACGGTCAGTACATCGGGCCCGCGAGAACGACGAAGCTGGAAGAAGCGTTCCTGGCCAACGTCGAGAAACAGCTTCCGGACGTCCGGGTGACGTACGTGCGGAAGACCAGGTACGACGACGGGAGGGTTCCGCTTCCGATCAGGCTCGCTCTGGCCACCGGTCGGCTCGAGATTCGGACCGACGCGGTGGTGAGCCGGTTGTTGACCGACGCGCGGTCGGGGAAGGCGACCGGCGTCGAATACATCGATCGACCGACCAAGGAGGCGCGGGCGGTTCACGGAAGGGTCGTCGTGTTGTGTGCGTCGACGATCGAGAGCGTCCGGATCCTGCTGAACTCGAAATCCGCGAAGCATCCGTCGGGTGTCGGCGGCTCGTCGGGTCGTCTCGGTCGCTATCTGTGTGACCACATCGCATACACACACAGCGGGGCGGTGTCCGAAGGCGATGTCGAGGTCGGCCTCAACGAGGACGGCTTCGACTTCGGGGGAACGGGCCTCTACATTCCGAGCTTCTGCGAGAAGGAGTCGAAGGACTTTCCCGGCGGCTACGGCATTCAGATCGCAATCGGCCGCGGCATGCCGGTCTGGGTCATGAGCGGGTATGGCGAAATGCAGCCCCGATACGAAAATCGCGTGTCGCTCGACCCAAAAGTCAAGGACGCCTGGGGGATTCCCGTGGCCAGGATCGAGTGCACACATTCCGGGAGTGATGTCAACATGGTTGCGCACATGAGGCGGACGCTTCCACAGATCGCGGCTGCCGGCGGCCTGCAGAACGAGAACAACTTCGATGTCGGCCGCTGGAACATCCCCTTCCGACTGCTTCGCTCTCTGGTCCTCGCGAACTCCGGCGCCATGTGGCCCGGGGGAGCCATTCACGAGACCGGCGGCGCGTGCATGGGCGACGAACCCGGCAACTCCGTGCTGAATTCCTACTGTCAGTGTTGGGATGCCGATAATGTGTTCGTCACCGACGGTGCATGTTTCGTGTCCTCGGGATTCCAGAATCCCACCCTCACGATGATGGCCCTGACGGTTCGGGCGTGCCGCTTCATCGTCGATGACTACGCGAAGAGCGTGAACTGAATGGACTCTGGGAAGGTTGCCGGCGTCGACAAGCCGGTGTCCCGCATCGTCTTCGGCACCGATCGGCTGCGCAGCCGGGGATTGCCCTTGCTGCCCAGAAGCCTCGAGCAACAAGCCTTCTCGCTCCTGGATCGGTCATTCGAGCTCGGCTGCAATACATTCGACACGGCGCGCATCTATTGGGACAGCGAACGCACGCTGGGGGCGTGGATTCGGCAACGCCGAAACCGCGACGAGGTGGTGGTGATCAGCAAGGGATGTCATCCGCACCTCTTGCTGAAACGTCCCCGGCTGTCCCCGGACGATGTGACGCGCGACCTGCACGCCTCCCTGAAGGCGCTCGACACCGAATTCATCGACCTGTACCTGCTTCACTACGACCACCCCGCCGCACAGGTCGAGCCGATCATGGAGCGGCTCAACCGGCACATCGGCGAAGGCAAGATCGGCGCGATCGGCGCATCGAACTGGTCGCACGAGCGAATAGCCACAGCCAACACGTTCGCCGAGCGCGAGGGCCTGAAGCCGTTTGGCGCCGCCAGCGCTCAACTCAGCCTTGCCGAGTGGACGCGATCGCCGTGGCCCGGCGCGCAAACGCTCGGAGGGGACGGCCGGCGCGGCGCAAGGGAATGGTATGCGTCGCACGGGCTGTCGGTGTTCGCGTGGTCGAGCCTCGCGCGCGGCTTCTTCTCCGACCACTACGATCCGAAGAATCCGGGTGCCAACCGCGTGAGCCGTTGGTGCGCAACCTATTTCGGCACCGACGAGAACGTCCAAAGGCTGGAGCGCGCAAGGTCTTTCGCGCGCGAGCAGCACGTCAGCGTCGCGCAGGTGGCGCTCGCGTGGGTGCTGTGCCACCCGCTCCATGTGTTCGCCGTCGTCGGCTGCGCGACGGCCGAGAAGTTCGCCGACAACGTGGCCGCGCTGTCGCTGAAGCTGGACGAACCCACGCTGCGCTGGCTCGAGACGGGCCAGCCCCCGCGATGATAGTTTCGCGTTTGGTGCGCACCGTCTTTCCTGCGACGGCACGATGTGACGGAAGGCGAACGGCGGCGGGTGGGGGATGATGAGACGAAACAGCCGTGTGCCCGCGATCCCCCACCCGATTGAACCTCCGACCAAGGCGATAGAACCGATGTTGGCCTTCCTGATCAAAGCCCCGCGCGTCGTCCATCAGATCGCGCTCGGGGCAATCGTCTTCACGGCGCGGCTGCCGCTGATCCGGGGGATGATCTTCCTCGTCGAGACGTTCTTTTTGAGAAGAACCATCGAGGCGACGACGACGCCGGGGCCCACCGGACGGGCGATGGGCTACCTGTTCGGGAACCACGATCCCGAGCTGTCCGCGAAGGACATCTATCGAGACGTTTTCTCCCCGGAGCGGTTCGAGCAGGGCTACCAAAGCCAAATAGGCCAAGACATGTTCTTGAACCGGTGGTTCTTCAAGGACCGAGGCCCCGGCTTCTTTGTCGACGTGGGGGCATACGACGGAATTGTGGGCAGCAACACGTTCTATTTCGAAAAGCATTTACACTGGAACGGTATTGCGTTCGAGCCCAATCCGCCGGCATTCGAGGCCCTGCGCGCGAATCGCTCATGTCATTTGATCCAAGGGTGCGCATACGATCGGGACGGCCAGATTTCCTTCCTCGGACTTTCGGAAAGCGCGCAGCGCAAAGCCAAGTCGCGTCGCCCCGGCAGCGTGCTGGCGATGATATTCGACTCGAACCACGGCGGAGCCATGCTGGGTGGAATACCCGAGCACATGAACCAGGTGCGGTGGGTGGAATGGATACGCAAGGCCATGAAACTCGACCAAACCGAACATACGGTGCCGTGCTTTCGCATCGACAGCGTGCTCAGGGACCGCGGCGCGGAAATTGTGGACTTCCTGTCCATCGATGTCGAAGGCGCCGAACTCGAGGTTCTGCGCGGTATCGACTTCGAGCGGGTGCAGGTGAACGTCATTTGCATCGAGCACAATCCCGAGTTCCCCGCAGTCCATGATTTGCTGACGACGTCGGGCTTCGAGTATGCGGGCCTACTCTTCTTCGACGAGATCTTTGTACACAAACGTCCGCGCTACACATGGGACGTCTCTGAACGATGAAGGTTGTGCTGGCAAGCTACGGAACTCGCGGCGATGTGGAGCCCTGCGCCGCCCTCGGCCGCGAGTTGCTGCGCAGGGGGCACGAGGTGCGCCTGGCCGTCGCGCCGGACCTGGTTGGCTTCGCCGAGTCGGTTGGGCTTGACGCCGTCGCCTACGGGGTGGAGACGCAGGCCTTGCTGGGCGCGTACCGCGACTTCTGGATGTCCTTGTTCGGCAACTTCTGGAGGGTTCGGGAGCTGCGCAGGTTGTGGGCCGAACTTCGGGAGCCGGTGACCCGGTGCTGGTCCGAGATGAGCACGACCCTCACGTCGCTGGCGGAGGGGGCCGACCTGCTGTTCACCGGGCTGGCTTTCGAGCGTCCCGCCGCCAATGTCGCTGAGTATTACGACATTCCGTTGGCCACGCTGCATTACCTCCCGGTGCGCGCGAACGGCCAGTTCGTGCCGTTGTTGCCGGCGCCGTTGGCGCGCTCCGCAATGAGGGGCATGGAGTGGCTGGATTGGCTTGTGGAGAAGAAGGTCGAAGACGCGCAGCGCCGTGAACTCGGTCTCCCGAAGGCCACCCGGCCCGCGCCACGACGGATCGCCGAACGCGGATCGCTGGAGATCCAGGCCTACGACGAGGTGTGTTTTCCCGAGCTGGCAGCCGAATGGGCGAAATGCGTTGGGCCCAATGGCCCCTTGAGGCCGTTCGTCGGCGCGCTGACGTTGGAGTTGCCGACGGAAGCCGACACGGAGGTCGCCTCGTGGATCGCCGCGGGAACGCCGCCTGTTTTCTTCGGGTTTGGCAGCATGCCCGTCGAATCTCCGGCAAGCACGCTCGCCATGATCGGCGCGGCGTGCGCGCAGTTGGGTGAGCGGGCGCTGGTCTGCTCGGGCTGGAGCGACTTCAGCGAGGTCCCGCATTTCGAGCACGTCAAGGTGGTGGGCGCGGTCAATTTCGCGGCGATCTTTCCCGCCTGCCGCGCGGTCGTGCACCACGGTGGCGCGGGCACCACGGCCGTGGGCCTGCGCTCGGGGATTCCGACGTTGATCCTCTCGATGGACGTCAATCAGACGGTCTGGGGAGCCCGAGTCAAGCGATTGAAGGTGGGCACCACCCGTCGCTTTTCGCGCATTACCCGCGAATCGCTGGTCGCCGACCTGCGCACCATCCTGGCCCCGCCGTACGTCGCCCGGGCTCGCGAGATCGCCGGCCGGATGACCAAACCCGCCGAAAGCGTTGCCGCTACAGCCGATCTTGTGGAACAATTCGTCCGCTCGCGGCGTGTTGGCCGATAATCGGCGAAGGCAGCCGATCCCGTCGACCCACGCCGCGGCAGCCCGTCCCCAGACGAGGACGGCGAGTTCACCACCGCCGACACCCGGTATCGAGCACTGATTACCGGCCTGTGTCTTGAATCACGGTGGGTCACACCAGGAACTTTGGCCAAACGCCGGACAGGTCTGTTGCCCTCATCTACCGTTTGAAAGGGGTTTCACCTATCTCGCACGGAGGGTACGGAACGTCAGTGAGGGGCAATGCGTTCGACGACGACAGTGGCAGCTCTTTCGTCTTGGTCAACGACGAAGAGCGACACCGCCTGTGGCCGATCTTCGCTGATGTTGCAGGTAGCTGGCGGGTGGTCTACGGGGAAACCGACCGCGCTGCGCGTCCGCGTTACATCGAGCGGCCCTCGACCGATATACGGCCGAGGAGTCTGCGCGAGGGGCTGGCAGCCGGCCGACCTGCTCACAGGTAGACCGCATGTTTAGGGGGAGTCGTATGGGACCTGACGACCGAACGCTTCCGCTGACGCGGGGACAGCTGGATATATGGCTTGCTGAGGAAACAGGTCGGTTCGGCGCCAGGTGGCAGCTGGGCGTATTTGTGAAAATCGCGGGCCCGATCGACACCGATTTGCTCGAGTCGGCGATCCGTCAAGCGGTGCACGAGGCCGAGCCACTGAGGGCCGCCTTTTTCCAGGTCGACGGCCAGGTCATTCAAAAGGTGGTCGACGACCCCCACGTCGAGATGACCCACTACGACCTCACCGGATCGCAGGATCCGGAGCGCGACGCCTATCGGCTGGCCTCGTCGATTCAGCGCACCGCGATGCCGCTCAGTGGCCCGCTGTTCAAATTCGCGTTCTTGCAGACCCGCATAGATGAAACTTATGTATTCATCTGCTGCCATCACATAGTGGCCGACGGCATCAGCGTCGCGCTGGTGCTGCACCGGATCGCGACCAGCTATACCGCGATTGCCTCCGGCGAATCGCTCCCCGCTAATTATTTCGGTTCGCTGCGCGATCTGATCGATTGCGAGTTGGAGTACGAATCATCCACCGACTATCTCGAAGATCAGGAATATTGGGCCGCAAACCTGCCGCCGGAGACTGAACCGCGCCATCGGTTGGCGGACGCCGCGGGCGGGCGCAATGCCGATGAATCTTCGTTACCCGTTCAATTGGACCCCGACGCGGTAGCCGCGATTGACAAGGTGGCGCAGACGCTGGGTGTCCGTCGATCGGCGGCGATTACCGCGGCATGCGCGCTGCTGGTTCGCGGGTGCGACGTCGAGGATCCGGAGGTCGTATTCGACTTTCCGGTGAGCAGGCGTGTGCGCCAGGAATCGAAGACGGTGCCCGGAATGGTTTCCGGAATGGTCCCACTGGTCCTGAAGCCATCGCCGGGTTCCACGGTCGCCGACTTCTGTGCACACGTCGACACGCGAATCCGGGAAGCGGTGCGGCATCAGCGGTTCCCGGTACACACCCTGGAAAGCAAGACGGGTTTCCGCAGCCTCGAGGAGGCATCGAATCGGGTAGCCGTTAATTTCATCCCGGTCACACACTTGGCGGATCTTGCCGGTTCACCGGTGACGGCGACGCTGACCCATGATGGCCTGGGGGATCAGTTCAGGCTGGTCTTTTTCCGGGACGAGGAAAAGCTGTTCCTCAAGACGCCGGGTAGCGGCCAGTTGCTTCCGAACTGCGATCTCCCCGATTTGGCGAAGCGGCTGGAACAGGTGTTCGTGGCGATGGCCGCCGACCCGGCGCGGCGGTTGTCGTCGATGGACCTGCCGGATGAGGTCGAGCAGGCCCGGCTGGCTGAGTGGGGCAACCGGGCCGTGTTGACCGAGCCGGCGGCGCCCGCGCTGTCGATTCCGGCGGTGTTTGCCGCGCAGGTTTCGCGCGACCCGGAGGCGGTGGCGCTGGTCTGCGGGCAACGCTCCTGGACCTACCGCGAGTTGGACGAGGCGACCAACCGGCTGGCGCATCTGCTGGTCGGCCAGGGTGCGGGTCCCGGACAGCGGGTGGCATTGCTGTTTTCCCGGTCGGCCGAGGCGATCATCGCGATGCTGGCGGTCCTGAAGACCGGGGCGGCCTATTTGCCGATCGACCCCGCGCACCCGCGGCCGCGGGTGGGGTTCATGCTCGCCGATGCCGCGCCGATCGCGGCGGTCACCACCGCCGAGTTGGCCGATCGGCTGCAGGGCTGCGAGCTGGCGGTCATCGACGTCAACGACGCTGCGGTGCAGGCTCAGCCTGACACCGCGTTGCCGGTACCGGCAGCTGACGGTCTTGCCTACATCATGTTCACCTCGGGCACCACCGGTGTGCCGAAGGGCGTGGCCATCACTCACCACAACGTCACCCAGCTGGCGGACTCGCTCGACGACACGGGCTTGCCACCGGGACCCGAGCGGGTGTGGTCGCAGTGGCATTCCTACAGCTTCGACATTTCGGGCTGGGAGATCTTCGGCGCCCTGTTGCGGGGCGGCCGGCTGGTGGTGGTGCCCGAATCGGTGGCCGCCTCGCCGGAGGATTTCCGCGCCCTGCTGGTTGCCGAGCGGGTCAACGTGTTGAGCCAAACCCCGTCCGCGGTCGGGGCGTTGTCGCCGGAGGGTTTGGAGTCGGTCGCGCTGCTGGTGGGCGGCGAGGCCTGCCCGGCCGAAGTGATGGATCGGTGGGCGCCCGGGCGGGTGATGATCAACGAATACGGCCCGACCGAGACGACGATGTGGGTGGCGATCAGTTCGCAGCTGACACCCGGATCGGGTGTGGTGCCGATCGGGTCGCCGTTGCCGACGGCAGCGTTGTTCGTGCTGGACGGATGGTTGCGGCCGGTGCCTACCGGGGTGGTCGGCGAGCTGTATGTCGCCGGCGCCGGGGTGGGCTGCGGCTATTGGCGTCGCGGCGGGTTGACCGCGTCGCGGTTCGTGGCCTGCCCGTTCGGCGGGTCCGGGGCGCGCATGTATCGCACCGGCGACCTGGTGTGCTGGGGCCCCGACGGGCAGCTGCAATACGTCGGCCGCGCCGACGAGCAGGTCAAGATCCGTGGGCATCGCATCGAGCTGGGCGAAGTGCAGGCCGCCCTGGCCGGGGTGGACGGCGTCGAGCAGGCGGTGGTGATCGCCCGCGAGGACCGTCCCGGCGACAAGCGGCTGGTGGGCTACGTCACCGGCACGGCGGACCCGGCGACGGCACGTGCCGAGCTGGCCCAGCGGGTGCCGGCGTACATGGTGCCGGCCGCGGTGGTGGCGGTGGCCGCCCTGCCGCTGACCGTCAACGGCAAACTCGACAAGCGGGCCCTGCCGGCGCCCGAATACCAGGACGCCGGTGGCGGCGGTTACCGCGCCCCCGGCAACCCCACCGAAGAGATCCTGGCGACCATCTACGCCCAGACGCTCGGTGTCGAGCGCGTCGGCGTCGACGACTCGTTCTTCGACCTGGGCGGGGACTCACTGCTGGCGATGAAGGTGGTGGCCCGCGCCCGCGCCGCCGGGGTGCTGTGTCGGCCGCGCCACATCTTCATCGAGCAGACCGTGGCCCGGCTGGCGCGGGTGGCCGTGGTGGCCGGCGGTGTCGGCGACCTGGCCGACGACGGTGTCGGGCCGGTGGTGGCCACGCCGATCATGCGCTGGTTGCAGGAGGTCGACGGCCCCGTCGAGCATTGCAACCAGACGATGGTGGTGCAGGCGCCCGCGCGGGTCAGCGAAACCGATGTGGTGGTGCTGCTGCAGACCCTGCTCGACAACCATGCGATGTTGCGGCTGCGTATCGATGACGATGGCGCCGGCGGTTGGGCGTTAGAGGTGCCCGAGGCGGGGTCGGTGGACGCGGGCGATTGCCTGCAGTCGGTCGATGTGTTGTCCAACGAAGCGCTGGTGAAGGCGCGGTCGCGGCTGAACCCGGCCGCCGGGGCGATGCTGAGCGCGGTGTGGGTGGCCTCCACCGGCCAGTTGGCGTTGATCATTCACCACCTGGCCGTCGACAGGCTGTCGTGGCGGATATTGCTGGAGGACCTCAACATCGCCTGGGCGCAACATCTCGCCGGGCGGCCGGTGGCATTGCCGGCTGGAGGGACGTCGTTCGCCCGATGGGCGTCGCTGCTGGCCGATTACGCCGGCGGCGCCACGGTGTTGAACCAGGCCGAGGCGTGGCGTGAGGTGGCCGCCGTTCCCGCCGCGTTGCCTGCGGTGCAACCCGCCGTGGACACGTTTGCCACCGCCGGGCACCTGTCGCTGGAGCTGGACGTCGACACGACCCGCATGCTGCTCGGTGACGTACCGGCGGCGTTTCACGCCGAGGTGCACGAGATTCTCTTGATCGCGTTCGGGATGGCGCTGGCGGAGTTCTTGGGCACCGGCGGCGTGCCGATCGGCATCGAGGTCGAGGACCATGGCCGCCACGAAGGGCTGGCCGCCGATGTCGACCTGTCACGCACGGTGGGGTGGTTCACGGCGAAATACCCCGTGTCCTTGACGGTCGGTGGGCTGAGCTGGGCGCAGGTGAGATCCGGCGGCGCCGGGCTGGGAGCGGTGATCAAAGCCGCCAAAGAACAGCTTCGCGCTCTCCCAGATCCGCTGAGCTACGGTGCGCTGCGCTATTTGAACACCGATGTCGACCTGGCCGGGTTCGACCCGTCGATCGGGTTCAGCTATCTGGGCCGGTTGGGCGGCCGAGCGGCCCGGGCATCTGGTGATCTGTGGCGGGTCAGCGAAGAACGCTTGTCGTTGACCGCCGCGTCCGCGGGGGTGCGGATGCCACTGCTGCACACCGTGGAGCTCAACGCCGGCACCGTGGACACCGACACCGGCTCGCGGCTGCACGCCAGCTGGACCTGGGCGCCCTCAGCGCTGGATCGCGCGAAGGTCGACCGGCTCAGCCGATTGTGGTTCGAAGCCCTGGCTGGTATCTGCGTCAATGTCAGCCGCGGCGGGGGCGGGTTGACACCGTCCGATATCGCACTTGCCGGTCTCAGCCAGCAGCAGATCGACGAGCTCCAGCGACAATATGCGGATTGCTGACGTCCTACCGCTGACGCCGCTACAGCAGGGGCTGCTCTTTCACACCAATTCAGCGGTGGGCAGCGACGATCTGTACGCGGTTCAGCTGGATATCAGCGTGACCGGCCCGCTCGACCAGGACCGCCTGTGTGATGCGGTGCACGCGGTAGTCAGCCGGCATCCGAACCTGGTGGCCCGATTCTCCGAGCAATTCGACCAGCCGGTGCAGATCATCCCGGCCGATCCCGCGGTGCCCTGCCGGTACGTCGACCTGCACGGCGACGTTGATCTCGACGACGTTGACGTCGACGAGCAGGTCCAGCGGGTGTGCGCCTCCGAACGAGCCGCGGTCTGCGACCTCGCCGACCAGCCCGCGTTCCGGGCCGCGCTGATCCGCACCGCGGAAGACCGGCATCGGATCGTGCTGACCCTGCACCACATCGTGGTGGACGGCTGGTCGCTGCCGATCCTGGTGGGGGAGATCTTCGCCAGCTACTACCGGCAGCCGCTGCCCGCGGCGGTCCCGTACCGCCGGTTTGTCACCTGGCTGGGCGATCGAGACCTCGAGGCCGCCCAGACGGCCTGGCGTGACGTGCTCGCCGGCTTCGACACCCCGACCCTGGTCGGCCCGCCGCACCGGTTGCGGGTCGGGGAGCGAGGCGTTGCGTCGTTTCGGCTCTCCGAGGAGACGACGCGGGCCATCGGCGAGCTGGCGCGCGCCTGCCACACCACCGTCAACACCGTGTTGCAGGGCGCTTGGGCGCAGCTGCTGTGCGTGCTGACGGGCCAGCATGACGTCGCCTTCGGCGTCACGGTCTCGGGCCGGTCACCCGAGGTGCTCGGCGCGGACTCGATGGTGGGGCTGCTGATCAACACGGTGCCGATGCGCGCGCGCATCACGCCGGCAACCACCACGGCGGAACTGCTGGATCAGCTGCAAAGTGCCCACAACCACACGCTCGAGCACCAGCATCTGGCGCTGGGCGACATTCACCGCATCGCCGGTCACGACCAGCTGTTCGACACCCTCTTCGCGTTCGAGAACTACCCGCTCGACACCACCGCGTTTCTCGGCTCCAACGGGTTGACCATCACCGGGTTCACCAACCGCGAATACAACCACTACCCGCTGGCGGTCCAGGTCCTGCCGGGCAGCGAGCTGGGCCTGCGGGTCGAATTCGACACCGACGTGTTCGATGCGGCCAGCGTCGAGGCGCTGGTCGAGCGGTTGCAGCGGGTGCTGGCGGCGATGATCGCCGATCCGGGGCGGCGGCTGTCGTCGGTGGAGGTGCTGGACGCCGGTGAGCGGGCCCGGCTGGAGGGCTGGAGCAACCGGGCGGCGCTGACGGCGCCGGTGACGGACGTGTCGCTTCCGGTGGTGTTCGGCGCGCAGGTGGAGCGTGCCCCGGAGGCGGTGGCGCTCACCTGTGACGGCCACGGCATGACGTATCGCGAGCTCGATGAGGCGTCGAATCGGTTGGCGCACCTGCTGGCCGAGCACGGCGTCGGCCCCGGGCAGCGGGTCGCATTGCTGTTTTCCCGGTCGGCCGAGGCGATCGTGGCCATTCTGGCGGTGCTCAAGACCGGGGCGGCCTATGTGCCGATCGACCCGGTGGTGCCGGCGGCGCGCATCGAGTTCTTGCTCGCCGACGCCGCGCCGATCGTGGCGGTCACCACCGCCGGGCTGGCCGAGCGGCTGGACGGGCACGGTGTGCCGGTCATCGACGTCGACGACCCGCGTATCGGCACCCAGCCCGGCACGAGTTTGCCCGCGCCGGCCGCCGATGACATGGCTTACGTGATCTACACGTCGGGGACCACCGGCGTGCCCAAGGGCGTGGCGATCACCCATCGCAATGTGATCGAGTTGCTCACGTCGATGGATCACAGCCTGGAATTGGCCGGGCAGGTGTGGTCGCAATGGCATTCGCTGGCCTTCGACGTCTCGGTGTGTGAGATCTGGGGTGCGCTGCTGCATGGCGGCCGGCTGGTGGTGGTGCCCGAGTCGCTGGCCCGCTCGCCGGAAGAATTCCACGCCCTGCTCGCCAGGGAGCAGGTCAGCGTGTTGAGCCAGACGCCGTCGGCGTTTTACGCGCTGCAGACCGTCGATGCGCAAGCACCGGACCGGCGACCTGGGCTCGAGCTGCGGACGGTGGTGTTCGCCGGCGAGGCGCTGGAACCGCAGCGCCTGAGGACCTGGTTCGACAACCACCCGGAATTGCCGCGGCTGATCAACATGTACGGCACCACCGAGACGACGGTGCATGCCTCGTTGCGGGAGATCGTGGCCGCCGATGTCACCCGCAGTGTCAGCCCGGTCGGGGTGCCGCTGGCCCACCTCGCCTTCTTCGTGCTCGACGGCTGGTTGCGGCCGGTGCCGGCCGGGGTGGTCGGTGAGCTGTATGTGGCCGGCTCCGGAGCGGGCTATGGCTATGTGGGCCGGGCGGGGTTGACGTCGTCGCGGTTTGTGGCGTGCCCTTTCGGGGGGCCGGGAGCGCGCATGTATCGCACCGGGGACCTCGTTTGCTGGGGCGCCGACGGGCAGTTGGACTACCTGGGACGCGCCGACGACCAGGTCAAGATCCGCGGCTATCGCATCGAACTCGGTGAGGTGCAGGCCGCGTTGGCCGGCCTGGACGGGGTCGAGCATGCGGCGGTGATCGCCCGCGAGGACCGCCCCGGCGACAAGCGGCTGGTGGGCTACGTCACCGGGATGGCCGACCCGGGCGCCGCGCGCGCGACGCTGGCCGAGCGGCTGCCGCCGTACATGGTGCCGGTGGCGATCGTGGTGCTCGACTCGCTGCCGTTGACGGTCAACGGCAAGCTCGACAAGCGGGCCCTGCCGGCACCGGAGTACCACGGCGCCGGTGGTTTTCGCGCCCCGGCCACCCTCACCGAGGAAATACTGGCCGGTATCTACGCCCAGGTGCTCGGGCTGGAGCGGGTCGGTGTCGACGAGTCCTTCTTCGACCTGGGCGGGGATTCGTTGCTGGCGATGCGGGTGATCGCCTCGGTCAACAAGTCGTTGGACACCGACCTGTCGGTGCGGGTGTTGTTCGAGGCGCCCACGGTCGCGGAGTTGGTGACGCGTATCGACGCCGAGGGGGGCGGGCTGGAGCCGCTGGTGCCCGGCGAGCGGCCGGCCGTGGTGCCGTTGTCGTTCGCCCAATCCCGGTTGTGGTTCCTGGACCAGTTGCAGGGGCCCTCGGCCGTCTACAACATGGCGGTGGCGCTGCGGCTGGACGGACCGCTGGACGCCGAGGCGTTGGGCGCCGCGCTGTCCGACGTGGTGGGCCGCCACGAAAGCCTGCGCACGCTGTTCGTCGCGCCCGACGGGGTCCCGCAGCAGGTGGTGATCCCCGTCGAGCAGGCCGACTTCGGTTGGCAGGTCGTCGATGCCGGCGGTTGGCCTGCGGAACGGCTGGACGAGGCCGTCGGCGCCGCGGCGCGCCACACGTTCGATCTGGCGAACGAGATCCCTTTGCGGGCAAGGCTTTTCCGGATCGCCGAGGACAAGCACGTGCTGGTGGCCGCGGTGCATCACATCGCCGCCGACGGCTGGTCGGTGGCTCCGCTGGTGCGCGACCTGGGTGTCGTCTATGCCGCCCGCTGCGCGGGGCAGGCCCCGGACTGGGCGCCGCTGCCGGTGCAGTACGTCGACTACACGCTGTGGCAGCGCGCGCAGTTGGGTGACCTCGACGATAGCGGCAGCCGCATCGGCACCCAGCTGGCCTATTGGGAAGAAGCCCTGGCCGGGATGCCCGAGCACTTGCAGCTTCCCACCGATCGGCCCTACCCGCCGGTCGGCGACTACCGCGGCGCGACCGTGGCGGTGAACTGGCCCACCGACCTGCAGGCGCGGGTGCGCGAGCTGGCCGGTGAGCACAATGCGACCAGCTTCATGGTGGTCCAGGCGGCCCTGGCCGTGCTGCTGTCCACGCTCAGCGCCAGTAGCGATGTGGCGGTGGGGTTTCCGATCGCCGGGCGCCGCGACGCCGCGCTCGACGAGCTGGTCGGGTCTTTCGTCAACACGTTGGTGCTGCGGGTCGACCTGGAGGGTGATCCCACCGTCGCCGAGTTGCTGGCCCAGGTGCGGGAGCGCAGCCTGGGCGCCTACGAACACCAGGACGTGCCCTTCGAGGTGCTGGTGGAGCGGCTCAACCCCACCCGGAGCCGGGCCCATCACCCGCTGGTCCAGGTGCTGTTGGCCTGGCAGAACAACGAGGCCGCGCAGCTGGACCTGGGCGATCTGCGGGTCACCCCGCTGCCGGTGGACACCCACACCGCCCGCATGGACCTGGCGTTCTCGCTGGCCGAACGCTGGACCGACGATGGTGAGCCCGCCGGGATCGGCGGAGAGGTGGAGTTCCGCACCGACATTTTCGACGCGGACAGCATCGAGGCGCTGATCGAACGGCTGCGGCGGGTGCTGCTGGCCGTGACCACCGACCCGGCCCGGCGATTGTCGTCGATTCACGTGCTGGACGACGAGCAGCAAGCCCAGCTGGACCGGTGGGGCAACCGGGCGGTGTTGACCCAGCCGGCACCCCCCGCGGCGTCGATCCCGGCGTTGTTCGCCGCGCAGGTGGCGCGGACCCCGGACGCGGTGGCGATCAGCTGCGGGGAGCGGTCGTGGACCTACCGCGAGGTCGACGAGGCGTCGAATCGATTGGCGCACTTGCTTTCCGACCGGGGGGCAGGCCCGGGGCAGTGCGTGGCGCTGCTGTTCTCCCGGTCCGCCGAGGCGATCGTCTCGATCGCGGCGGTGCTCAAGACCGGCGCGGCCTATCTGCCGATCGACCCCGCGCATCCCGACTCGCGGATCGAGTTCATGGTGGCCGACGCCGCGCCGATCGCCGCGATCACCACCCCCGCGCTCGCCGACCGGCTGCGCGCGTGCGGTGTGCCGGTCATCGATGTCGACGACCCCGTCGTCGACACCCAGCCCGTCACCGCATTGCCGGGACCCGCCGCGGACGACATCGCCCACATCATCTACACGTCGGGCACCACCGGCGTCCCCAAGGGCGTCGCCGTAACCCACGGCAATGTCACCCAGTTCCTGACGGTGGCCGGTGAATATGTGCCACCCACCGGGGCGTGGACGCAGTGCAATTCCTACGGGTTCGACACGTCGATCTGGGAGGTCTGGGGCCCGCTGTTGCACGGCGGGCGCGTGGTCGTGGTGCCGGAATCGGTGGCGGCCGCGTCCGAAGACTTCCACGCCCTGCTCGTCCGGGAACAAGTCAGCCTGCTCACCTGGACCCCGTCCGCGGTGGCGACGCTGTCGCCGCAGTGCCTGGGGGAGATGGCGCTGATCGTGGCCGGTGAGGCCTGCCCGGCCGACGTGGTGGATCGGTGGGCCCCGGACCGGGTGATGCTCAACGCCTGCGGCCCGACCGAGACGACGATGGTCGTGACGTTCAGTGCACCGCTGACCGCCGGGTCTGGGGTGGTGCCGATCGGCTCGCCGGTGCCCGGGGCCGCGCTGTTTGTGCTGGACAAATGGCTGCGGCCGGTACCGGCCGGGGTGATCGGCGAGCTGTACGCCGCCGGCCGGGGCGTCAGCTACGGGTACCTGCGCCGCGCCGGGCTGACGGCGTCGCGGTTCGTGGCGTGCCCGTTCGGCGGGCCGGGACTGCGGATGTATCGCACCGGGGACCTGGTGCGGTGGGGCGCCGACGGGCAGCTGCAGTACGTCGGCCGCGCCGACGAGCAGGTCAAGATCCGCGGGTACCGCATCGAGCTCGGTGACGTGCGTGCGGCGCTGGCCGGGCTGGACGGGGTGGACGACGCGGCGGTGATCGCCCGCGAGGACCGCCCCGGCGACAAGCGTCTCGTCGGCTACGTCACCGGGACCGCCGAGCCGGGCGCGTTGCGCGCGCAGCTGGCCGACCGGCTGCCGCCCTACATGGTTCCGGCCGCGGTGGTGGCCGTCGACGCGCTGCCGTTGACCCCGAACGGCAAACTGGACACCCGGGCCCTGCCCGCCCCGGAGTACCAGGACGGCGGCGTCTATCGCGCCCCGACCGGCGCGGTCGAGGAGATCCTGGCAGGCATCTACGCCCGGGTGCTCGGGCTGGAGCGGGTGGGTGTCGACGAGTCGTTCTTCGACCTGGGTGGCGATTCGCTGTCGGCGATGCGGGTGATCGCCGCGGCCAACAAGTCCCTGAATGCCGGCCTGGCGGTGCGCATTCTGTTCGAGGCGCCCACCGTGGCGCAGCTGGCGCCCCGTATCGGCACCGGCGGGGATGGCCTGGAACCGTTGGTGGCCGGTGAGCGGCCGGCGGTGGTGCCGTTGTCGTTCACCCAGAACCGGTTGTGGTTCCTGGACCAATTGCACGGTCCCTCACCGGTTTACAACATGGCGGTGGCGCTGCGGCTACGCGGGCATCTGGACGCCGAGGCGCTGGGCGCCGCGCTGGCCGACGTGGTCGCCCGCCACGAAAGCCTGCGCACGGTCTTTGTCGCACCCGACGGAACGCCCCAGCAGGTGGTCATCCCCGCCGACCGCGCCGACTTCGGTTGGCAGATCATCGATGTCGGCGGCTGGCCGGAAAGCCGGCTGCAGGAGGCCATCGAGGAAGTCACGCGGCACGCATTCGACCTGGCGGGCGAAATCCCGTTGCTGGCAAGGCTTTTCCGGGTCGCCGACGACGAGCACGTGCTGGTCGCCGTGGTGCACCACATCGCCGCCGACGGGTTGTCGGTGACCCCGTTGGTGCGGGACCTGGGTGTGGCCTACGCCAGCCGCTGCGCGGGGCAGGCCCCGGCGTGGGCGCCGCTGCCGGTGCAGTACGTCGATTACACGTTGTGGCAGCGCGCGCAATTCGGCGAACTCGACGACCGCGACAGCCGCATCGGCGCGCAGCTGGCCTACTGGGAAGAGGCCCTGGCCGGGTTGCCCGAGCGGCTCGCGCTGCCCACCGATCGGCCCTACCCGCCGGTGGCCGACTACCGCGGCGCCACCGTGGCCGTCGACTGGCCGGCCGAGTTGCAGGAACGGATACGCGGGGTGGCCCGCGAGCACAATGCGACCAGCTTCATGGTGATGCAGGCCGCGCTGGCGCTGCTGCTGGCGAAGATCAGCGCCAGTTCCGATGTGGCGGTGGGCTTTCCGATCGCCGGGCGGCGCGACCCCGCGCTCGACGAGCTGGTGGGCTTTTTCGTCAACACCCTGGTGCTGCGCGTCGACGCGGCGGGAGATCCCACGGTTGCCGAGGTCTTGGCGCAGGTGCGAGAGCGCAGCCTGGCCGCCTACGAGCATCAGGACGTGCCGTTCGAGGTGCTGGTGGAGCGGCTCAACCCGGCCCGGTCGCTGGCCCATCACCCGCTGGTCCAGGTGATGTTGGCCTGGCAGAACTGGCAGGACAGCGATCCCGCCGCCGGGGTGGCGCTGGGTGATCTCGAGGTCAGCCCGCTGCGGGCCGACACCCACACCGCCCGCATGGACCTGACGTTCTCGTTGGCCGAGCGCTGGACCGAGGGGGGCGAGCCCGCCGGGATCGGCGGGGAGGTGGAGTTCCGCACCGACGTGTTCGACGCGGCCAGCGTCGAGACGCTGATCGAGCGGTTGCAGCGGATGGTGGCGGCGATGGTCGCCGATCCGGGGCGGCGGCTGTCGTCGGTGGACGTCCTCGACGCGGGCGAGCATGCCCGGTTGGACCGCTGGGGCAATCGCGCCACGCTGGCCAAGCCAAGGCCCGCGCCGGCGCCGATCGTGGTTGGCCTGCAGGCGGCCGGGGGCAAGTTGCACGGGTGGGTGAATCGCGCGGCCCCCCAGCCCGCGACCGGGCTGTCGATTCCCGCGGTGTTCGGCGCGCAGGTGGCCCGTTCCCCGGACGCGGTGGCGCTCACCTGTGCGGGCCGCTGCATGACCTACCGCGAACTGGACGAGGCGTCGAACCGGTTGGCGCACCTGCTGGCCGACCACGGTGCCCGCCCGGGGCAGCGGGTGGCGCTGCTGTTGTCGCGGTCGGCCGAGGCGATCGTGGCGATTTTGGCGGTGCTCAAGACCGGGGCGGCCTACGTGCCGATCGACCCGACGGTGCCCGCGGCCCGGCGGGAGTTCGTGCTCGCCGACGCCGCGCCGATCGCCGCGGTCACCACCGCCGGGCTGGCCGAGCGGCTGGACGGGCAGGATCTGCTCGTCATCGACGTCGACGACCGGCGGATCGGCAGCCGGCCCGGCACCGGGTTGCCCGCGCCCGCGGGCGATGACATCGCCTACCTGATCTACACCTCGGGAACCACCGGTGTGCCCAAGGGCGTGGCGATCACGCATCACAACGTGATCGAGTTGCTCACGTCGATGGACGACAGCCTGGAATTGGCCGGGCAGGTGTGGTCGCAATGGCATTCGCTGGCCTTCGACGTCTCGGTGTGCGAGATCTGGGGGGCGCTGCTGCACGGCGGCCGGCTGGTGGTGGTGCCCGAGGCGGTGGCGCGCTCGCCCGAGGAGTTCCACGCATTGCTGGTCGCCGAACAGGTCGGCGTGCTCAGCCAGACGCCGTCGGCGTTCTACGCGCTGCAGGCCGCCGACGCGCAATCACCCGAGTTGGGTCAGCAGCTCAAGCTGCAGACGGTGGTGTTCGCCGGCGAGGCGCTGGAACCCCAGCGCCTCGGGACCTGGCT
Source organism: Mycobacterium sp. 663a-19 (assembly GCF_035616495.1). NCBI lineage: Bacteria > Bacillati > Actinomycetota > Actinomycetes > Mycobacteriales > Mycobacteriaceae > Mycobacterium > Mycobacterium sp. 663a-19. The sequence goes on along the minus strand of NZ_JAPJAV010000005.1, from coordinate 367,777 downwards.
GGACCACCACGCCGGGTTACCGCGGCTGATCAACATGTACGGCACCACCGAGACGACGGTGCACGCCTCGCTGCGGGAGATCGTCGACAGCGACGCGGGCAGGAGTTCCAGCCCCGTCGGGGGGCCACTGGCCCACCTCGCCTTCTTCGTGCTGGACGCCTGGTTGCAGCCGGTGCCGCCCGGGGTGATCGGTGAGCTGTACGTCGCCGGTTCCGGGGCGGGCTATGGCTACGTGGGCCGGGCGGGGCTGACCGCGTCGCGGTTCGTGGCGTGCCCGTTCGCCCGCGCGGACGCGCCGGGAGCGCGGATGTATCGCACCGGGGACCTGGTCTGCTGGAACGCCGACGGGCAGCTGCAGTACCTCGGGCGCTCCGACGACCAGGTCAAGATCCGCGGCTACCGCATCGAACTCGGCGAGGTCCAGGCCGCGCTGGCCGGCCTCGACGGGGTGCGGCAGGCGGCGGTGATCGCCCGCGAGGACCGCCCCGGCGACAAGCGCCTGGTGGGCTACGTCACCGGGACGGCAGAGCCGGCCGCGGTGCGCGCCCAACTGGCCGACCGGCTCCCGGCCTACATGGTCCCGGCCGCGGTGGTGGTGCTCGACGCGCTGCCGTTGACGGTCAACGGCAAGCTCGACAAGCGGGCCCTGCCGGCGCCGGAGTACCACGACGCCGGCGGTTATCGCGCCCCGGACACCCTCACCGAGCAGCTCGTGGCGGGCATCTACGCCCAGGTCCTGGGCCTCGAGCGGGTCGGTGTCGACGAGTCGTTCTTCGACCTGGGCGGGGACTCGTTGCTGGCGATGCGGGTGATCGCCTCGGTCAACAATTCATTGGATGCCAACCTGTCGGTGCGGGTGCTGTTCGAGGCGCCCACCGTCGCGGAGCTGGTGCGCCGCCTCGGCGGAGACGGCGGCGGGCTGGCGCCGTTGGTGCCCGGCGAGCGGCCGGCGGTGGTGCCGTTGTCGTTCGCCCAGAACCGGTTGTGGTTCCTGGACCAGTTGCAGGGACCCTCGGCCGTCTACAACATGGCGGTGGCGCTGCGGCTGGGCGGACCGCTGGACGCCGAGGCGTTGGGTGCCGCGCTGGCCGACGTGGTGGCCCGCCACGAGACCCTGCGCACGTTGTTCGTCGCGCCCGGCGGGGTCCCGCAGCAGGTGGTGATCCCCGCCGCGCAGGCCGACTTCGGTTGGCAGGTCGTCGATACCGGCGGCTGGCCGGCGGAACGGTTGCAGGAGGCCGTCGGCGCCGTCGCGCGTCACACGTTCGATCTGGCGAACGAGATCCCTTTGCGGGCAAGGCTTTTCCGAGTTTGCGACGACGAGCACGTGCTGGTCGCCGCGGTGCACCACATCGCCGCCGACGGCTGGTCGGTGAACGTTCTGGTACGCGACCTGGGTGTCGCCTATGCCAGCCGGTGCGCGGGGCAGGCCCCGGACTGGGCGCCGCTGCCGGTGCAGTACGTCGACTACACGCTGTGGCAGCGCGCCCAGCTGGGCGAGCTCGACGACAGCGGCAGCCGCATCGGCGCGCAGCTGGCCTACTGGGAAGACGCCCTGGCCGGGATGCCCGAGCAATTGGAGCTTCCCACCGATCGCCCTTACCCGGCGGTGGCCGACTACCGCGGCGCCAGCGTGCCCGTGGACTGGCCGGTGGAGGTGCAGCAACGGGTGCGCGACGTGGCGCGCGAGCACAACGCGACCAGCTTCATGGTGGTCCAGGCGGCCATGGCGGTGCTGCTGTCCAAGATCAGCGGCAGCACCGAGGTGGCGGTGGGGTTCCCGATCGCCGGGCGCCGCGACCCCGCGCTCAATGAGCTCGTCGGGTTTTTCGTCAACACCCTGGTGCTGCGGATCGACCTGTCCGGGGATCCCACCGTCGACGAGTTGCTGTCCCAGGTGCGCGAGCGCAGCCTGGCCGCCTACGAACACCAGGACGTGCCCTTCGAGGTGCTGGTGGAGCGGCTCAACCCCAGCCGCAACCTGGCCCACCACCCGCTGGTCCAGGTGGCGTTGACCTGGCAAAGTGTGGCCGGGCAGGACGACGACCCCGCGGCCGCGTTGAGCATGGGCGATCTGGAAGTCTCGTCCCTGCCCATGGACACCCGCACCGCCCGCATGGACCTGGTCTTCGCCCTGGTGGAGCGCTGGACCGAGGACGGCGAGCCCGCCGGGATCGGCGGGGAGGTGGAATTTCGCACCGACGTGTTCGACCCGGAAACCGTCGAGGCGCTGATCGAGCGGTTGCGGCGCGCGGTGGTCGCGGTGACCGCCGACCTGGAACGGGAGTCATGAGCGCCCGTCCAGGGCAGCGGTTGTCGTCGATCGATCTGCTCGACGATGATGAGCAGGCCCAGCTGGACAAGTGGGGCAACCGGGCGGTCCTGACCCGGCCGGCGGCCGCGCCGGTGTCGATTCCGGCGCTGTTCGCCGAGCAGGTGGCCCAGAACCCGGACGCGGTGGCGCTGACCTTCGAGGGCCGCGCGATGACGTACCGCGAGCTGGATGAGGCGTCAAACCGGTTGGCGCACTTGCTTTCCGGGCAAGGCGCGGGCCCGGGCGAGTACGTCGCGCTGCTGTTTGCCCGGTCCGCGGAGGCGGTCGTGGCGATCCTGGCGATCTTGAAGACGGGAGCCGCGTACCTGCCGATCGACCCCTTGGTGCCGGCGGCCCGGCGGGAGTTCATCGTCGAGGACGCCGCGCCGGTCGCCGCGATCACCTCGGCGGACCTGGGGTCGCAGCTGGACGGGTACGACCTGGCGGTCATCGACGTCGACGACGCCCGCGCCGATGGCCCACCCGGAACCGCGCTGCCGCCGCCGGATCCCGCCGACATCGCCTACCTCATCTACACGTCGGGGACGACCGGTGTCCCCAAGGGCGTCGCCATCACGCATCAGAACGTGACCCAGCTGTTGGCGTCGTTGGACGCCGGGCTGCCGTTGCCCGGGGTATGGCCGCTGTGTCATTCGCTGGCGTTCGACGTCTCGGCGTGGGAGATCCTGGCCCCGCTGCTGCGGGGCGGCCGGGTGGTGGTGGTGCCCGAGGCGGTGACGGCCTCGCCCGATGACTTCCACGACGTGCTGGTTCGCGAACAGGTCACCGTGCTGACCCAGACACCCTCCGCGGTGGCGATGCTGTCCCCGGATGGGTTGGAGTCGACGGCGTTGGTGATGGCCGGTGAGGCCTGCCCGGCCGAGGTGGTGGACCGGTGGGCGCCCGGGCGGGTCATGGTCAACGCCTACGGCCCGACCGAGACCACCATGTGCGTGGCGATCAGCGCGCCGCTTAAGGCGGGGTCGAGCGTGGTGCCGATCGGCTCGCCCGTCGGCGGCGCGGCGCTGTTCGTGCTGGACGGGTCGCTGAAGCCGGCGCCCGCGGGCGTGGTCGGGGAGCTGTACGTCGCCGGCGCCGGGGTGGGCTGCGGGTATGTGGGCCGTTCGGGCTTGACGGCGTCGCGGTTCGTGGCGTGCCCGTTCGGCGGGCCGGGACTGCGGATGTATCGCACCGGGGATCGAGCGCGCTGGCGCCCCGACGGGCAGCTGCAATACCTGGGCCGCACCGACGAGCAGGTCAAGATCCGCGGATACCGCATCGAGGTGGGCGAGGTCCGCGCGGCGCTGGCCGGGCTGGACGGCGTGGATCAGGCGGCGGTGATCGCCCGCGAGGACCGCCCCGGCGACAAGCGCCTGGTCGGTTACGTCACCGGCACCGCGGACCCGGACCAGGCCCGGGGCCAGCTGGCCGAGCGGCTGCCCGCGTACATGGTCCCGGCCGCGGTGCTCGCGGTCGACGCGCTGCCGTTGACACCCAACGGCAAACTCGACACCCGCGCCCTGCCGGCCCCGGAGTACCACGACGCCGACCATTACCGCGCCCCGAGCAACCCCGTCGAGGACATGCTGGCCGGCATCTACGCCCAGGTGCTCGGGCTCGAGCGCGTCAGCGTCGACGAGTCCTTCTTCGACCTGGGTGGGGATTCGCTGTCGGCGATGCGGGTCATCGCCGCGATCAACTCCGTGCTGGACACCGACCTCGCGGTGCGCGTGCTGTTCGAGGCGCCCGCGGTGGCCCAGCTGGCGCCCCGGGTTGGCGCCGAGGGGACGCCGCTCGAGCCGCTGGTGGCCCGCGAGCGGCCGGCGCTGGTGCCGTTGTCGTTCGCCCAGAACCGGTTGTGGTTCCTGGAGCAATTGCACGGTCCCTCACCGGTTTACAACATGGCGGTGGCGCTGCGGCTGGGCGGGCGGCTGGATGCCGACGCGCTGGGCGCCGCGCTGGCCGACGTGGTGGCCCGCCACGAGAGCCTGCGCACCCTGTTCGTCGCGTCCGACGGGATTCCCCAGCAGGTGGTGATGCCGGCCGATCGAGCCGACTTCAGTTGGGACGTCGTCGATGCCGTCGGCTGGCCGGCAAGCCGGCTGCAGGAGACGATCGAGGAGGCGGCCCGCGGCCCGTTCGACCTGGTGGCCCGAATTCCGTTGCGGGCAAGGCTTTTCCGGGTCGCCGAGGACGAGCACGTGCTGGTCGCGGTGGTGCACCATATCGCCGCCGACGGGTTGTCGGTGACGCCGTTGGTGCGGGACCTGGGCGTGGCGTATGCCAGTCGGAGCGTCGGGCAGCCGCCGGGGTGGGCGCCGTTGCCGGTGCAGTACGTCGATTACACGCTGTGGCAGCGCGCGCAATTCGGTGAGCTCGACGACCGCGACAGCCGCATCGGGGCGCAGGTGGCCTACTGGGAAGAGGCCCTGGCCGGGTTGCCAGAGCGGCTGGCGCTGCCCACCGATCGGCCCTTCCCGCCGGTGGCCGATCAACGCGGCGCCACGGTGGCCGTGGACTGGCCGGCCGAGTTGCAGGCGCAGGTGCGCGAGCTCGCCGACGAGCACAATGCGACCAGCTTCATGGTGATGCAGGCCGCGCTGGCGATGCTGCTGTCGAAGATCAGCGCCAGTTCCGATGTGGCGGTGGGCTTCCCGATCGCCGGGCGGCGTGATCCGGCGCTGGACGAGCTGGTCGGATTTTTCGTCAACACCCTGGTGCTGCGCGTCGACGTGGCGGGCGACCCCAGCGTCGCCGAGGTGCTGGCGCAGGCGCGCTCCCGCAGCCTGGCCGCCTACGAGCACCAGGACGTGCCCTTCGAGGTGCTGGTGGAGCGGCTCAACCCGACCCGGTCGCTGACCCATCACCCGCTGGTCCAGGTCATGCTGGCCTGGCAGAACTGGCAGGGCGACGACCCCGCCGCGGGGGTGACGCTGGGTGATCTGGAGGTCACCCCGCTGCGGGCCGACACCCACACCGCCCGCATGGACCTGACGTTCTCGTTGGCCGAACGCTGGGCCCCGGACGGTGAGCCCGCCGGGATCGGCGGGCAGGTCGAGTTTCGCACCGACGTGTTCGACGCGGCCAGCATCGAGACGCTGATCGAGCGGTTGCAGCGGGTGGTGGTGGCGATGGCCGCCGATCCGGCGCGGCCGCTCTCGTCGGTGGATGTGCTCGACGCGGGCGAGCATGCCCGGCTGGAGCGCTGGGGCAATCGGGCCGCGCTGGCCCCGCCGAGGGACGCGCCGGCCCCGATCGTGGTCGGCCTGCAGCCCGGCAAGGGCCGGTTGCACGGCTGGGTCAGTCGCGCGGTCCCGCACCAGCCGGTGACCGGGGTGTCGATTCCCGCGGTGTTCGCCGCGCAGGTTGAGCGCGCCCCGGAGGCGGTGGCGCTCACCTGTGAGGGCCGCTCGATGACCTACCGCGAGCTGGACGAGGCGTCGAATCGGTTGGCGCACCTGTTGGCCGGCCACGGCGTTGGTCCCGGGCAGCGGGTGGCGCTGCTGATGCCGCGGACGGCCGAGGCGGTCGCGGCGATCCTGGCCGTCCTCAAGACCGGCGCGGCCTATGTGCCGATCGACCCGACGGTGCCGGCGGCCCGCATCGAGTTCGTGCTCGGCGACGCCGCGCCGATCGCCGCGATCACCACCGCCGGGTTCGCCGAGCGGCTGGGCGGGCGGGATCTGCTGGTCATCGACGTCGACGACCCCCGCATCGACACCCAGCCCGACACGGGCCTGCCGGCGCCGGAGTCCGACGACGTCGCCTACGTGATCTACACCTCCGGCACCACCGGCGTTCCCAAGGGCGTCGCCGTCGCGCACCGCAACGTGACCAGGCTGCTCGAGTCGTTGGACGCGGATCTCGAGTTGTCCGCCGGGCAGGTGTGGACCCTGTGCCACTCGCTGGCTTTCGACTATTCGGTCTGGGAGATCTGGGGTGCGCTGCTGCACGGTGGGCGGCTGGTGGTGGTGCCCGAGTCGGTGACCCGCTCGCCCGAAGAGCTGCACGCCCTGCTGGCCGCCGAACAGGTCAGCGTGCTGAGCCAGACGCCGTCGGCGTTCTACGCGCTGCAGACCGCCGACGCGCTGGCACCCGACGTGGGGCAACAGCTCAAGCTGGAGACGGTTGTCTTCGGCGGGGAAGCGCTGGAGCCACACCGCCTGAGGACGTGGCTGGACAACCACAGCGGCTTACCGCGCCTGGTGAACATGTACGGCATCACCGAGACGACGGTGCACGCCTCGTTCCGGGAAATCACCGACGGCGACGTCGACGACAACAGCAGCCCGATCGGGGTGCCGCTTGCCCATCTGGGCTTCTTCGTGCTGGACCAGTGGCTGCGGCCGGTGCCGCCGGGCGTGGGCGGCGAGCTGTATGTGGCCGGCGCCGGGCTGGCCTACGGCTATGTGGGCCGCGCGGGGCTGACGGCGTCGCGGTTCGTGGCGTGCCCGTTCGGGGCGCCGGCGCTGCGGATGTATCGCACCGGGGACCTGGTGTGCTGGGGCGCCGACGGGCAGCTGCGGTATCTCGGCCGGGTGGATCTCCAGGTCAAGATCCGCGGCTATCGCATCGAGCTCGGCGAGGTCCAGGCCGCGTTGGCCCGCCTGGACGGGGTGCGGCAGGCGGTGGTGATCGCCCGCGAGGACAGCCCCGGCGACAAGCGGCTGGTGGGGTATGTCACCGGGGCGGCGGATCCGGCCGAGGCACGCGCCCAGCTGGCCGAGCGGTTGCCGGCCTACATGGTGCCGGCCGCGATCGTGGCGCTGCCGGCGCTGCCGCTGACCGTGAACGGCAAGGTCGACACCCGCGCCCTGCCGGCACCCGCATACGCCCAGGCGGATCACTTCCGCGCCCCGGCCGACGCCGTCGAGGAGATCCTGGCCGACATCTACGCCCAGGTGCTCGGGGTCGACCGCGTCGGCGTCGACGATTCGTTCTTCGACCTCGGCGGGGACAGCATCCTGTCGATCCAGGTCGTGGCCCGGGCCCGGGCCGCCGGAATCGTGTGTCGCCCGCGCGACATCTTCGTCGAGCAGACGGTGGCCCGGCTGGCCCGGGTGGCGGGGGTGGCCGGCGACGCGGGCGGCGTGGTCGACCACGGTGTCGGGCCGGTGCTGGCCACGCCGATCATGCGCTGGCTGCAGGACATGGACGGCCCGGTCGAGCAGTTCAACCAGACCATGGTGGTGGCGGCCCCGGCGGGCGCCACGGTGGCCGACGTTGTGGTGGTGCTGCAGGCCCTGCTGGATCGGCACGCGATGCTGCGGCTGCGGATCGAGGACGACGGCGCGGGGGGATGGTCGTTGCGGGTGCCCGAGGTGGGGTCGGTGGACGCCGGCGAGTGCCTGCAGTCGGTGGACGTGCTGTCCGACGAGGCGTTGGTCCGGGCGCGGTCGCGGCTGGACCCCGCCGCCGGGGTGATGCTCAGCGCGCTGTGGGTGACCTCGACGGCCCACCTGGCGCTGATGGTGCATCACCTGGCCGTCGACGGCGTGTCGTGGCGAATCCTGTTGGAGGACCTCAACATCGCGTGGGCCCAGCATCACAGCGGGCAACCGATCGCGTTGCCGGCGGGCGGCACGTCGTTTGCCCGGTGGTCGCGGCTGCTGGCCGAGCACGCGCGCTCCGCGGCGGTGGCGGCAACAGCCGAGGCGTGGTGGCGGGTGGCGGCGACCCCGGCCGCGTTGCCGGCGGTGCGCCCGGAGGTGGACACGTTCGCCGCGGCCGGGCATTCGTCGATGGAGCTGGACACCGAGACGACCCGCATGCTGCTCGGCGAGGTGCCGGCGGCGTTTCACGCCGGTGTGCAAGACATCCTGTTGATCGCGTTCGGGTTGGCGCTGGCCGAGTTTCTGGGCACCGGCGGTGCGCCGGTCGGCATCGACGTCGAGGGCCACGGCCGCCACGAGGAGCTGGCACCCGATGTGGACCTGACCCGCACGGTGGGGTGGTTCACCACCAAATACCCGGTGTCACTCGCGGTCGGCGGGCTGCCCTGGGAGCAGGTGGTGGCCGGGGAGGCCGCGCTGGGCGCGGCGCTCAAGGACGCCAAGGAACAGCTTCGCGCCCTGCCCGACGGCCTGACCTACGGCCTGCTGCGCTACCTCAACCCCGACGTCGACCTGGCCGAGTCCGACCCGCCGATCGGGTTCAACTATCTGGGGCGGCTGGGCGCCGCGTCGGGCGAGGTGTCCGACGACCTGTGGCGGGTCAGCCACGAGGGTTTGTCGGCCAGCGGCGCGGCCACCGCGATCGCCCTGCCGCTGCCCCACACGCTGGAGCTCAACGCCAGCACCATCGACACCGACGCCGGGCCGCGGCTGCTCGCGAACTGGACCTGGGGCGCCTCGGCATTGGATGACAAGCGGGTCGCCCGGCTGGGCCGGTTGTGGTTCGAGGCGCTGGCCGGCATTTGCGCGCACGTGCGCGGCGGCGGGGGCGGGCTGACACCCTCGGATGTCGCGCCGGCCCGGCTCAGCCAGCGGCAGCTCGACGAGCTTGCGGGCCAGTGCGAGTTCGCCGACGTCTTGCCGCTGACCCCGTTGCAGCAGGGGCTGCTCTTTCACGCGCGAGCCACCCAGGGCGACCACGACCTGTACGACGACGTGTACGCGGTGCAGCTGGATGTCACCGTGGCCGGCCCGCTGGACCCCCACCGGCTCCACGATGCGGTGCAAACCGTGGTCAACCGGCATCCGAACCTGGCGGCCCGGTTCTCCGAGCAGTTCGACGAGCCGGTGCAGATCGTCCCGGCCGACCCGGTGGCGCCGTGGCGGTACGTCGAACTCGACGCGGGCGCCGACGTCGAGGCGGAGGTGCGGCGGGTGTGCGCCGCCGAACGCGCCGCGGTGTTCGACCTTGCCGGCCAGCCGGCCTTCCGGGCGGCGCTGATCAACACCGCGCCCGATCGGCACCGGTTCGTGCTCACCAACCATCACATCTTGTTCGACGGCTGGTCGCTGCAGGTCCTGCTGCGGGAGATCTTCGCCAGCTACTTCGGCCATCGACTGCCCCCGGCCCCGCCGTATCGCAACTTCCTCACCTGGCTGGCCGATCGAGACCAGGACGCCGCGCGATCGGTCTGGCGTGAGGTGCTCGCCGGCTTCGACACGCCCAGCCTGGTCGGTCCGCCGGACAGGCTGGGCCTGGGCCCGCGCGGCGTCGCATCCTTCCGGCTGCCCGAGCAGACCACCGATGCGGTGGGCGAGCTGGCGCGCTCCTGCCGCACCACGGTCAACACCGTGTTGCAGGCCGCCTGGGCGCAGCTGTTGACGTGGCTGACCGGCCGGCACGACGTCGCGTTCGGCGCCGTCGTCTCCGGGCGGCCCCCCGAGGTGGCCGGCGTGGAGTCCATGGTGGGCTTGCTGATCAACACGGTGCCCGTGCGGGCGAACACCACGGCGGCGACGACGGTCGCGGGCCTGCTCGATCGGCTGCAAGACGCCCACAACCGCACGCTGGAGCACCAGCACCTCGGGCTCGGCGACGTGCACCGCATCGCGGGTCACGATCGACTCTTCGACACCGTGTTCGTGTACGAGAACTACCCCGTCGACACCGCCGCGCTGCTCAGCGTCGACGGGTTGACCGTCGCCGAGCTGCGCACCCGCGACTTCTACCACTACCCGCTGACGATCCAGGCCGCCCCGGGCGCCGAGATCGAGCTTCGCGTCCAATACCGCACCGACCTATTCGAGCCGGCCGACATCGAAGCGCTGATAGACCGGTTCACCCAGACGTTGGCGGCCATGGCCGCCGACCCCACCCGGCTGTTGTCGTCGATCGCGTTGCCCGACAACGGTTTACGCGCACGCCTCAACCGGCGGCCCGCCGGGCAGCACGACAGCGACGACACCGGGGACGCGCCCCCGGCAGGCTCGCTGGAGCCGATCCTGGCCGGCATCTACGCCCAGGTGCTGGGGGTGGACGACGTCGGGGTCGACGAGTCGTTTTTCGACCTGGGCGGCAACTCGCTGGCGGCGCTGCGGGCGATCGCCGCGATCAACGCGTCCCTCGACGCCGACGTGGCGGTGTCCGCCCTGTTCGACGCCCCATCCGTCGGCGCCCTGAGCCGGGAGCTGGGCCGACGCGTCGGCTACCACATATATGGCACCAGCCGATAGCGCACCTTGCCGGTGTACTCGCGGTACCCGCTCAATTCCTCCGCGAGGAGCCGTTCCTCGTCGCGGATGCGCAGCGCGAGCACGATGACGCCGGGCGCGACGAAGACCAGTCCCCAGTAGGAGCCGAGCGCAAGCGGGACACCGGCCATCATGATGACGTTGCCGGTGTACATGGGATGCCGCACCAGCCCGTACAGGCCCGTCGACACGAGCTGCTGCCCCGCCTCGACCCGGATGGTAGCGGCCGCGTAGGCGTTCTGAATGACCACCAGCATCCACACGGTCAGTCCGACGGCCACCAGGACATCGCCAACCAGGCAGAGCGCCGTCGGCACCCGCGACCATCCGAAGCGATGGTCCAGGGCACTGACCACGACCATCGCGGCCAGCGACAACCACAGGCCACCCATGACGGCCTTTTGCACCGTTCTGGTCTCCGCCGTCGGCCCCCCGCCCGCCCGGCGCTGCAGCGCGTCGGGGTTCGTGCTCAGCACGTAGATCCCGGCGATCCACGTCGTGGCGGCGAACACCGCAAGGAAAAGCCATGCCTGCCAATAGTTCAGCGTGCCCGCCGACAAGAACAGCAACGATCCGAGCACGGCAAGCTCGATCAGGCCGAGCACCAGCCTCTTAAGGATGGCTTTCACGGATCCTCCTCACCGTCCGGTATCGCACGCTAACAGCGCGCGGCGGCGATTGCTCCACCGGTCGACACCTCATACTGTGCCGGTATGTCGGACGGCGCGACGGCGCGGGCGTTGGTTCTCGAGGCGCCGCGCCAGCTGGTCATCCGGGAGCTCCCGGTGCCGGCGATCGGCGACGACGACGCGGTGGTGCGGGTCGCCGCCTGCGGCCTGTGCGGGACCGACCACGAGCAGTACACCGGCGAGCTCGGCGGCGGGTTCGCCTTCGTCCCGGGCCACGAGACGGTCGGCACGATCGAGGCGATCGGGCCGCGGGCGGCGCGGCGGTGGGGCGTGGCGCGAGGCGACCGGGTGGCCGTCGAGGTGTTCCAGTCGTGCCGCGACTGCGACAGCTGCCGGCGCGGCGAGTACCGGCGCTGCGCGCGGCACGGCCTGGCCGACATGTACGGCTTCATTCCCGTCGACCGCGCGCCGGGCCTGTGGGGCGGCTACGCCGAATACCAATACCTGGCGCGCGACTCGATGGTGTTGGCCGTGCCCGACGGCCTCGACGCGGTGGTGGCGACGCTGTTCAACCCGCTAGGCGCCGGAATACGTTGGGGCGTAACCGTTCCCGGCACCAAGGCCGGCGACGTCGTGGCGGTGCTCGGACCGGGAATCCGGGGGCTGTGCGCGGCCGCGGCGGCCAAGGATGCCGGTGCCGCGTTCGTGATCGTGACGGGGATGGGCCCGCGCGATGCGGAGCGGTTGGCGCTGGCGCCGAGGTTCGGCGCGGACCTGGCTGTCGACGTCGCCGTCGACGACCCGGTCGCCGCGCTGGGCAGGGCGGCCGGCGCGATGGCGGACGTGGTAGTTGACGTAACCGCTAGGGCTCCAACGGCTTTCGCGCAGGCGATCGCGCTGGCCCGGCCCGCCGGCACCGTCGTCGTCGCCGGCACCCGCGGGTTCGGCGCCGGCGCCCCGGGGTTTTCGCCCGACGCGGTCGTGGTCAAGGAGCTGCGGATCATCGGGGCCCTCGGCGTCGACGTCACCGCCTACCGCGCCGCGCTGGACCTGCTGGTCTCCGGCCGCTACCCGTTCGAGAGCCTGCCCCGGCGCTGCGCGCGCCTCGAAGACGCCGCGGAGTTGCTGGCTACCATGGCCGGTGAACGCGACGGTGTCCCGCCAGTACACGGAGTGCTCACACCTTGACGTCCTCCACCGGCTTAAGCCGGTGGATTCCAACCCCGTCGCCTAGACAGCAGGAGAACAGAGTTGAGGTTCACGGTTCACGGACTGGCTAGTGCCGAGGTCTCCCCGTGCTGTCACCGCCCGTCCGGCGGCGATGTTGCGTGCGGCGTTGATGTCGGCATTGCACGGCCCCGCACCGCAGGCGGCGCAGTGGAAAACCGCTTGGCTCTTGCGGTTTTCCGGTGCGATATGCCCGCACTGGGAGCATCGTTGCGACGTGTACGCTGCTGGGACGAATTCGAGTCGCCCCGAGGCCTTGTGCTTCAACCGCGCCACCAACAAACCCCACCCTTGGCGGCTGATCTCACGGTTGAGACCCCGTTTTTGCGCGACACCGCTGCCGGGGCATTCCCGGGTACCGCGCGCCGAGCGGGTCATGGCCCGCACATTGAAATCCTCGACGCGAATGGTGTCAAAGCGGCGCGCCATATCGGTGGTGGTTTTTTCCACCCAGTCACGACGGCGATCGGTTTCGCGGGCGCGCAACTTGGCGATCGCGAGCTTCGTTCGTGCTCGTCGGTTACTTCCACGCTGCGCCCGAGCCAGACGGCGCTGCAATCGGCGCAGCCGCCTTGTTTCACCGGCACTAAGAACCGGAGCATGAAACAATTCGCCGGTGGACAGCGCCGCCGAGACCGCCACGCCACAATCCACACCAACAACGCTGCCATCGCCGGGTCCCGGGACAGATTCGGGGATGGCAGCAAAAGCGATGTGCCACCGCCCAGACCGATCCAATGTGACTCGATACGACTTCATGGTGTTGGCTACGTTGCGGGTCCAGCGGAACCGCACCCAACCGACCTTCGGTATCCATACCTGCCCGTAGCGGCGGCTCAGTCGCTTGATGTGGCGCGGTTTGACTCCGACCTGCCGGAATCCTTCATGCCTGTCGGCCTTCCGCCACGTCGGGCGGCGGTGGGTACAGTTGAAAAAGTTGCGCATTGCCTGCGCGAAGTCGCGCAACGCCTGCTGCTGCACGGTCTGCGACCCGGCTGCCAGCCAGTCATATTCGGCGCGGGCCTCAGTCAACTGGGCACACTGCTCGTTATACCCAGGCGCCCGGCGGCCCGGTTGCCAGTGCCGCTGCTGCTCCACGGCCAGATTCCACACAAGCAGGGCATGACGACAGTGGTCCGCCAACGCTGTGGTCTGCTCAGGGTTGGGAAGCAACCGAAACCGCGACACATCAAAAACCTAGACGCGACCACCGACAACCTGCCGAAAGGAGGGAAGCGGCGTTTCCTCCCCCGGCTAAAGCCGACGGTTTCCACGCCGCAAAACTGATGACAACAGCCCGCGTGCCCGGACTGCCGCTCGGCGAGGCCAAGGCCGCCGCCGACGAGGCGGCCGTGCCCAACTACATGGCCGAGCTGTCCATCTTCCAGGTGCTGCTGAACCACCCGCAGCTGGCGCGCGCCGTCAACGACCTGCTCGCCACCATGCTGTGGCACGGCGCCCTGGACTCGCGGCTGCGCGAGCTGGTGATCATGCGCATCGGCTGGCTCACGGCGTGCGACTACGAGTGGACGCAGCACTGGCGCGTCGCCTCCGGGCTGGGCGTCACAGAAGCCGATCTGCTCGGCGTGCGCGACTGGCAGAACCATGACGGGTTCGGGCCGACCGAGCGGGCGGTGCTGGCGGCCACCGACGACGTGGTGGGCGACGGCGCGGTGAGCGCCGAGAGCTGGGCGGCCTGCGAACGCGAATTGCGCGGCGACAAAACGGCTCTCATCGAACTCGTCACCGCCATCGGTGCGTGGCGAATGGTCGCCTCGATCCTGCAGAGCCTGCAGGTCCCGCTGGAGGAAGGGGTGTCCAGCTGGCCGCCGGACGGCCGGTCGCCGGCTCAGACGATCCGGTAGGTCTGCACCGCGTGCGCGACGACGTTGCCGTCGGGATCGGTGGCGGTGATCTCGGTGAAGGTGAGTTCCTTGCGGCGCCGCGTGGTGCGGGCATGGCACAGCAGGTCGCAGCGCTTGGCGGCGCCGGTGAACTGGATGCTCATCGCGACGGTCGAGGCGCGCATGCCCCTGTCGAAATCGTGGTTGGACCAGGCCGCCGCCGCGCCGGCGGTGTCCATCACCGAGGCGATCACCCCGCCGTGAAAGTAGGTGCCGTCGTTGGTGAGGTCCTCCCGGAACGGCAGCCGGATGGTGACGTCGTCGGGGTCGTAGCGCTCGAAGACGATGCCGAGCCCGCCGATGAACGGGGTGGTCAGCATGACCTCGCGCACCGCCCGGCGGCGCTGCCGCTGCTGCTCGGGGGACAGGGGTTCGGTCGCCGGATCGGCCATGGATCGCAGACTACCGTAATCGATTGACATATCAATCAATAACTCTTAGCGTCGGGCAATGCGAACCAGGGTCGCCGAGCTGCTCGGCGTTGAGTTCCCGATCTGCGCCTTCAGTCACTGCCGCGACGTCGTCGCCGCGGTCACCAACGCGGGGGGCTTCGGCATCCTCGGGGCGGTCGCGCACAGCCCGAAGCGGCTGCACAGCGAGCTGACCTGGATCGAGGAGCAGACCGGGGGCAGGCCCTACGGGGTCGACCTGCTGTTGCCGCCCAAGTACGTCGGCGCCGAGCAGGGCGGGATCGACGCCAAGCAGGCCGCCGAGCTGCTGCCCGAGCAGCACCGCGCGTTCGTCGACGACATCCTGGCCCGCTACGACATCCCGGCGCCCGCCGAGCCGCCGCCGTTTTCCGGCGGGGGTCTCAACATCTCGCCCAAGGGCTACGAGCCGCTGCTCGACGTCGCCTTCGACCACGACATCCGGCTGATCGCCAGCGCGCTCGGGCCGCCCCCCGCCGACCTCGTCGAGCGCGCGCACGACCGCGACGTGCTGGTGGCCGCGCTGGCGGGCACCACCCAACACGCGCGGCGGCACGCCGCCGCCGGCGTCGACCTGATCGTGGCGCAGGGCACCGAGGCGGGCGGCCACACCGGCGAGGTGGCGACCATGGTCCTGGTTCCCGAGGTGGTGGACGCCGTGGCGCCGACGCCGGTGCTGGCCGCCGGCGGCATCGCGCGGGGCCGCCAGATCGCCGCGGCGCTGGCGCTGGGCGCCGAGGGCGTGTGGTGCGGGTCGGTGTGGCTGACCACCGAGGAGGCCGAGACGGCCCCGGTGGTCAAGGAGAAGTTCCTGGCCGCCAGCTCCTCGGACACCGTGCGGTCGCGGTCGATGACCGGCAAGCCGGCGCGGATGCTGCGCACCGCCTGGACCGACGAGTGGGACCGGCCCGACAGCCCCGCCCCGCTCGGCATGCCGCTGCAGACCGCCCTGATCACCGAATCGCAGCTGCGCATCAACCAGGCCGCCGGCCACCCCGGCGCCAAGGCGCGCGAGCTGGCCACCTACTTCGTCGGGCAGGTGGTCGGTTCGCTGGACCGGGTGCGCCCGACGCGCTCGGTGGTGCTCGACATGGTCGAGGAGTTCATCGACACCGTCGGGCGGCTGGAAGACCTGGTCGAGAAGTGACCACCACGACCCGGCGGCGGCGCGCGGTCAGCGCCGCGGACAAGTCGCGGCGGCGCGACGAGATCATGGCGGCGGCCAAGGAGGTGTTCGCGCGCAAGGGTTTTCACGACACCACCATCGCCGACATCGCCAAGCGGGCCGGCCTGGCCTACGGCTCGATCTATTGGTACTTCGACTCGAAGGACGAGCTGTTCCACGCGTTGATGGCGGTCGAGGAGGGTGCGCTGCGCGGCCACATCGCCGCGGCGCTGGCCCGGCTGCCGGGGTCGGATAACGGCGACGAGGTGCCGCTGCGGACCGCCGTGCAGGCGACGCTGGAGTTCTTCGAGGCCGACCGGGCCACGGTGAAGCTGCTGCTGCGCGACGCGTACGCGCTCGGCGACCGGTTCGAGAAGCACCTGGGCGGCATCTACGAGCGGTTCATCGACGACATCGAGAGATTCGTCGTCGCCGCCCAACGGCGCGGTCAGGTGATCGCCGCGCCGGCCCGGATGGTGGCCTACACGCTGGCGGCGCTGGTCGGGCAGCTCGCGCACCGGCGGCTGAGCACCGACGACGACGTCACCGCGGCCCAGGTGGCCGACTTCGTCGTCGCGCTGGTGCTCGACGGGCTGCGCCCGCGCGCGATCATGAACGCATAAAGATTCGAAAACACCGGCCCGAATCGGTTTGACCGTCGCGCACCCGTCGTGCATCATCGTGTGGGCACCTCGTTAGGTGAGGCGTCTACACGAATACAGGCCACTGACCCCGAACGTCCAAAGACGCCCCGGGTCAGGACAGCTCCTCCCGGCTTAAGGGTTGAGCCCAGGTGGCTTCCGGCTTGGATTTCTTTCCAGGCCAGGACACGTCGTGTAGTGCCGAAGCTCTGACGAGAGGGGTGCGGATCTTCGGCTGTGGCCGGTTTCTGTACTCCCCTTGTGCACGCACATCGTGCGGGTTGGCCGCGCGCGTCGTTGCCGCAGAGGAGGTGAGGGACGAATGGGTTCCAGCGATAGTCCGGGTCGAAGTCCGGGCTCTGTTCCGTCCCGATCCGGTCTCCGGCGCGACGCTGTTTGAGTCGCCGCAACGCCAATCGGCTTACCGGCCAAGCGTTCTCGGATCGGAACCAGGGCGGGATGGGACACGTCAGTCCAGTTAATTCCTCGTTTCGAATTCCCTCTAGGAGCCGACAATGACCGCAGCCCTGCACGACGAAGTGGTAACCGTAGCGCCCGCCCGCAAGCTGACGGTGGTGCGCGACGCGACCGAAACGCGGGCCCCCGCGCCGAAGAAGGTGACCCGCCCGGCCGACGGCCGGACCATCGTGATCACCGACCCGCTGGTCGACGGCACTGCCCGCTTGTTGAGCATCGGCGTGCGCCACGTGTACGCGGCCCTGTGGCGCGTGGGTGTGCTCGAAGTCCGGTCGTAGCCCAACGGCTAGAATCGGCGTACTGGCATCGATCCGGCCATCACCGGGGAGCCTTCGGAAGAACGGCCGTTTAGGCCCAGTAGAACCGAACGGGTAGGCCCGTCACAGCCGTCAACGAGCGGTCGCGCGCAGCGCGGCAAGCGGGGTGGTACCGCGGCGCTCGCGCAGGTAGCGCGTCGTCGTCCCCAGGCCTAGTGGCACAGGAGACGACGGTTGAGCGAGCACACTTACCCCAAGCTGGGCGGCGGCGCGCCCGACTTCCCGGCGCTCGAGCTCGAGGTCCTCGACTACTGGGCCCGCGACGACACCTTCCGCGCCAGCATCGCCCGGCGCGACGGCGCCGAGGAGTACGTGTTCTACGACGGGCCGCCGTTCGCCAACGGCCTGCCGCACTACGGGCACCTGCTCACCGGTTACGTGAAGGACATCGTCCCGCGGTATCGCACCATGCGCGGCTACAAGGTGGAGCGCCGGTTCGGCTGGGACACCCATGGCCTGCCCGCCGAGCTCGAGGTGGAACGCCAGCTGGGCATCACCGACAAGTCCCAGATCGACGCCATGGGCATCGCGGTGTTCAACGAGGCCTGCCGCGAATCGGTGTTGCGCTACACCGACGAATGGCAGGCGTATGTCACCCGCCAGGCGCGCTGGGTCGACTTCGACAACGACTACAAGACGCTCGACCCGTCCTACATGGAGTCGGTGATCTGGGCGTTCAAACAGCTGTGGGACAAGGGCCTGGCCTACGAGGGCTACCGCGTGCTGCCGTACTGCTGGCGCGACGAGACCCCGCTGTCCAACCACGAACTGCGGATGGACGACGACATCTACCAGAGCCGCCAGGACCCCGCGATCACGGTCGGATTCCCGGTTGTGAGCGGCGATTTGGCCGGCGCGTATTTGCTGGTGTGGACGACGACGCCGTGGACGCTGCCGTCGAACCAGGCGGTCGCGGTCAACCCCGAGGTGACCTACGTGCTGGTGCGGGCGGGGGAGCGGCGCTACGTGCTGGCCGAGGCGCGGCTGGCCGCCTACGCCCGGGAGCTGGGCGAGGAACCCGAGGTGCTGGCCACCTATAGCGGCGCGGACCTGCTGGGCACGCGCTACCTGCCGCCGTTCCCGTATTTCATGGACTCGCCCAACGCCTTTCGGGCGCTGCCGGGCGACTTCGTGACCACCGAGGACGGCACCGGGATCGTGCACATGGCGCCGGCCTACGGCGAGGACGACATGGAGACCGGGGAGGCGGCCGGCATCGAGCCGGTCACGCCGGTGGACGCCAAGGGCCGGTTCGACGCCAGCGTCCCGGACTATCAGGGGCAGCATGTCTTCGACGCCAACGCCCAGATCATCCGCGACCTGAAGAACGGCAGCGGGGCCGCCGCGGCCAACGGGGCGGTGCTGCTGCGCCACGAAACCTACGAGCACCCCTACCCGCACTGTTGGCGGTGCCGCAACCCGCTGATCTATCGCGCGGTGTCGTCGTGGTTCGTCGCGGTCAGCCAATTCCGGGACCGGATGGTGGAACTCAACCGGCAGATCACCTGGCACCCCGAGCACGTCAAGGACGGCCAGTTCGGCAAGTGGTTGGCCGGCGCCCGCGACTGGTCGATCTCCCGAAACCGCTACTGGGGCACGCCGATTCCGGTGTGGAAGTCCGACGACCCCGCCTATCCGCGCGTCGACGTCTACGGCAGCCTCGACGAGCTCGAGCGCGACTTCGGGGTGCGGCCGGACAACCTGCACCGGCCGTACATCGACGAGCTGACCCGGCCCAACCCCGACGACCCGACGGGCCGCAGCACGATGCGGCGCATCCCCGACGTGCTCGACGTGTGGTTCGACTCGGGCTCCATGCCGTATGCCCAGGTGCACTACCCGTTCGAGAACCGGGACTGGTTCGACGGCCACTATCCGGGCGACTTCATCGTCGAGTACATCGGCCAGACCCGCGGCTGGTTCTACACGCTGCACGTGCTGGCCACCGCGCTGTTCGACCGCCCGGCGTTCAAAACCTGTGTGGCGCACGGGATCGTGCTCGGCTACGACGGCCAGAAGATGAGCAAGTCGCTGCGCAACTACCCCGACGTGTCCGAGGTTTTCGATCGCGACGGCTCCGACGCCATGCGGTGGTTCCTGATGGCCTCACCGATCCTGCGCGGCGGCAACCTGATCGTCACCGAGCAGGGCATCCGCGAGGGCGTGCGGCAGGTGCAGCTGCCGCTGTGGAACGCCTACAGCTTCCTGGCCCTGTACGCGCCGAAAGTCGGTGCCTGGCGCACCGATTCGGCGCACCTGCTGGACCGTTACATCCTGGCCAAGCTCGCGGCGCTGCGCGACGAGCTGACAGCGTCGATGGAGGCCTGCGACATCTCCGGGGCCTGCGAGCAGCTGCGCCAGTTCACCGAGGCACTGACGAATTGGTATGTGCGACGGTCGCGTTCGCGGTTCTGGGAGGAGGACCGCGACGCTATCGACACCCTGCACACCGTGCTGGAGGTGACGGCGCGGCTGGCCGCGCCGCTGCTGCCGTCGGTCACCGAGATCATCTGGCGCGGCCTGACCGGGCAGCGGTCGGTGCACCTGACCGACTGGCCGGACGCGGAGGCGCTGCCCGCCGACCCCGCCCTGGTGGCCGCGATGGATCAGGTCCGCGAGGTGTGCTCGGCCGCGTCGTCGCTGCGCAAGGCCAAGAAGCTGCGGGTGCGCCTGCCGCTGCCGAAACTGACTGTGGCCGTGGAGAACCCGCAACGGCTGGAGCCGTTCGCCGACCTGATCGCCGACGAGCTCAACGTCAAGCGCGTCGAGCTGACCGACGCGATCGCCACCTACGGCCGCTTCGAGCTCACCGTCAACGCCCGCGTGGCCGGCCCGCGCCTGGGCAAGGACGTGCAGGCCGCCATCAGGGCGGTCAAGGCGGGGGAGGGCGTCGTCAACCCCGACGGCACCCTGACCGCCGGTCCCGCGGTGCTGCAACCCGACGAGTACAGCTCGCGACTGGTGGCCGCCGACCCGGAATTCACCGCGGCGCTGCCCGACGGGGCCGGGCTGGTCGTGCTGGACGGCACGGTCACCCCGGAGCTGGAGGCCGAGGGCTGGGCCAAGGACCGGATCCGCGAGCTGCAGGAGCTGCGCAAGTCGACCGGGCTGGACGTGTCCGACCGCATCCGCGTGGTGATGTCGGTGCCCGCCGAGCGGGCCGGCTGGGCGCAGACGCACCGCGAGCTCATCGCGGGCGAAATCCTCTCCACCAGCTTCGAATTCGGCGACCCGGGTCCGGACGCCGCCGCCATCGGCGACGGCGTCCGCGTCAGCATCGCCAAGGCCTGACCCGTCGCCCCCGCGAAACTGTATTCCACTACGCATTTCCCGAGAAGCGCTGTCGGTAGTTGCAGTCTCGCGGGCTGTCGGACGGTCATGGCAGTCTGCGGCCATGGGGGAGGGGACACCGTTCATAGGCACCGAAGCCGTCGATGGCGTCGCATTCACGGAGCGCGAGCTGCGACGGTCCTGCACACGCCTGTACCGCAACGTCTATCAGCGGCGGGGCAGCGAACTGACCGCCCGCGATCGCGCGATCGCCGCCTGGCTGTGGTCTGGGAAGGAAGCCGTCGTGGCAGGCAACTCCGCGGCAGCGCTGCTCGGGGCCGAGTGGATCGACCCCCAGCTACCCGCCGAATTGGTGTGCGATCGCACCCGCCCACCGCCGCTGATCATCACCCGCAACGAGACCCTGCTGGCCGGTGAGACGCGGGTGGTCGGCGGGGTTCCCGTGACCTCGCCCGCCCGCACCGCGTTCGACCTCGGTCGTCGGCCGGGCTTTCAGACCGCGGTCATTCGAATCGATGCCCTCGCCCGGGCTACCGGTGTGACGGCCGACGAGGTTGCGCCGCTGATCGACGCGCACCGTGGCGCTCGCGGTGCGAAGCAGTTGCGTCGGGTGCTGCCGCTGGTCGACGCCGGCGCCGAATCACCGCAGGAGACGCGGACCAGGTTGGTCTTGATCCGCGGTGGACTGCCGAAGCCGCAAACCCAGATCGTCGTTCAAGACGAGTGGGGCTGGCCGTTTGCGCGCATCGACATGGGCTGGGAGGAATGGCTCGTCGGCGTCGAATACGACGGTCCCCAACACTGGACGGACCCGCGAATCCGCGCCGAAGACATCGAACGCACCGCCCAAGTCGAGCGGCGGGGTTGGCGGCTGGTTCGCGTGAGTTCCGACCTGCTGCGCCATCGGCCGCATGTCGTCGTGGCCCGGGCTCGCGAGGCGCTATGCGCTCGCGGCTATCCCAAATAGCGCCGCGCGGCGAACTTCATTTGCAAAAAAGTGTCCGAGCCAACGGGGATGGCCGCTCCTACCTGTGACAGAGGCCCAACGGGGCCGCGACCACGGTTAAGGAACACGCCATGACGACCATTGATGACTTCCACTCAATCGACAACGAGACGCCCGCGGAGATCTCCGCGGCGCCACTATCGCGCGGGACGAAGGTCCTGGTGGCATTGGCCGTGGCCGCGGTAGCCGTGATGGTCGCCGGGTTTGCCATGATGCTCATCCATTGACCGCGAGACTGTAACTGGCTACACGTTTCTCGAGTAGATGCGTCGGTAGTTGCAGTCTCGCGGCTAAGGAGGGTTACGGCTTGACCGCGCGCCAGCGCTGCCTGCCGGCGCCGACCTTGACGTCCACATCGCGAAAACCCGCCGCGCGCAAGCGATCCGGCAGGGTATCCGGCGCCACGGGGTTGCAGGTGTCGCGGACATGCAACAGCCGGAACACCCACGACGAAACGCTGTCACTGCCGGCGAACACGCCGCCGGGGCGAAGCACCCGAAACGCCTCGGCGAACAGCCGGTCCTGCAGTTCGCGCGTGGGAACGTGGTGCAGCATGGTGAACGACACCACCGAGCTGAACTCGTCGGCCGGCAGCCCGGTGTCGGTGCCGTCGCCGGTGATGATGCGCGCCCGCTCGCCGTACAGTTCGCGCAGCCGATCAGCCATCGGCCCGTCGATCTCGACCGCGGTGTAGCGCGGTGTCCTGCCCGCCAGCACCCGCAGATTGGCGCCGTAGCCCGGACCGATCTCGAGCACGTTGTCGCCGAGGTCCACGTCGCCGAGCACCCACGGCAACAGCTGGTCCTCGACGGCCTTGAAGTAGCGGTTCGAGCTGCAACACAACCGGTGACACAGATTCATGGCCATGGTCTGAGACGCTAGTAGCAATGGAGTCCCGTTGGGTGCTGCACCTGGACATGGACGCGTTCTTCGCCTCCGTCGAGCAACTCACCCGGCCGACGCTGCGCAACCGGCCGGTGCTGGTCGGCGGCTTGGGCGGCCGGGGTGTGGTGGCCGGCGCGAGCTATGAGGCGCGGGTGTTCGGCGCCCGCTCCGCGATGCCGATGCATCAGGCCCGTCGGCTGATCGGGGTGACCGCGGTGGTGTTGCCGCCGCGCGGCGTCGTGTACGGGGTGGCCAGCCGGCGGGTCTTCGACACCATCCGCAGCGTGGTGCCCGTCGTCGAGCAACTGTCCTTCGACGAGGGCTTCGGCGAACCGCCCCAGCTCGCCGGGGCGTCGGCGGCGGACGTCGAGCAATTCTGCGAGGGCTTGCGGCGACGGGTGCGCGACGAGACCGGCCTGATCGCCTCGGTCGGCGCGGGCTCGGGCAAGCAGATCGCCAAGATCGCGTCGGGCCTGGCGAAGCCCGACGGCGTGCGGGTCGTGCGGCGCGCCGACGAGCGGCCGCTGCTGGGCGGGTTGCCGGTGCGGCGGCTGTGGGGCATCGGCCCGGTCGCCGAGGAGAAGCTGAATCGGCTCGGCATCGAGACGGTCGGTCAGCTGGCCGCGCTGACCGACGCCGAGGTCGCCAACATCCTGGGCGCGACGATCGGGCCGGCGCTGCACCGGCTGGCCCGCGGCATCGACGACCGCCCGGTCACCGAGCGCGCCGAGGCGAAGCAGATCAGCTCCGAGTCCACCTTCGCCGTCGACCTGACCAGCCTGGAGCAGCTGCGTGAGGCGGTCGAGCCGATCGCCGAGCACGCGCATCAACGCCTGCTGCGCGACGGCCGCGGCGCCCGCACCGTCACGGTGAAGCTGAAGAAGTCCGACATGAGCACGCTGACCCGCTCGGCGACGCTGCCCTACGCCACCGCCGAGGCCGGCGCGCTGATCGCGTTGGCCCGCCGGCTGCTGCTCGACCCGCGCGAGATCGGGCCCATTCGCCTTGTCGGCGTGGGGTTTTCGGGCCTGAGCGACGTGCGCCAGGAGTCGTTGTTCCCGGACCTGGAGCTGTCGGGCGAGACCTCGGAGGAACACACCGCGGCCACCGCGACCGAGGCGATGTTCGGGCCGGCCGACGAGCCCTCGCGGTGGCGCATCGGCGACGACGTCGCGCATCGCGATCTCGGGCACGGCTGGGTGCAGGGCGCGGGCCACGGAGTGGTCACGGTGCGCTTCGAGACCCGCGGTTCCGGGCCGGGCCAGGCGCGGACGTTCCCCGCCGATACCGACGACCTGTCCGCCGCCAACCCGGTCGACTCCCTGGACTGGCCGGACTACGTCGGCGTGCTGCGCGCCGAGGAGTCAGCCCCAGCGGCCGACGACGTCGGCGGCGGGTAGCCCCGCCGCCAGCGCGGCCATCAGCAACACCCGGGTCTGCGACGGCCGCAGCCGCGGCACCATCACCGCGCCGGCCTCCACCAGGGCGTGCCCGGGACCGTAGCCCGCGCCGACCCGCGCGCCGGCGACCCGGCTGGACACCGCGACGACGACCCCGTCGCGGCAATGGCGGCGCACCCCGTCGACGACGGCGGCCCCGGCGTTGCCCGAGCCCAGTGCCTCGAGCACCACGGCGCGCGCCCCGGCGGCCACGCAGGCGTCCATCGCCACCGAGTCGCTGCCCGGGTACGCCGCGACGATGTCGACCCGCGGCGCGCCGGCGGCGCCGAGATCGCCGAGGTACGGGCGCGCCTTGTGGGCCGTCAGCGCTATCTCACCCGAGCCGGTGCCAAGCAGCCGGCCCGCGAAGCCATCCCGGGTGGCCACCTTGTGCAGGCCCAGCGGCTGCCACACCCGGCCGGCGAACGACACCAGCACGCCGAGGCCGCGCGCGCCCGGGCTGGCCGCCAGCGCCAGCGCGTCGCGCACGTTGGCCGGGCCGTCGGCGTCGGGCGCGTCGACGCTGCGCATCGCGCCGGTCAGCACGACGGGCGCGGCGCCGTCATAGGTGAGGTCCAGCCACAGCGCGGTCTCCTCGAGCGTGTCGGTGCCGTGCGTGATGACCACGCCGTCGGCGCCGCCGTCGACGCCGGTCCGCACGGCGGCGCGGATCCGGTCCCAGTCGGCCGGCGTCAGCTCCGAGCTGTCGACGGCCATCAGGTCGACGACCTCGACATCGAGGCCCGACACCAGCTCAGCGCCGCTGTAGGCCGGCCGGCGCACCCCGTCGGCGCCGGTGCTGGTCGATATCGTTCCTCCGGTGGCGATCACGGTGAGGCGGGCCATGCTGGAATCATCGCGCGTCCGAGCCGCGAAACGATGTAGGGGATGATGGGGGAGTGCACGACGAACCCGACATCGACGACAGCGCGGAGCCCGCGGCCAGCGAGCCGCAGCAGCCCCCGCGCCGGCTGCGCCTGCTGCTGACCGTCGCGGCCGTGGTGCTGGCGCTGGACATCGCGACCAAGGTGATCGCGGTCAAGCTGCTGCCGCCCGGCCAGCCGGTGTCGATCATCGGCGACACCGTCACCTGGACGCTGGTGCGCAATTCGGGGGCCGCGTTCTCCATGGCGACCGGATACACCTGGCTGCTGACGCTGATCGCGACCGGCGTCGTGGTCGGCATCTTCTGGATGGGCCGGCGGCTGGTGTCGCCGTGGTGGGCGGTGGGCCTGGGCATGATCCTCGGCGGCGCGATGGGCAACCTGGTCGATCGCTTCTTCCGGGCACCCGGGCCGCTGCGCGGGCACGTCGTGGACTTCCTGTCCGTCGGCTGGTGGCCGGTGTTCAACGTCGCCGACCCGTCGGTGGTCGGCGGCGCGATCCTGCTCGTCGCGCTGTCGATATTCGGTTTCGACTTCGACACCGTGGGCCGGCGCAAGTCCGACGGGGAAACCGGCAGCCGGCGCAAGGCCGATCAGCGTTGACCGACCGCTCGATGCCCGTTCCGGAGGGGCTGGCGGGCATGCGCGTCGACGCCGGGCTGGCCCGCCTGCTGGGGCTGTCCCGCACCGCGGCGGCGGCCCTGGCCGAGGACGGCGGTGTCGAGCTGGACGGCGTGCGGGCCGGAAAGTCCGACCGCCTCACACCGGGCGCCTGGCTGCAGGTGCGGCTGCCGGAGGCGCCGGCGCCGCCGGAGAACACGCCCGCCGACATCGAGGGCATGACGATCCTGTACTCCGACGACGACATCGTCGCCGTCGACAAGCCGGCCGCGGTGGCCGCGCACGCGTCGGTGGGCTGGACCGGCCCGACGGTGCTCGGGGGCCTGGCCGCTGCCGGCTACCGCATCACGACGTCGGGGGTGCCCGAGCGGCAGGGCATCGTGCATCGCCTCGACGTCGGCACCTCCGGGGTGATGGTGGTGGCGCTGTCCGAGCGCGCCTACACCGTGCTCAAGCGGGCGTTCCGGCAGCGTACCGTCGACAAGCGCTATCACGCGCTGGTGCAGGGGCATCCGGACCCGTCCAGCGGGACGATCGACGCGCCGATCGGCCGGCACCGCGGCGGCGAGTGGAAGTTCGCCGTCACCAAGGACGGCCGGCACAGCCTCACCCACTACGACACCGTCGAGGCCTTCGTCGCGGCCAGCCTGCTCGACGTGCACCTGGAAACCGGTCGCACGCACCAGATCCGGGTTCATTTCGCCGCGCTGCACCACCCGTGCTGCGGCGACCTCGTCTACGGGGCCGATCCGAAGCTGGCGAAAAGGCTTGGGCTGCAACGGCAATGGCTGCACGCGCGGTCGCTGGCATTCGCCCATCCGGCCGACGGCCGGCGGATGGAGATCGTCAGCCCGTACCCGCCGGACCTGCAGCACGCGCTGGACGTACTGCGCAAGGAGGGGTGATCACTCCGGCTTGCGGGCCTCGACGAGCACCCGCGTCGGGTGCGCGACGAACGGGCCCTCGGCCTCGATGCGCCGGTGCAGCTCGGCCAGCCGGTCGCGGTAGCGCCGCACGGTGAAATCCGGCACGGTCCACACCACCTTGCGCAGGAAGTAGACGACGGCGCCGATGTCGAAGAACTCGGCGCGCAGCCGCTCCATCCGCACGTCGACGACCTGCAGCCCGCCGGCCCGGATCTGCTCGCGCACCGCGTCCGGGTGGAACTCGGCCCACTTCTCCGGCTGCGGCCCGATGAAGTACTCGACCAGCTCGCCCATCGTGGCGGGCCCGATGTGCTGCGCGAAGTAGCTGGCGCCCGGCCGCAGCACCCGGGCGATCTCCGTCCACCACACGGAGATCGGATGGCGGCTGGTCACCAGGTCGAACGCCTGGTCGGCGAACGGCAGCGGCGGCTCGTCGCGCATCGCCACGACCACCGCGCCGAGCGGGTGCAGGCGCTGGGTCGCCAGCGCGGCGTTGGGCGGCCACGTCTCGATGGCCGCCATGGTGGGCGGGAAGGGGCGCGCGCCGGCCAGCACCTCGCCGCCGCCGGTGTGGATGTCCAGCGCGGCCGACACCGTCGCCAGACGCCGGCTCAGCAACCGCTGGTAGCCCCAGGACGGTCGTTCTTCCGTCGCGCGGCCGTCGAGCCAGGAGAAGTCCCAGCCGTCGACGTTCACCGAGTCGGCTTCGGCCACCAGGTCTTCGAATGTGCGGGGCATGCCTGAATTCTCGCCATAAATCCCGCGCGCTGCGAACAATTGGGATTGGTCGGAATGCTCCGGCAGGAAACGAGCCGGCTCAGATGCTGGCAATCCCGGTGGTCACCAGGACGATTCCCGATACCCCGGCGATGACGACAAGGATCCGCCGGCGGCACGCCTGCAGCCAGTTGTGCACGGACAACATGATGGTTTGGGTCCGCTGCGGCTTCACCAGGTAGGCGACGAGCGCGATCTCGATAACCGCAAACATGCCAACGGTGAACGCGATGGCCGCGCAGAACTGCGTGCCGATGGCTGCGCCCGACGCCGCACAGACAGCGAGTACAGCCAGATATTCGATAGGCACCGGTAACTGTCCGAGCCCGGCCACAAACGCCACCCAGGGATGCCCGTCCGCCAGCGCGTGCTGAACGCGGGCCAGCAGGCGGGACACCGAACTCGGCCTACTTGTCCGTGGCGCCGAGGGCGATGGATCGCCACTAGTCAGCCGGGTCCAGGACCGCAGCCGCGGCAGACCAATTGCGTTCACCCCGGCGATCAACAGTGCGAGCACACCTATCACGAGCTTGGTGGGGCCACCGGTGAACCCCGCTGCCAAGTCTCGAACAAGAACAGGAAAGGAGTTGCGCAGCAGTATCACCGCAAGGGAGGCCAACCCCACACCTGTTGCCATTCCACCGAGTAGAAACGCGGCCAGATTAGCCACGGGCCGCGGCCGCGAAGTAATGAGCAGGGCAGCGCCTATACGTATTGGGTCTGCCGACACCGCGACCCCCAACAGCAGCGCGATCCCCCACACAGGTGGGGACGTTACCGCGCCGTGGCCGATTGCTGAACATCTCCGAGCGCCGTGTGTTTTGGAGCTCCAATCACAGCCCTGACGGCAATCTCGGCCGCTCGCCGGACGCGATCTCGGGCGCCAGCGGCGCGATCGCATCGAGGATCTCGGTCACCGTCGCGGGCGGGACGCCGGCGGCGGCCAGCGCATCGGCCAGGTGCCCGGCCACCAAACCGAAATGGTGCATGGTGATTCCGCGGCCCCGGTGCACTTGTTTCATCGGCGCGCCGGTGTAGGGCGCGGGCCCGCCGAGAGCGGCTCCGAAGAACTCGACCTGTTTGCCCTTGAGCCGGCTCATGTTCGTGCCCGTGAAGAAGCCCGACAGCTGATCGTCGGCAAGCACGCGAACGTAGAAGTCCTCGACGACGACTTCGATCGCCTCGTGCCCGCCGATCCGGTCATAGATACTGGCCGGCTCTGCCCTGCGGAAGCGTGCCCGTAGTCTCATGCGCTCCAGGGGACCATCCCCGCGTTGCCCGTCGGTTAGTGCGCCATCACGCGCGGATTGCTCGCTGTAACAACCGGATTGCCCGCAGCTGGCCACAACCCGCGCTGGTGCGTGAGCCACGCGACCGCGCCGACATGCAAGCAATCCGCAGCCAATCCGCATCCAATCGCCCACCGATGTTTTAGGTTGGCGGTATGACCCACAGAAGCGGGACCAATGAACCTCGGTGACCTGACGAACCTCGTGGAAAAGCCGTTCGCGGCGGTGTCCAACATCATCAACACCCCGAACTCCGCCGGGCGGTATCGGCCGTTCTATCTCAGGAACCTGCTCGACGCGGTGCAGGGCCGCACGCTCGAGGACGCGGTCGCGGGCAAGACCACCCTGATCACCGGGGGATCGTCTGGCATCGGCGCGGCCGCCGCGAAGAAGATCGCGGAGGCGGCCGGGGCCGTCGTGCTGGTGGCCCGCACCCGGGAGAACCTGGAGAAGGTGGCCGACGAGGTTCGCGGCGACGGCGGGACCGCCCACGTGTACCCGTGCGACCTGTCCGACATGGACGCCATCGCCGCGATGGCCGACCGGGTGCTCGACGACCTCGGCGGCGTCGACATCCTGATCAACAACGCGGGCCGCTCGATCCGGCGCTCGCTGGAGCTGTCCTACGACCGCATCCACGACTACCAGCGGACCATGCAGCTCAACTACCTCGGCGCCGTCCAGCTCATCCTCAAGTTCATTCCCGGCATGCGCGAGCGCGGCTTCGGGCACATCATCAACGTGTCCTCGGTCGGCGTGCAGACCCGCGCGCCCCGGTTCGGCGCCTACATCGCCAGCAAGGCCGCGCTGGACAGCCTGTGCGACGCGCTGCAAGCCGAGGTCGTCAATGACGGCATCCGGTTCACCACCGTGCACATGGCGCTGGTGCGCACGCCGATGATCAGCCCGACCAAGATGTACGACAAGTTCCCGGCGCTGACGCCGGACCAGGCGGCCGGCGTGATCACCGACGCGATCGTGCACCGGCCGCGGCGGGCCAGCTCGCCGTTCGGGCAATTCGCCGCCGTCGCCGACGCGGTGAACCCCGCGGTGATGGACCGGCTGCGCAACCGCGCGTTCGGCATGTTCGGCGACTCCAGTGCGGCAAAGGGATCCGCCAAGGGCCGCGAATCCGCAACCGACACAGAGCAATTCGACAAACGCAGCGAGACGTTCGTGCGCGCGACGCGCGGGATCCATTGGTGACGCCATGAGCCTTCCGAAACCCGACACCGACACCACCGTCGTCATCACCGGCGCCTCCTCCGGCATCGGCGCCGAGCTGGCTCGCGGCCTGGCCCGCCGCGGCTTCCCGCTGCTGCTGGTCGCGCGCCGCCGCGAGCGCCTCGACGAGCTCGCCAACGAGGTGGGCGCGGAGTACTCCGTCGCCGTCGAGGTGATGCCGCTGGACCTGAGCGACGGCAAATCCCGCGCCAAGTTGGCGACCCGGCTGCGCGACGAGCCGATCGCCGGCCTGTGCAACAGCGCCGGCTTCGGCACCAGCGGCGTCTTCTACACGCTGCCGCTGGAACGCGAGAGCGAGGAGGTCACGCTCAACGCGCTGGCGCTGATGGAGCTCACCCATGCGGTGCTGCCCGGCATGGTCGAACGCGGGGCCGGGGCGGTGATGAACATCGCCTCGATCGCGGGGTTCCAGCCGATGCCCTACATGGCGGTGTACTCGGCCACCAAGGCCTTCGTGCAGACGTTCTCCGAGGCCATCCACGAGGAGCTGCACGGCTCGGGGGTGTCGGTCACGGTGCTGTGCCCCGGCCCGGTGCCCACCGAGTGGGCCGAGATCGCCAACGCCGAGCGGTTCAGCCTTTCCATCGCGCAGGTCTCGCCGTCCGACGTCGCCGAGGCCGCGATCGGCGGGATGCTCGCCGGCCGGCGCAGCGTGGTGCCCGGGGTGGTGCCCAAGGTCGTCAGCACCAGCGGCAGGTTCGCGCCGCGCAGCCTGCTGTTGCCGGCGATCCGGATCGGGAACCGGTTCCGCGGCGGGCCGAGCCGCTGATGGCCGCAGTCGACATGACCGCCGACATGCCGATGACCCCGCAGGACATGTGGGATCACGTCGCGGACCTGGCGGACCTGGGCGAGTGGCTCGTCATGCACGAGGGCTGGCGCGGCGAGCTGCCCGACGAGATCACCGAGGGCACCCAGATCGTGGGCGTGGCGCGGGCCAAGGGTATGCGCAACCGGGTGACCTGGACGGTGACGAAGTGGGACCCGCCGCACGAGGTCGCGATGTCCGGGTTGGGCAAGGGCGGGACGAGATACGGCGTCACCCTGACCGTGCGGCCGACCGGGGCCGGGTCCACCCTCGGCCTGCGGCTGGAGCTGGGCGGGCGTCCGCTGTTCGGGCCGGTGGGCTCGGCGGCGGCCCGCGCCGTCAAGGGGGACGTGCAGAAATCTCTGAGGCTGTTCGTCGAGAAATACGGGTGAGCCCCGCACAACGGGCGCGAGACACACGCGCCGACACGCCCGGCCGCGTCGGTGCTCGGTCATAGACTGGCGTCCCTATGAACCAGTCGTCCTTCGTGCACCTGCACAACCACACCGAGTACTCGATGCTGGACGGTGCCGCGAAGATCGCGCCGATGCTCGCCGAGGCGCAGCGGCTGGAGATGCGCGCGATCGGCATGACCGACCACGGAAACATGTTCGGCGCCAGCGAGTTCTACAACGCGGCCACCAAGGCCGGGATCAAGCCGATCATCGGCGTCGAGGCCTACATCGCGCCGGGCTCGCGCTTCGACACCCGCCGCGTCACCTGGGGGGACCCCAGCCAGAAGGCCGACGACGTCTCCGGCAGCGGCTCCTACACGCACCTGACGATGGTGGCCGAGAACGCGACCGGCCTGCGCAACCTGTTCAAGCTGACCTCGCTGGCCTCCTTCGAGGGCCAGCTGAGCAAGTGGTCGCGGATGGATGCCGAGCTCATCGCCGAGCACGCCGAGGGCATCATCATCACCACCGGGTGCCCGTCGGGCGAGGTGCAGACCCGGCTGCGGCTGGGTCAGCAGCGGGAGGCGCTGGAGGCGGCCGCCAGGTGGCGCGAGATCGTCGGGCCGGACAACTACTTCCTGGAACTGATGGACCACGGGCTCGAGATCGAGCGGCGGGTCCGCGACGGGCTGCTCGAGATCGGCCGCACGCTGAACATTCCGCCGCTGGCCACCAACGACTGCCACTACGTCACCCGCGACGCCGCCCACAACCACGAGGCGCTGCTGTGCGTGCAGACCGGCAAGACGCTGTCGGACCCCAACCGGTTCAAATTCGACGGCGACGGCTACTACCTGAAGTCGGCCGCCGAGATGCGCCAGATCTGGGACGACGAGGTGCCCGGCGCCTGCGATTCCACGCTGCTGATCGCCGAGCGGGTGGGCTCCTACGCCGACGTGTGGGCGCCGCGCGACCGGATGCCGGTCTTCCCGGTGCCCGAGGGCCACGACCAGGCGTCCTGGCTGCGCCACGAGGTGGAGGCGGGGCTGCGCCGCCGATTCCCCGACGGCCCGCCGGACGGGTACGCCGCTCGCGCCGCCTACGAGATCGACGTCATCTGCTCCAAGGGCTTCCCGTCGTACTTCCTGATCGTCGCGGACCTGATCAACTACGCGCGGTCGGTGGGCATCCGGGTGGGCCCGGGCCGCGGCTCGGCCGCCGGGTCGCTGGTCGCCTACGCCCTGGGCATCACCGACATCGACCCGATCCCGCACGGGCTGCTGTTCGAGCGGTTCCTCAACCCCGAACGCACCTCGATGCCCGACATCGACATCGACTTCGACGACCGCCGCCGCGGCGAGATGGTGCGTTACGCCGCCGACAAGTGGGGCTCCGACCGGGTGGCGCAGGTCATCACCTTCGGCACCATCAAAACCAAAGCGGCGCTGAAGGATTCGGCGCGCATCCACTACGGCCAGCCCGGCTTCGCCATCGCCGACCGGATCACCAAGGCGCTGCCGCCGGCGATCATGGCCAAGGACATCCCGCTGGCGGGCATCACCGACCCCAACCACGAGCGGTACAAGGAAGCCGCCGAGGTGCGCGGCCTGATCGAGACCGACCCCGACGTGCGCACCATCTACCAGACCGCGCGCGGCCTGGAGGGCCTGATCCGCAACGCCGGCGTGCACGCCTGCGCGGTGATCATGAGCAGCGAGCCGCTGACCGAATCGATCCCACTGTGGAAGCGGCCGCAGGACGGCGCCATCATCACCGGCTGGGACTACCCGTCGTGCGAGGCCATCGGCCTGCTGAAGATGGACTTCCTGGGCCTGCGCAACCTGACGATCATCGGCGACGCGATCGAGAACATCAAGGCCAACAAGGGAATTGACCTCGACCTGGAATCGGTGTCGCTCGACGACAAGGCCACCTACGAGCTGCTGGGCCGCGGCGACACCCTCGGCGTGTTCCAGCTCGACGGCGGGCCGATGCGCGACCTGCTGCGCCGCATGCAACCCACCGGGTTCGAAGACGTCGTCGCCGTCATCGCGCTGTACCGGCCGGGGCCGATGGGCCAGAACGCGCACAACGACTACGCCGACCGCAAGAACGGCCGCCAGGCGATCCGGCCCATCCACCCGGAGCTCGCCGAGCCGCTCGAGGAGATCCTGGCCGAGACCTACGGCCTGATCGTCTACCAAGAGCAGATCATGCGCATCGCGCAGAAGGTGGCCGGCTACTCGCTGGCCCGAGCCGACATTCTGCGCAAGGCGATGGGCAAGAAGAAGCGCGAGGTGCTCGCCAAGGAGTACGAGGGCTTCGCGGAGGGGATGCAGTCCAACGGGTTCTCCGCGGGCGCCATCAAGGCGCTGTGGGACACCATCCTTCCGTTTGCCGACTACGCGTTCAACAAGTCGCACGCCGCGGGCTACGGCATGGTCTCCTATTGGACCGCCTACCTCAAGGCCAACTATCCCGCCGAGTACATGGCCGGCCTGCTGACCTCGGTGGGCGACGACAAGGACAAGGCCGCCGTCTACCTGGCCGACTGCCGCAAGCTGGGCATCACGGTGTTGCCGCCCGACGTAAACGAGTCCGGCCTGAACTTCGCGTCGGTGGGCAAGGACATCCGCTACGGGCTGGGCGCGGTGCGCAACGTCGGCGCCAACGTCGTCACATCGTTGATCAACACCCGCACCGACAAGGGCAAGTTCACCGACTTCTCGGACTACCTGAACAAGATCGACATCTCGGCGTGCAACAGGAGGGTCACCGAGTCGCTGATCAAGGCCGGCGCGTTCGACTCGCTGGGCCATCCCCGCAAGGGCCTGTTCCTGGTGCACACCGACGCCGTCGACTCGGTGCTGGGCACCAAGAAGGCCGAGGCGATGGGGCAGTTCGACCTGTTCGGGGGCTCCGATGCGGGCACCGACGCGGTGTTCACCATCAAGGTGCCCGACGACGAGTGGGAGGACAAGCACAAGCTGGCCCTGGAGCGCGAGATGCTGGGCCTGTACGTGTCGGGGCATCCGCTCAACCGGGTGGCGCACCTGCTGACCACGCAGGTCGACACCGCGATCCCGGCGATCCTCGACGGCGACATCCCCAACGACGCCCAGGTGCGGGTGGGCGGCATCCTGGCCTCGGTGAACCGGCGGGTAAACAAGAACGGAATGCCTTGGGCGTCAGCGCAATTGGAAGACCTCACCGGTGGCATCGAGGTGATGTTCTTCCCGCACGCGTATTCCGCCTATGGCGCCGACATCGTCGACGACGCGGTGGTGCTCATCAACGCCAAGGTGGCGATCCGCGACGACCGGATCGCGCTGATCGCCAACGACCTGGTGGTCCCCGACTTCTCCAAGGCCCAGGCGGACCGGCCGCTGGCGGTCAGCCTGCCCACCCGGCAGTGCACCATCGACAAGGTCAGCGCGCTCAAGCAGGTGCTGGCCCGCCACCCGGGCACCTCGCAGGTGCATCTGCGGCTCGTCAGCGGGGACCGGATCACCACGCTGGAGCTGGACGCCTCGCTGCGGGTGACGCCGTCGCCGGCGCTGATGGGCGACCTCAAGGAGCTGCTGGGCCCGGGCTGCCTGGGCGGTTAACGCCGCCCACCCCTTGCCGCGAGGGTCCGCAAATGTACGGAATTTGCGGCGTGTCGCCGTACAAATGGGCGCGCTCGCGAACGCCTCATGCCACGTCCACCCGGACGATGGCGCTGTCGGCCCACACGCCGCGGTCGCGCGCGCGGCGCAGCCTCTCGCGCAGGCACAGATCTTGGTGGACGTTGGTCACGCCGGGCACCTTGATCAGCGGCATGACGTTCCACTGCCAGCCATACCGCTCGTGCAGCAGCCGGTTGGCCCGCTCGGCGTCGGCGGCGGCAAGGATCGTGGCCCGGCCCGCGACCGCCGCCGCGCCGCGGCGCACCCGGCCCCGGTAGTCGCATGCCGCGAGTTCGACATCGCGGCGCGCCGCCAGCCGTCGGGTCTTCGGGCCCACCTTGGTCCGGAACACCAGCGCGTCGCCGTCGAGACCGAACCAGATCGGGGTGTCGACGGGTGTGCCGTCGCGGCGAAACGAGCGCAATAGGGCATATCGGGTTTGGGCCAGCTCAGCGAGTGCGGTGTTGTGCATGCCCACAGTCAACGACTTAGAGTTAGCTCTAAGTCAAGCATCGATTCCTCGGGAGGCGCGATGGCCGCACGCCTGACGATCGGCGAGGTCTCGCGCCGGGCCGGGGTCGCCGCGACCACCCTGCGCTACTACGAGCGGATCGGGCTGGTGCCGGCGCCGTCGCGGCTGGGCGGTCAGCGCCGCTACGACGACGCGGTGCTGGCCCGCCTCGAGGTGATCCGGCTCTGCAAGTCCGCCGGGTTCGCACTCGAGGAGATCCGGGCGCTGTTCGCCGACGACGCCCCGGGACGGCCCGCCAGCCGCGCGCTGGCCGAGGCGAAACTCGCCGAGATCGACGCCCAGATGGCGTCGCTGGCCCGGGCGCGCGCGGTCATCGAATGGGGCATGCGTTGCACGTGCCCGTCGATCGACGCCTGCACGTGCGGCATTCACAGCCCGCAGCAGATTCAGAACCGGTAGCGCAGGATCCGCGCCTTGCGGGCCGACGCCGCGAACAAGCCGGATACCTTGGTGGCCAACCGAATCCAGCCCGGAAACAGGTCGACCTCGGGGGCGTGTGCCAGGCTGGTTTCCTCGACCAGCGTCAGCGCCGGGTTCCACGCCAGCGGCACCCGCGCGTCCTTGAACCCCGGATAGCCCCACTGGGCGCCGACGCTGCTGAACATCTGCTGCGGCGCCAGCCGCACCGCCAGCCGGCTGAACCAGCCGATGCGCCCGTAGTCGTTGAAGGCCAGCTCCCCGGACGCGAAGTGCTCGGTGACGCGGCGAAACACACCGACGATCACCGCCTCGGACAGAAACGCGAACAGCCCGTCGGCGATCACCATGGTGGGCCGGCCGGACGGGATGGGCTCGGGCCAGCCGTTGTCGGCCACCGACGCGGTGATCGAGTGGCCGCGCTCGTGGGCCGGCATCAGCCGGTCGCGCACCGCGATGACGCCGGGCAGGTCGACGCTGTACCAGTCGACCGTGGCGGGCGGGTTCACCCGGAACAGGCCCGTGTCCAGGCCCGCGCCCAGGTCCACCACGACGGCATTCGGGTGCTCGGCCGTGAACGCGCGGACCCGGTCGTCGAGCATCTTGGCGCGCAGGGACGTCTGGCACACCACGCTCGTGGGCACGCCGAGGGCCTCGAAGTCGTAGTCGATCCTGCCGACGATCTCGTCGGCGAGCGTGTCGCCCAGGATGGGCCGGGGCCACCGGCTGTCGAGCGCCCGCGCGTATTGCGTCAGCAGCGCGGTCTGCTCCAGCGGGGAGAGGTCGCTGACGTCGACGCGTTGATCGGACCGCATGCCCCGAACGTACTAGGTGCAAGCTATTCCGCGGCCCCTGACCACGGACGTACGCTCACGAAGTGATGACGCACACGACGACACCCGACCGTCCGGCCACCTTGTGCGAGGCGTTCCAGCGCACCGCGTCGATCGACCCGGACGGCGTCGTGCTGCGCACCCCCGGTGACACTCAGACGCTGACCTGGCGGGAGCTGACCGAACAGGTGCGCAAGGTCGCCGCGGGGCTCGCGGGCTTGGGGGTCCGGCGCGGCGACACGGTTTCGCTGATGATGGCCAACCGGATCGAGTTCTACCCGCTCGAGATCGGTGCCCAACACGTCGGCGCCACTTCGTTTTCGGTGTACAACACGCTGCCCGCCGAGCAGCTCAGCTACCTGTTCGACAACGCCGGCACCAAGGTCGCGATCTGCGAGGAGCAGTACGTGGACCGCATCCGCGCTAGCGGTGCGGACATCGAGCACATCGTCTGCATCGACGGTTCGCCGCCGGGCACCATCTCGGTGGACGAGCTGTATGCCGCCGCGCCAGCCGATTTCGACTTCGAGTCCACCTGGCGCGCGGTGCGGCCCGACGACGTCGTCACGCTCATCTACACGTCCGGGACCACCGGGAACCCCAAGGGCGTGGAGATGACCCACGCCAACCTGTTGTTCGAGGCGTTCGCCCTGTACAGCGTGCTGCCGGTCCGGTTTGGTGAGCGGGTCACGTCGTTCCTGCCGTCGGCGCACATCGCCGACCGGGTGATGGCGCTCTACGGGCTGGAGGTGTTCGGCGCCCAGGTCACCGTGATCTCCGACGCGCGGGCCATCGCCGCCGCGCTGCCCGACGTGCGGCCCACGGTGTGGGGCGCGGTACCGCGGGTGTGGGAAAAGCTCAAGGCCGCAATCGAATTCACCGTCGACCACGAGACCGACGAAACCAAACGCCAGGCGTTGCAGTGGGCGATGTCGGTGGCGGCCAAGCGCGCCGACGCCGAACTGGCCGGCCAACCCATGCCCGACGACGTCGCCGCCGAATGGGCCAAGGCCGACGAGTTGGTGCTGTCCAAGCTGCGCGAGCGGCTCGGCTTCGGCGAGCTGCGCTGGGCGGTGTCCGGTGCGGCCCCGATCCCCAAGGAGACGCTGGCGTTCTTCACCGGCATCGGCATTCCGATCGCCGAGGTGTGGGGGATGTCGGAGCTGAGTTGCGTTGCGGCCGTGAGCCATCCCGACGCCGGGCGACTGGGCACGGTCGGCAAGCTGCTCCCGGGGCTGGAGGGCAAGATCGCCGACGACGGCGAGTTCCTGGTCCGCGGGCCGCTGGTGATGAAGGGCTACCGCCGGGAACCGGCGAAGACCGCGGAGGCCATCGACGCCGACGGCTGGCTGCACACCGGCGACATCCTGGCCGAGGACGACGATGGCTACCTGCGCGTCGTCGACCGCAAGAAGGAGTTGATCATCAACGCGGCCGGAAAGAACATGTCCCCGGCCAACATCGAGAACACCATCCTGGCCGCCTGCCCGATGGTCGGCGTGATGATCACGATCGGCGACGGGAGGCCGTACAACGCCGCGCTGATGGTCTTCGACGCCGAATCCGTCGGCCCGTACGCGGCCCAGCACGGCCTCGCCGACGCCTCGCCCGCGGCGCTGGCGGCCCACCCGGAGGTCATCGCCCGGATCGCCGCAGGCGTGGCCGAGGGCAACGCCAAACTGTCACGTGTGGAACAGATCAAGCGCTTCCGGGTCCTGCCGACGGTATGGGAGCCCGGCGGTGACGAGATAACGCTGACCATGAAGCTCAAGCGCAAGCCGATCATGGCGAAATACGCAGCCGAGATCGAGGACCTCTACGCGAGCGAGCCGCATCCCGAGGTCCACGAGCCCGCCCAGGCCGCGACGGTGCAACCGGCATGAGCGGGGGACGGCTGGCGATGGCGCGCGAGCTCGGTCGCGTCGGGACGCGAAAGCTGCTGCAGCGCAGCGGAATACTCGATGAATCGGTGACGCCGCTGTCGACCGATCCCGCCGAGGTTGTTCAGCTGCTGGCCGCGCCGTGGTACGCCGAGCGGCTCGACAAGCTCGCCGACGATCTCGGCCGCGACCCGGCCGCCGTGCGCGCCGAGGCCGCGGGCTACCTGCGCGAGATGGCGCCCTCGCTGGACGAGCGGGCGGTGCACGCGTGGAGCGGCTTTTCTCGCTGGCTCATGCGGGCCTACGACGTGCTGGTCGACGAGGACCAGATCGCGGCGCTGCGCAAGCTGGATCGAAAGGCGACGCTGGCGTTCGCGTTCTCTCATCGCTCGTATCTGGACGGCCTGCTGCTGCCGGAGGTGATCCTGGCCAACCGGCTCAAGCCGGCGCTGACCTTCGGCGGGTCGAACATGAACTTCTTCCCGTTGGGCGCCTGGGCCAAGCGCACCGGGACGATCTTCATCCGCCGTCAGACCAGGGACATCCCCGTCTACCGCTTGACGCTGCGCGCCTACACCGCGCAGCTGGTGCAAAACCACGCCAACCTGACCTGGTCGATCGAGGGGGGCCGGACCAGGACCGGCAAGCTGCGGCCCCCGGTGTATGGGATCCTGCGCTACATCAGCGACGCCGTCGACGAAATCGACGGCCCCGAGGTCTATTTGGTGCCCACCTCCATCGTGTACGACCAGCTGCACGAGGTGGAAGCCATGACCACCGAGGCCTACGGGGCGGTGAAACGGCCCGAGGACCTTCGCTTCATGATCCGGCTGGCCCGGCAGCAGGGCGAGCGGCTCGGCCGCGCCTACCTGGACTTCGGCGAACCGCTGCCGCTGCGCAAGCGGCTCGAGGAATTGCGCGCCTTGGAAACTTCGGCGTCCGGCGCCGGCACCGAGATCGAACGCATCGCGCTCGACGTCGAACACCGGATCAACCGCGCCACCCCGGTCACGCCCACCGCGGTGGTGAGCCTCGCGCTGCTGGGCGCGGACCGCTCGCTGTCCATCAGCGAGGTGCTGGCCACCGTGCAACCGCTGGCGAGCTACATCGCGGCGCGCAACTGGACGGTGGCCGGGGCGGCGGACCTGACGAACCGCTCCACGATCCGATGGACCCTGCACCAGCTCGTCGCCTCCGGCGTGGTCAGCGTCTACGAGGCGGGCACCGAACCGGTCTGGGGCATCGGGGCGGACCAGCACCTGGTCGCGGCGTTCTACCGCAACACCGCCATCCACATCCTGGTCGACCGCGCCATCGCCGAGACGGCGTTGCTGGCCGCCTGCGAGACGTCGACGGACGGCCTGGTGTCGCCGGCGTCCGTGCGCGACGAGGCGCTGAGCCTTCGCGAGCTGCTGAAGTTCGAGTTCTTGTTCTCGGCCCGCGCCCAGTTCGAGAAGGAGCTGGCCGACGAGGTGCGCCTGATCGGGTCGGCGGAAGACCCGGTGGACACCAGCAAGGCCGCCGGGGTGGCCGAGGTGCGGCGGCTGCTGCAGGAGGCGGATCTGCTGCTGGCGCACCTGGTGTTGCGCCCGTTCCTGGACGCCTACCACATCGTCGCCGACCGGCTGGCCGCCCACGAGGACGAATCGTTCGACGAGCAGGCATTTTTGGGCGAGTGCCTCGAGGTGGGCAAGCAGTGGGAGCTGCAGCGCCGGATCGCCAGCGCCGAGTCGCGGTCGATGGAGCTGTTCAAGACCGCGCTGCGGCTGGCGCGGCACCGCGAGCTGGTGGACGGCTTCGAGTATCCCGACATCGCCGAACGACGACGGCAGTTCGCCGACGAGATCGCCACCGCCATCCGCCGGGTGAACGCGATCGCGGAGCTGGCGAGGACGCGCTGACCGTCGCCCCGCGCTAGACTCCTGCGGGTCAGGAAGCCCAATGGGGGAGGGATCCCAAACGTCGAGTGACAAGCCCGATGCGCAGGGCCGTCCGCTGATCGGTTTCGTCACCCGCGACAACGCACCCCCGGTCGCCCCGGCGCCGATCGACCGGGCGTGGATGTCGGAGATGTCGGCGCTGCGCATCGGCTGGCCCAGTCGGTGCCTGCCGATGCTCATCGC
This sequence comes from Mycobacterium sp. 663a-19, assembly GCF_035616495.1. Lineage (NCBI taxonomy): Bacteria > Bacillati > Actinomycetota > Actinomycetes > Mycobacteriales > Mycobacteriaceae > Mycobacterium > Mycobacterium sp. 663a-19. The sequence continues at coordinate 327,512 of NZ_JAPJAV010000005.1, read as the reverse complement.
CAACCAGAGCGGCTGGGAGCTGCGCAATCCGTGCGGGTTCACCGCGACCTGGATGGGTCAGGACGGTGTGGACGTGATGGTCGCGCCCGACAGCCGCGATCCCGGTCAGTTCCTGCCCTCCAGCCACTTCGGTAACGGCATCCTGACCTGGCATCTGCCGATGCTGTTTCGCACCCCGCCGGGCTACAACCTGTTGGTGCGCGGGCCGGCGAACTATCCGAAGGACGCGGTGAGCCCATTGGAGGGCGTCGTCGAAACCGACTGGACCAGTGCGAGTTTCAGCATGAGCTGGAAATTCACCCGCAAGCTGATGCCGGTGCGGTTCGAGGTCGACGAGCCGATCGCCATGATCGTCCCGCAGCGCCGGGGCGAGCTGGAGGAGTTCGTCCCCGAGCTGCGGCCCATCGAGTCCGACGAGGAGCTGCGGCGCAAGCACGACCTCTGGCTTCGCTCGCGCGACGACGCCGGGCGCATGCACGCGGCGGCCGACGTCGCCGCGGGGGAGCGGCTGGAGTGGCAGGGCGACTACACGAAGGGCCGGCACCGTGACGGCGAGGCGGGCGCCCCGGATCACCAGACCCGTCGTCACCTTCGTGTCTTCGTTCCGCGCCCGTAAGGTTATGGGGTAAGGCCTCTTGCGGGTGCGGTGACCCGGCAGACCTCGACCTCTTCGGGCAGGCCCTTGAGGCGTTGTGGCCCAAGGCTTTCGAACGTCAGGCCCGATCCGGCGGAAAGGTCGCGCACTGTGCGGCTGGCCAACACCTCACCCGCGTCCGCCAGTGCGCCGATGCGGGCGCCGGTGTGCACGGCCATACCGCTCCACTCATCGCCGCGCCGCTCGCACTCACCGACGTGGACGCCCGCCCGGATTCGGATCCCGCGCGCGGCGAGGGCCGGGACCAGGTCCAGCGCGCACCGAACCGCCTTCGTCGGCCCGTCGAAGAGCGCGAACACGCCGTCCCCCGTGTGCTTCGCCCGGTGGCCGCCATATTTCTCCAACATCCTGTCCACGACGTTGTCGTGGGCGTCGAGCTGGTGACGCCACCCGGCGTCACCGTGGACACTGAGCAGCTCGGTGGAGCTCACGATGTCGGTGAACATCACGGTTTTGAGGATCCGCTCGTCGGCGCCTTCGCTCGGCTTCTCGCAGACGAATTCCACGATCAGCGTTGCCAATTCGGCGACGATGTCAAAGGGGCCGTGTGGTCCCGGCGGCAGCGGGTGAAATTGCGCCTCCGGAATGCCCGCGGCGAGGGCGGCGGCCGCCTCGATGGGCACCAGCCGATCGCCGGGGCGCGCGAGGACCAGCGTCGGCGCTCGCACCGAGGCCAGCACGCCGCGGACGTCGATCTCCATGAACGCTTTCCACCACAGCTTGGCCATCGCCGGACTCACCATGGCGCGTTGGAGCCTGCCGAACATCTCTCGGACGCCAGGCGTTTCGGCCGTCGCGCCATAAAACAGATCGGCCAGCGCGCCTTCTCCCCAATGACCGTCGATGTCGTCGAGCTGCGATTCGATTTCGGCGGGAGTGAACCCCCACGGGAAATCCGGCAGCTCTTGCGAATACCGGGCCGCGCTGCCATACACGATGAGCGAGCGAACCCGTTCCGGGTGGGCGGCGGCGAACATCACGCACACCGATCCGCCCTCGCTGCTGCCGAAGAGCGCTGCGCGGTCGATTTCTTCGGCGTCCAGAATCGCCCGCACATCGTCGAGCCGCTGGTCCGCCGACAGCGACTGCGTCGACGGATCCGACAAGCCCGTCCCGCGTCTGTCCCACACGATGAACCGTGTCGACCGGGCGAAGCACTCGATGAATTCCGCGTAGAGGTTCCCCGGTTCGTCGATCGTGTCGACGTTGCTCAGCATCCATCCGGGTACCCACACGACGAATGGGCCGGAAGCACCGAACACGCGGTAGGCCAGGCGCACGTCCCCATTGCGTGCGTAACGCAGCCGTCCGTCGGTCACGCCAACATCGTGACATCACCGAGGTCAGCAGGTCCTAAGATTCTCGCTGCCGAGGTCGACCCGCACCGGGTCTAGATTGTTTGGCATGCCGCTAACCGGAGAGTACGAACCGTCGCCATGGGATTGGTCCCGCGAACAAGCCGAGAAGTACGCCGAGTCCGGCGGCAAAGAAGCCGCCGACATGCAGGGCAAGCCGATCATCCTGCTGACCACCGTCGGCGCCAAGACCGGCAAACTCCGCAAGACCCCGTTGATGCGGGTCGAGCACGACGGCGAATACGCGATCGTCGCCTCGCTCGGCGGCGCCCCGAAGCACCCCGTCTGGTACCACAACGTCAAGAAGAACCCGCGCGTCGAGCTGCAGGACGGCGCCGTCACCCGCGAATACGACGCCCGCGAGGTGTTCGGCGAGGAGAAGGCGACCTGGTGGCGGCGCGCCGTCGAGGCCTGGCCCGACTACGCCGAGTACCAGAAGAAGACCGATCGCCAGATACCCGTGTTCGTGCTGACCCCGGTGAGCTGAGCCGCTTGCGCAGGTCGAGCGCGCGACATGGCACGATTGACCGGTGTCCGCCGAACTGAGTCAGAGCCCGAGCGCCGCGCCGCTGTCCGCGGCTGACGTCGACGCCGCGGCCCAGCGGATCGCATCGGTGGTCGCGCCCACCCCGCTGCAGCTGAGTGACCGGCTGTCGGCGATCACCGGCGCGCAGGTGTACCTCAAGCGCGAGGACCTGCAGACGGTGCGCTCCTACAAGCTGCGCGGCGCCTACAACCTGCTGGTGCAGCTGTCCGCAGAGGAGACCGCGGCCGGTGTGGTGTGTTCGTCGGCGGGCAACCACGCGCAGGGCTTCGCCTACGCGTGCCGGATGCTGGGCGTGCACGGCCGCGTCTACGTGCCGGCGAAGACGCCCAAGCAGAAGCTCGACCGGATCCGCTATCACGGCCGGGAGTTCATCGAGCTGATCGTGGGCGGCCGCACCTACGATCTCGCCGCCGAGGCGGCGCTGGCCGACGTGGCGAGCACCGGCGCCACGCTGGTCCCGCCGTATGACGACCTGCGCACGATCGCCGGCCAGGGCACGATCGCCGTCGAGCTGCTTTCTCAACTCGACACGCTCGGCATCGGGGAGCCCGACCTGGTCGTGGTGCCGGTGGGCGGTGGGGGCTGCATCGCCGGAATCACCACCTACCTGGCCGAGCGGACGGCCAACACCGCGGTGCTGGGCATCGAACCGGCCGGGGCGGCCGCGATGATGGCCGCGCTGGTCGCCGGCGAGCCGGTGACGCTGGACCATGTCGACCAGTTCGTCGACGGCGCCGCGGTGAAACGGGCCGGAACCCTGACCCATGCCGCGCTGGCCGCCGCCGGCGACATGGTGTCGATCACGACGATCGACGAGGGCGCGGTGTGCACCGCGATGCTCGACCTGTATCAGAACGAGGGCATCATCGCCGAGCCGGCCGGAGCGTTGTCGGTCGCCGGCCTGCTGGAGGCCGACATCGAGCCGGGATCCACGGTGGTCTGCCTGATCTCGGGCGGCAACAACGACGTCTCGCGCTACGGCGAGGTGCTGGAGCGCTCGCTGGTGCACCTCGGCCTCAAGCACTACTTCCTGGTGGACTTCCCGCAGGAGCCCGGCGCGCTGCGCCGCTTCCTCGACGAGGTGCTCGGGCCCAACGACGACATCACGCTGTTCGAGTACGTCAAGCGCAACAACCGGGAAACCGGCGAGGCGCTGGTCGGCATCCAGCTGGGGTCGTCGGCCGATCTCGACGGCCTGCTGGCCCGGATGCGGGCGACGGAGATCCACGTCGAAACCCTCACGCCCGGTTCGCCGGCCTACCGGTACCTGCTGTTGTAGGGCTTTTCGCGATTCATATGGGCCCGCCGAACAGTCCCGGGACACCGGGTTTCGGTGCGACGAGCGTCGGCAGCCTGGCGTTCCTCGTGCTGCTGGCGATGGCGGCGGTTTGGATCGCTCGGCAGGAGCACCCGGCGCGCCGCCTCTGGGCGCGGGTGCGCGACGTTGCCGTGGTCGAGCGTGTGGTCGGGTGGGTGCGCGAGCAGCTCGGCGCGCGGGGATGGGCGCTGACCCGCCGGTGGCCGGCCTACGAGGTCGCCGGTGTCGCGCTGCTCGTCGGGTCCGCCGTCATCGTGGCCCTCGCGGCGGGTTTCACCGCGATCCTCGAGGACGTGCTCGAGGGTGACGGCATCGCCGGGATCGACCCGCCGGCCACCCGGTGGCTCGCCACCCACCGCGACCTGTGGTTGACCACGACGCTGCGGCTGGTCACCGAGGCGGGCGGCCCCGTCGCGCTGGTCGCGCTCGCCGTGGCGACGAGCGCCGCGGTCGCCGGGTGGCGCCGCACGTGGCTGCCGGTGGTTCTCGCGCTGGCCGGTGGCTGCGGGGCCGCGCTGGCGATCTTCACCGCCAAGGCGCTGGTGGTCCGCGACCGTCCACACCTGTCGTTCGCGGTGATCGCCGAGGGCGGATATTCCTTTCCCTCCGGCCACGCGACCGGCACCGCCGCGATCGCGTTGCTGTGCGCCTGGATGCTGACCCGCTGGCTGATCACCTCGTGGACCGGGCGAGTGATCGTGTGGACGATCGCGATTGGCCTGGCGACCGTCGTCGGGTTCTCGCGCGTGTATCTGGGGGTGCACTTCGTCAGCGATGTGCTGGCCGGCTGGCTGCTCGGCATGACCTGGGCCGGTGTCGTCATGCTGGTGGGCTCGTGGTGGGACAACGCCCGACGCTGGCGCGAGTCAGGTACGACGGCACCGGCGTAGCCGGATCGAGATCGTCTGCCGGGACCGGGGTTCCGGCCGTCACGCGCAGCGGCACAACCCCGGCCCAGTGCGGCAGCGCGAGATCCTCCGGCTCGTCGACCGGCCCGCCGTCGCGCACCTTGGCCGACACCTCGACGAGGTCCAGCGCGAGCACCCCCGTCGCGGCCAGCTCGCGGGCGTTCGGGGCCCGGCAGTCGGCGGCGCGCCCCGCCGCGATGTGATCCAGCAGCGCGTTGAGCGCCCGCAGCTTCTCCGCCGGATCGTCGACCACCCGCGCGTCGCCCAGCACGACCACCGAGCGGTATATCAGCGAATGGTGTAGCGCCGAGCGGGCCAGCACCAGCCCGTCGACCAGGGTGGCGGTGACGCAGACGGGCAGGCCCGACGGCCTTGCCTTGGCGGCCAGCATCGGGCCGGCGCCGGTCGAGCCGTGCAGGTAGAGGGTTTCGTCGACGCGGGCGTGCGTCGTCGGCAACACCACCGGCCGGCCCGCGCTGAGGTAGCCCAGGTGACAGATCAGAGACCCGTCGAGGATGCGGTGGACGATCTCGCGGTCGTAGTTGGCGCGTTCCCGATAGCGGGTGGGCGTGGTGCGCGGGGTGGGGTGGTACGCGGTTTCCAACGGATTGCCTTCGCATTTGTATTAGTACATAATGCTATCTGTGCCAGTGCAATACAGCATAGCCGGGTCGGGCGCGGAATCCATAGCCGCCGACGTGGAGCAGGCGATCTCGCAGGGTCGGCTGGCGCCCGGCGACGCGCTGCCGCCCATCCGGGAGCTGGCCGCCCGGCTCGGTGTCAACGCCAACACCGCCGCCGCGGCCTACCGCCTGCTGCGCGACCGCGGGGCCGTCGAGACCGGCGGCCGGCGCGGCACGCGGGTGCGTCACCGCCCCGCGACCACGCCGCGCTCCCTGCTCGGGCTCGACGTTCCCGCTGGCGTTCGCGATCTGTCGACCGGAAACCCGGACCCCGCGCTGTTGCCGATCGCGACGGTCGCGCCGGCCGCCGCCGTCCGTCCCGTGCTGTACGGGGAGCCGGCGATGTCGCCCGAGCTGGTCGAGCACACCCGCGCGGCATTGACCGCCGACGGCGTTCCGGCCGATCACCTCGCGGTGACCAGCGGTGCGCTGGACGGCATCGAGCGGGTGTTGACCGCGCACCTGCGACCGGGCGACCGCGTGGCCGTCGAGGATCCCGGCTGGGCCAACATGCTGGATCTCCTTGCGGCGCTGGGGCTTTCGGCCGAGCCGGTGCGGGTCGACGACGACGGGCCGCTGGTTTCCGACGTCGCCGCGGCGCTGGGTCGCGGGGTGCGTGCGCTGGTCGTCACCAACCGCGCGCAGAACCCGACCGGCGCGGCGCTGTCGGGGGATCGCGCGGTGGCGTTGCGCGGCGTGCTGGCCGAGCGGTCCGACGAGCTGCTGCTGGTCGAGGACGACCACTGCGCGGGCATCTCCGGCGCGCCGCTGCACACCCTGGCCGGATCGACCACCCGCTGGGCGTTCGTGCGGTCGGCGTCCAAGGCGTACGGGCCCGACCTGCGGGTGGCCGTCCTGGCCGGCGACCGCCGCACCGTCGAACGGGTGCACGGCCGGCTGCGGCTCGGGCCGGGCTGGGTGAGCCACATACTCCAGGGGCTCGCGGTCGGCCTGTGGTCGGACGACGCGGCGACGCGGCTGATCCGCAGGGCCGAACGGCAATACGGCGGGACGCGCACGCGGTTGCGCGACGCGCTGGCCGGCCGCGGGGTCGACGCCTTCGGCCGCTCCGGGCTCAACGTGTGGGTGCCGGTTCCGGACGAGACCGTCGCGATCACCCGGCTGCTCAACGCGGGCTGGGCCGCGGCGCCGGGGACGCGGTTTCGCATTCGCACCGGCCCGGGCATCCGCATCACCATCGCGGACCTGGCCGCCGACGAGATCGACCCGCTCGCCGACGCGGTCGCCGGGGCGGTGCGCGGCACCGGCCGTTCCAGCGTGTAGCAAGGTCCGGCGAGCAGACGCAAAATCACCCAATTTCGCTGCGAAACGGGCGATTTTGCGTCTGCTCACGCGGGTCTTGTCAGCAGTCAGGTCGCGGTGCCAGGACTTCGACCGGATCGAGCGACTCGTCGTTCGCGCGAAAAATCCGCTCAAGGGGTACCGCGAATCGGTCGGCTATATCGGTCAACACCTTGGCCCAAAGCCGGTCGTTCGGCGAGATCGGCCCGCGTCCGGGTCCGGTCAGCAGCAACGTGACCGTGGTACCGGACGCCATGTCGTCCAGCCGTGTGCGCAGAGATGACATGAGAATCTTCATGATTCGGGCGCGTGGTCGCGAACCGATGGGCACCTGACCCAGTGTCTTCACCAGGCAGCGATCCGGGCCGAGAAAGCCGACCCACAGTAGTCGCTGACCAAATCCGAGCGGCCCCATCAGAGCACGCCAGCGTTCTTGGAGATCGAAACACGAGCGCACCGGATCGGTGGCGGTCTCAGGCGGCGGGATTGGCGACAACTGGTGATGAGTCATGCGCGGATCATCCGCCTGCGCCCGCACCGACGCTATTCACCTCTCCACAAGCCCGCGAGCAGACGCAAAAGCACCCGACACGCCGGGTGTTCAGGTGCTTTTGCGTCTGCTCGCGCGACCTACTCAGCCACCTGCGCGCAGAATGGCGAACGAATGCCCTTGCAGCGCGGTGTGATTGGCCGAGACGGTCGGCGCACCCCACGCCAGCACCACTTCGCCGGCAACGGGTACCGTCACCGGCTCGGCGCCGAGGTTGCATGCGATGCGTAACCGGCCGCGGCGCAGGACGATCCAGGCCTGTTCCTCGTCGTAATCCACGGCGAGGTGGTCCAGCCACGGATCGGCTAGGTCGGGCTCGCCGCGGCGCAACGCGATCAGATCGCGGTAGAGCCGCAGCAGCCGGGCGTGGTCGCCGGCGCCGGCCTCGTCCCAGTTCAGCTTGGAGCGCAGGAAGGTCTGCGGGTCCTGCGGGTCGGGAATCTCCCCCTTCCTTGAGGCGTCCCACCCGTGCTCGGCGAACTCGGCCTTGCGGCCCTCGGCGGTGGCCCGGGCCAGCTCCGGCTCGGGATGGGAGCTGAAAAACTGGAAGGGTGTCGACGCGCCCCACTCCTCGCCCATGAAAAGCATTGCGGTGCAGGGCGACCCGAGCGCCAGAGCCGCCTTGACGGCCAGCTGGCCGGCGGTCAGATTTTGCGACGGGCGGTCGCCGAGGGCGCGGTTGCCCACCTGGTCGTGGGTGCAGGTGTAGGCGAGCAGCCTGGTCGCCGGGATTCTCGAGGTGTCCAGCGGCCGCCCATGACGGCGCCGGCGAAACGACGAATACGTGCCGGCGTGAAAGTAGCCGTGCCGCAGGGTCTGCGCCAGCGTGGCCAGCGAGCCGAAGTCGGCGTAGTAGCCCTGCCGCTCGCCGGACACCGCCGCGTGGATGGCGTGATGGATGTCGTCGTCCCATTGCGCGGTGATCCCGTAGCCGCCCCGATCGCGCGGGGTGATCAGCCGCGGGTCGTTGAGATCGCTCTCGGCCACCAGCGACAGCGGGCGCCCCAACTGCTGTGACAGCCAGTCGGTTTCGGTCGCGAGTTCCTCGAGGATGTGGATGGCCGTGGTGTCCACCAGCGCGTGCACGGCGTCCAGGCGCAGCCCGTCGGCGTGGAAGTCGCGCATCCAGCGCAGCGCGCATCCGATGATGTAGCGCCGCACCTCGTCGGAGTCGGCGTCGGCGATGTTGATGCCCTCGCCCCACGGGTTGCTCGCCGACGAGAGATACGGGCCGAACCGCGGCAGGTAGTTGCCCGACGGACCGAAGTGGTTGAACACCGCGTCGGTCAGCACCCCCAACCCGCGGGCGTGGCAGGCGTCGACGAACCGGACCAGCCCGTCGGGACCGCCGTAGGGTTCGTGCACGCTGTACCACAGCACGCCGTCATAGCCCCAGCCGTGTGTGCCCGCGAAGGAGTTGACGGGCATCAGCTCGACGAAGTCGACCCCGAGATCGGCCAGGTAGTCCAGTCTTTCGATGGCCGAGTCGAAGGTGCCGCCGGCGGTGAACGTGCCGACGTGCAGCTCGTAGATCACCGCGCCCTCGACCGAGCGGCCCCGCCAGTCCCCGTCGGTCCACGCCGCCGCCGCGGGGTCCCACAGCTGCGAGCGGGCGTGCACGCCGTCGGGCTGGCGGGGCGAGCGCGGGTCGGGCAGGACGGTCGGATCGTCGTCGAGCAGGAATCCGTATCTGGCATCCGGGGCCGCGTCGACGGAAGCGTGCCACCAGCCGTCGGCCGAGCGTGTCATCGCGTGCGCCTCACCGTCGACGTCGAGCCGCACCAGCGCGGGTTTGGGCGCCCACACCCGGAATTCACTCATGCCGGCGCTCCAGCAGGACGACGGGCAGGTCGGAGAACAGTTGGGCGGCCGACGTGGCCCCGCTGGCCACCGCGCCGTTGAGCGCGTCGGTCCAGGTGCCCTCGGGCAGCGGCAGCACCGTGTTGCCCCAGCCCGTTTCGGCCAGCCGCACCGTCCACCGGGTCACCGCCACCAGGACGTCGTCACCGCGGCGAAACGCCACCACGTGATCGGCGGCCTCGCCGTCGGCGAGAACGGGAACGTAGCCGCCGCGCAGGAACGTGTCCGGGCGGGACCGCCGCACCCGAAGCGCCGTGGCGACGACGCGAATCTTGGGATGCCGCAACTCCTTCAGCGCGGCACGGCGGGCGGCGTAGTCGACGGGGCGGCGGTTGTCCGGGTCCACCAGGCTGTCGTCCCACAGCTCGGTGCCCTGGTAGACGTCGGGTATGCCGGGCACCGTCAGGGCGAGCAGCTTCTGGGCCAGGGCGTCGCTCGCGGCGTGCGGATTGAGTTGAGCCACAAGCTCGGTCAGCGCGGGCGCCACCGGCCCGTCGAGCACGGTATCCAGCCAGCGGTGCACCGCCTCCTCGAAGGCGGCGTCGGGCTCGCTCCACGAGGTGTGCAGGGCCGCCTCCCGGATCGCCTTCTCGGCGTAACCGTGCAGCCGGTCGCGCAGCTCGCCGGTTACCGCACCGTTGACAGGCCACACCCCGAAGATGTTCTGCCACAGGAACCATCCCGTCGCGGGATCCGGTGACGGGGCCTCGATTTCCCAGCGGGCGAGGAACTCGGTCCACAGCGACGGCACCTGCGACAGGACCCCGATGCGGGCGCGCACGTCCTCGCCGCGCTTGGTGTCGTGGGTGGTCAGCGTCGTCATCGCGTGCGGCCACATCCGGGCGCGGGTGGCGGTGCGCTGGTGAAACTCGGCGGCGCCCACCCCGAATCGCCCCGGTTCGCCGCCCACCTCGTTCAGCGACACCAGCCGGGTGTCGCGGTAGAACAGGCAGTCCTCGCTGGCCTTGGCGGTCACCGCGCCGCACAGCTGCTGCAGGCGCACGGCCGGCTCCCCGCCAAAGGCCAGCGCGGCGGCGACGACCTGTAGCGCCGGCCCCAATTGCGGGGATGCCGCTTCGGTTTCGGCCAGCGCGGTGGGCAGGATCGCGGCCAGGCCGGGGTAGTCGCAGCGGTACACCCCGACGCGGGCGACCAGGGCGGCGATCGCATCGGGCAGCAGCGGATCATCGCTGCCGGAAGCGGCCGCAATGCAGCGCCGCAGCCTGCACAGCTCGCTGCCCAGGGTGTCGGTGGCCGCGTGGATCTTGAGTTCGCGCAACAGTTCCGGCATCGCGCCGTAATCCGTGCCGGCGGATTCGGTCAGCGCGGTCAGCGCCGGCGCCCCCGCCGGGTCGACGAAGACCCCGCCCACTTCCCGCAACGCGTCGTAGCCGGTGGTGCCGGCCACCGGAAGCGTGGGCTCCAGCGCCTCGTCCACCGCGAGAATCTTCTCGATCACGATCCAGGCGTCCGGGCCGACCAGGCCGCGCAGCCATGCCAAATAGCCGCAGGGATCGGACAATCCGTCGGGATGGTCGATGCGCACGCCGTCGACGAGGCCCTCGGCGAACCAGCGGGCGACCTCGGCGTGGCCGGCGTCGAACACCGCGCGATCCTCCTGCCGCAGGCCGGCCAGCGACGTGATCGAAAAGAACCGGCGATAGCCGCACACCCCGTTGCGCCAGCCCACCAACCGGTAATGCTGGCGGTCGTGCACCTCGGGGCCGCTGCCTTCCCCGGTGCCCGGCGCGATCGGCAGCGCCAGGCCGCCCAGGCGCAGCAGGTCCCCGTCGACGGTCAGGTCTGCGGCGTCGTCGTCGGAACCCAACAGCGGCAAGATGATTCGTCCGTCGCCAAGATCCCAGTCGATGTCGAAGAACGCCGCGTAGGGCGAGGACCGGCCGCGCCGCAACACGTCCCACCACCACGGGTTCTGCTCGGGTTGGTCGATGCCGACGTGGTTGGGCACGACGTCGACGACCAGGCCCATGCCGCGGGCGCGGGCCGCCGCCGACAGCCGCGCCAGGCCGTCGGGGCCGCCCAGCTCGCCCGACACCGTCGTCGGGTCGGTGACGTCGTAGCCGTGGCTGGACCCGCGCACCGCCGTCAGGATGGGCGACAGGTACAGGTGCGACACCCCGAGATCGTCGAGGTAGTCCAGCAGCTTCTCGGCGTCGGCGAACGTGAACCCGAATCCGCTCGACTCACCGCGCAGCTGCAACCGGTAGGTTGCCCGGACCGGAAAAACCATACGTCAGGCGGTCTTACGCAGGATCAGCAACGAGCGGGCGGGGACTTCGAACTTCTCCTCGGCCGCCACCACCAGATCGGCGTCGCCGACGGGATTGTTGGTGTCGAGCTCCACGGTCCACTGCTGCGCGTAGTCGTCGTGCGGCGCGACGAACTCCACGAAGTCGTCGTGGGCATTGAAGCACAACAGAAACGAGTCGTCGACCACCCGCTCGCCGCGGGCGTCCGGGGCGGTGATGGCGTCGCCGTTGAGAAACACCGCGACGCAGCGATGGTGGAAGCTCTTGTCCCAATCCTCGTGCGTCATCTCCCGGCCGCCCGGTGTCAGCCAGGCGATGTCGCGAACCTCGTCGCCGGTCCGGATCGGCTCGCCCTCGAAGAACCGGCGCCGGCGGAACACCGGATGGTTCTTGCGCAGCGTGGTGACCTTGCGCGCGAACGCCAGCAGGTCGGCGTTCTTGTCGACCAAAGACCAATCCATCCAAGACAATTCGGAGTCCTGGCAATAGACGTTGTTGTTGCCGTTCTGGGAGCGCCCGATCTCGTCGCCGTGCGCGATCATCGGTGTGCCCTGGCTGACCATCAGGGTGGCCCAGAAGTTGCGCATCTGGCGGCGACGCAGCTCGAGGATGTCGGGGTCGTCGGTGGGGCCCTCCACGCCGCAGTTCCACGACCGGTTGTGGCTTTCGCCGTCGCGATTGTCCTCGCCGTTGGCCTCGTTGTGCTTCTCGTTGTAGGACACCAGGTCGCCCAGTGTGAACCCGTCGTGGGCGGTGACGAAATTGATGCTCGCGCTGGGGCGCCGGCCGGTGGCCTCGTAGAGGTCCGAGGAACCGGTCAGCCGGGAGGCGAACTCGCCGAGGGTCGCGGGCTCACCCCGCCAGTAGTCGCGCACAGTATCCCGGTACTTCCCGTTCCACTCGGTCCACAAACCCGGGAAGTTGCCGACCTGATAGCCGCCCTCGCCGACGTCCCACGGCTCGGCGATCAGCTTGACCTGGCTGACGATCGGATCCTGTTGCACCAGATCGAAGAACGCGCTCAACCGGTCGACGTCGTGCAGCTCGCGGGCCAGCGTGGCGGCCAGGTCGAACCGGAACCCGTCCACGTGCATCTCGGTCACCCAGTAGCGCAGCGAGTCCATGATCAGCTGCAGCACGTGCGGATGGCGGGCGTTGAGGCTGTTGCCGGTGCCGGTGAAGTCCTTGTACAACCGCAGGTCCTCGTCGACCAGCCGGTAGTAGGCGGCGTTGTCGATGCCGCGGAAGTTGATCGTCGGGCCCAGGTGATTGCCCTCGGCGGTGTGGTTGTAGACCACGTCGAGGATGACCTCGATTCCGGCCTCGTGCAGGCTGCGCACCATGGTCTTGAACTCGGCGACGCTGGCGTTGCGGTTGGACGCGTACTGGTTGTGCGGGGCGAAGAACCCGAAGGTGTTGTAGCCCCAGTAATTTCGCAGGCCCAGATCCAGCAGCCGCGCGTCGTGCATGAACTGGTGAACCGGCATCAGCTCGAGCGCGGTGACGTTCAGCGACTTGAGGTGCTCGATTACGACGGGGTGGGCCAGCCCGGCATACGTCCCGCGCAGCCCCTCGGGGACGCCGGGGTGGGTCTGCGTCATGCCCTTCACGTGGGCCTCGTAGATCACCGTCTCGTGGTACGGGGTCAGCGGCGCCCGGTCGGATCCCCAGTCGAAGAACGGGTTGCTCACCACGCTGGTCATGGTGTGGCCCAGCGAGTCGACCATCGGGGGAGTTCCGGTGTCGAGCCCGTCGGCGTTGGGGCCGTCCGGGTCGACGGCGTTCAGGTCGTAGGAGTACAGCGCCTGGCCGAATTCGAAGTCGCCGTGGAAGGCCTTGCCGTACGGGTCGAGCAGCAGCTTGCTCGGGTCGCACCGGTGGCCGGCGGCCGGATCGAACGGCCCGTGCACGCGAAAGCCGTAGCGCTGGCCCGGGGTGATGTTCGGCAGGTACGCATGCCAGACGTATCCGTCGACCTCGTCGAGGGCTATCCGCGACTCGACGCCCCCGTCGTCGATCAGACACAACTCGACCTTGTCGGCGATCTCGGAGAACAGCGAAAAGTTAGTCCCCGCGCCGTCATAGGAGGCCCCGAGCGGATAGGCGGTGCCCGGCCACACGGTGGGCAGGGTGGGTCCGGATTCGTCGGTGTCGGTTGCCGCGACGCCCGAAGTCGCGGGTGGATTGTTCGGCGGCATCATTCGACCTTATCCGCGCTCGCCGGGCGGGGCTGCGTCACCACCAACCGGTGTTGGCCGCGATCTGCAGGCCCAGCTCGTGCGCCATGGACCGCATGTAGGTGGGGGTCAGGTGGTGGGCGCCGTGATAGATCAGCACGTTTCCCTCCACCGGGCGGCAGACGTCGGCGCGGCAGATGGCGTCCGACATGTCGAGCACCTTCAGCAGCGGGAACTGCGCGGTGAAGTCCAGGGTCTGGTTGTGGTCGGACAGCACGTCGGAACGCTTGATCGCGCACGACTGCGCGTTGCCGCCCTTCTTGGCCAGGCAGTCCGCCGGGTCGAACGGCTTCCCGTCCTTGACCAGCCACGGGGTGTCGCGCACCCCGAGGATCGGAATGTTGTTGTCGGACAACGTCTGCCAGATCCCGATGTAGGTGGCTGGCATGACGTCGCCGGTCTTGATGTTCCACGGCCGCGTCGTCGTGGTGAACACGTAGTCGGGGCGGTCGCTGACCAGCTTGCTCATCGTCCGTTGCACCCACTCGCGGCACTGCGGGTAGGGGGCGTTGTTGCCCATGATCAGCGGGACCTGCTCGGTGGACAGCGGGCAGCCCATCTTGAGGTAGGTCACCACCTTGAAGTGGTGCGCGTGGCCGAGCAGGTCCAGCGCGGGCAGCCAGTGCTCGGCGTGCGATCCGCCGGCCAGCGCGATCGTCCGCGTGGCCGCCGCGTCGCCGTAGACGCAGTTGACCACCGTCGGGTTGACGAAGTCGCTGATGCAGCCGTCGCTGGTCGAGACCGGCAGGTCCTGCTTGACCTCCAGGACCGACGGGCGCATCGGCAGCTTGGGCACCCGCACGTGTTCGGTCAGGGCGCGGGCGCCGGGGTAGTCCTGCGGGTTGAGCACGCTGAGCTCCTTGCCCGCGGCGCGCAGCACCGTGACGTGCTGACGCCAGGTGAACGACGTTGCGGTCAGCGCGACGGCCATCAGCACCACCGCCGACCCCAGCGCCATGGTCGGCCGGCCCAGGCGCGCCGGCCATCCGATGGCGGCGGGCGCCGGCGCGGCGGCGCGATTCGGCGTGCGGTAGCGCAGCGGGTCCTCGACGAGCCGGGTGGTCAGGTGCGCCAGCACCCCCGACACCAGCAGGATCGCGGCGCCCTCGACGAAGTTCGCGTGCCGGTGGCCGGTGTAGGACAGCCAGAAGATGAGCAGCGGCCAGTGCCACAGGTACAGCGAGTACGCCATCGCGCCCAGGGCGACCAGCGGCCCGGTCGCCAGCAGCCGATTGGGCAGCGGCATCCGGGTGTCGGGGCGGCTCGTCAAGTTGGCCCCGGCGAGGATCATCAGCATGGTGGCCCCGACGGGCACCAGCGCCCAGGGGCCGGGGAATTCCCTGACGCCGTCGATCAGGGCCCCACACGACACGATCGCCGCCAGCGCGACGACGGCGACGGCGGTGCGCAGCCACATCGGCCAGCGGACGTAGGGCACCAGCGCGCCGAGCAGCGCGCCCAGCAGCAGCTCCCAGGCCCGCGCGAAGCTGTTGTAGTAGGCGATCGACTGGTTGTCCAGGTGGGCGACGATCGCGAAAACGAACGAGGCCGCGGTCAGCGCCGCCAGCAGCACGATGAACAGGGTCCGCAGGTGGGTGCCCAGCCTGCGCCGGAACAGGAACGCGCAGCCGGCCACCAGCAGCAGGAAGGCAATGTAGAACTGGCCCTGCACCGACATCGACCAGATGTGCTGCAGCGGGCTGACGGCCTCGCCGGCGCGCAGGTAGTCCGACGCGGTGATGGCCAGCTCCCAGTTCTGGTAGTAGCCGAGGCTGGCCAGGCTCTGGTCGGCGAAGGTCTCCCAGCGGGTTTCCGGTTGCACCAAGATGGTGAGCAGTCCGCACCCGGCCAGGACCACGACCAGCGCGGGGACCAGTCGGCGGACCAGCCGGGTGACTTCGGCGACGGGCGACAGCGACACGGCCGGGTTGAGCGCGGCGCGCAGGATCTTGCCGCCGAAGAAGAACCCGGACAGCGCCAGGAAGACGTCCACGCCGCCGGACACTCGTCCGAACCAGACGTGGAACATGGCGACCAGCAAGATCGCGACACCACGCAGGCCGTCGAGGTCGTAGCGGTAGAACCCCGTCGACCGCCCGGCAGGCGCCCCGTCAGCGACCGGGTTCGCGGTGGCGACCGGCGGCGCGGGCTGGGGCGGGGTCTGCATGGTCGACCGCTAATTTACCGAAAACCGCCATCCGCTCCTGACGTGAGCGGGTGGCGGTTGTTCGACCGGGGAGGGACGGGTCGGCTACCTCACGGTGCCGGGGGCCGGCTGCCACGGCGCCTGCTGCGTGGGCAGCTGCTGCGTCGGGGCCTGTTGCGTCGGCAACTGCTGCGTCGGAAGCTGCCCCGGGAACTGTTGCGCTGGCAACTGCTGCCCCGGGAGTTGCTGCACCGACGGCTGCTGGATCGGCGCCTGCTGGACCGGCGCCTGCTGCAGCGGGGCCTGCTGCGTCGGGAGCTGCTGCGTCGGGACCTGCCCGGGCATCTGCTGCATCGGAGCCTGCTGGACCGGGGCCTGCTGCTGCTGCATCGGCGCCCGCTGCACCGGTGCCTGCGGGGCCGGGGTCTGCTGGACCGGCGCCTGTTGCAGCGGGGCCTGCTGGGTCCCCAGCACCCGAACGAGGTAGGGGGCCATGCCGGCGCTGCGCACCGGCGAGACCTGGACGACATCGCCCACCTCGAGCATCTGCCCGTTGCCGAGGTACATCGCCACGCTTTGCGTGCCCTCCGGACCGTAGAAGATCATGTCGCCCTTGCGTGCGTCCTGCGGCAGGACCTTCTGGCCGACGCGGTAAATCGCGCCGGAGGAACGCGGCAGCTTGATCCCCGCGCCGGCGTAGGCGTACTGCATCAGGCCCGAGGCGTCGAAGCCGACGGTGTTGGCGCCCGTGCCGGTGCCGCGGGTGGGGCCGTTGACGCCGCCGCCGGCCCAGGAGAAGGGCACGCCGCGCTGCGACAGGCCGCGCTGGACCACGATGTCGGTGACCTGCTGGTAGTCCATCTGCCGGGTGCCGGGGTCGGCGGCGGCCAGCCCGGCGGTCGCGAGCGGGGCCACCAGCATGGCCAGGCCGACCGCGAAGGCGTAGATGCGTTTCATTTTGGGTTTCCAACCTCTCTGGACTGGGCGGAGCGGTTAACCCGTTGAGTCACACCAGTCACTACAGAAACTTTTACCCCAGAAGTTGCATGCGGAAAATGGCCGAAGGGCCCTAGGCGGGATTATTTGTCGGACCGTGACCGGATGGTGACTGCCGCGTCGAATTCCGCATTCGCCGTTGTGATTTCGGTCTCACTTCGTGCCCGGCCGCAGCACAATTTTCAGTGCCAATAGCGTTGGCTGTAGAGCGTGATCATGGACCCGGCCACGGAGCTGACCGTCAGGACCGCGAGGGCCAACACCGGCCAGAAGGACATGTACCAGCCCTTCAGGAGGGAGACGACGGGCCCGATCACGGCCGCGGCGGCCGCCGCGCCGATGCCGCCCCACACCACCGGGTAGATGTACATGTCGATTCCGTAGGGGACCGGCCCGCAGGTCTCGTCCGCGCACACGTCGGCCAGGAAGCCGTAGAGCCTCGACGGCCAGCTCGTCGCCGTGGCCAGGACGACGAGCAGCGTCAGCAGGGACACGGTGCAGACCACGTCCCACACGGCGAGCCGCAGCCGGATGACCTTCGGCGGCCCGGAGTCGCCCGGCCCGGAGTCGGCGTCGTCGGTGTCAGCGTCGTCGGGCGGTTGCGGCGAAGCCATGCCGTCAGATGCTTCCCGATGGCCGGGGTTTGCGCGACCCGACTGCTTTACGCTCGGTCTCTATGCCTGCGGCGACACCCGGGTTGACGCCCGAGCAAATCACTGCGATCGACGCCGCGCACCTGTGGCACCCCTACAGCACCATCGGCTCCGAGCCGGTGGCGCCCGTCGTGGCCGTCGGTGCCCGCGGCGCCTGGCTGACGCTGATCAGGGACGGCAAGCCGATCGACGTGCTGGACGCGATGAGCTCCTGGTGGACGGCGATTCACGGGCACGGGCACCCGGTGCTGGACGCCGCGCTCAAAGCCCAGCTGGGAACCATGAACCACGTCATGTTCGGCGGGCTGACCCACGAGCCCGCGGCGCGGCTGGCCCGGCTGCTGGTGGACATCACGCCCGCGGGGCTGGAGACGGTGTTCTTCAGCGACTCCGGGTCGGTGTCGGTGGAGGTCGCGGTCAAGATGGCGCTGCAGTACTGGCGCGCCCGCGGCCGGCCCGGCAAGCACCGGCTGATGACCTGGCGCGGCGGCTACCACGGCGACACCTTCACGCCGATGAGCATCTGCGACCCCGACGGCGGCATGCACTCGCTGTGGACCGACATCCTGGCCCGCCAGGTGTTCGCCCCGCAGGTGCCGCGCGACTACGACCCCGCCTACAGCGCCGCGTTCGAGCAACAGCTGGCCGAACACGCCGCCGAGCTGGCGGCCGTCGTCGTCGAACCCGTCGTGCAGGGTGCCGGCGGGATGCGCTTCCACGACCCCCGCTACCTGCGCGACCTGCGCGAGGCCTGCCGCCGCCACGAAGTCCTGCTCGTTTTCGACGAGATCGCGACCGGGTTCGGGCGCACCGGCGAGCTCTTCGCCGCCGACCACGCCGGGGTCAGCCCGGACATCATGTGCGTCGGCAAGGCGCTCACCGGCGGCTACCTCGGCCTGGCCGCCACCCTGTGCAGCACCGACATCGCCCGCACCATCAGCTCCGGTGCCGCGGGCGCGCTGATGCACGGGCCCACCTTCATGGCCAACCCGCTGGCGTGCGCGGTCTCGGTGGCCAGCATCGAGGTGCTGCTCGGCCAGGACTGGCGATCGCGGGTGGCCGAAATCGCCGCCGGGCTGGCCGACGGCCTGCAACCCGCCCGGGCGCTGCCCGGCGTGACCGACGTCCGGGTGTGCGGCGCCATCGGCGTCATCGAGTGCGACCAACCCGTCGACCTTGCCGTCGCCACCCCCGCGGCGCTGGACCACGGCGTCTGGCTGCGCCCGTTCCGCAACCTCATCTACGCGATGCCGCCGTTCGTCTGCGACGCCGACGAGATCGCGCAGATCACCTCGGCGATGGTCGAGGTGGCCGGGCTCGTAGGCTGAGCGTCGATGAGGGCACCGATCGAGACTTCCCCGCTGGCCTGGCTGGACGAGGTGGAGACGCAGCGCCGCGAGGCCGGGCTGCGCCGCTCGCTGCGACCGCGTCCGGCCGTCGCGACCGAGCTGGACCTGGCGTCCAACGACTACCTGGGCCTGTCGCAGCACCCCGACGTCATCGAGGGGGGCGTGCAGGCGCTGCGCATGTGGGGCGCCGGGGCCACGGGCTCGCGCCTGGTCACCGGCGACACCGAACTGCACCAGCAGTTCGAGTCCGAGCTTGCCGAATTCGCCGGCGCCGCATCGGGTTTGCTGTTCTCCTCGGGATACACCGCCAACCTCGGGGCCGTCGTCGGCCTGTCCGGCCCGGGTTCGCTGCTGGTCTCCGACGCGTATTCGCACGCCTCGCTGGTGGACGCGTGCCGGCTGTCGCGGGCGCGGGTGGTGGTGACCCCGCACCGCGACGTCGGCGCCGTGGACGCGGCGCTGGGTTCGCGCGACGAGGAACGCGCCGTCGTCGTCACCGACTCGGTGTTCAGCGCCGACGGCGCGCTGGCCCCCCTGCGGGAGCTGCACGACGCGTGCCGGCGGCACGGCGCGCTGCTCATCGTCGACGAGGCGCACGGCCTGGGCGTGCGCGGCGGCGGGCGCGGGCTGTTGCACGAGCTGGGGCTGGCGGGGGCGCCCGACGTGGTGATGACGACGACGCTGTCCAAGGCGCTGGGCAGCCAGGGCGGCGCGGTCCTCGGGCCGGCGCAGGTGCGTGCCCACCTGATCGACGCGGCCCGCCCGTTCATCTTCGACACCGGCCTGGCCCCAGCCGCCGTCGGCGCCGCGCGGGCCGCGCTGCGCGTGCTGCGGGTCGAGCCGTGGCGGCCGGACGCGGTCCTGCGGCACGCCCGCACGCTGGCGGGGATCTGCGGGGTCGACCAGGCGCCGCAGTCGGCGGTGGTGTCGGTGATTCTCGGCGACCCGGAGGTGGCGCTGGCCGCCGCGACCGCGTGCCTGGATGCCGGCGTGAAGGTGGGCTGCTTCCGGCCCCCGACGGTTCCCGCCGGCACGTCGCGGCTGCGGCTGACCGCGCGCGTGTCGCTGGATGACGCCGAGCTCGAGATCGCGCGCCGGGTGCTGACGGATGTGCTTGCCGTGGCGCGCCGTTGACCGTCCTGGTCGTCACCGGCACCGGCACGGGCGTCGGCAAGACGGTCGTCACCGCGGCGCTGGCGAGTCACGCCCGTCAGGCCGGCATCGACGTCGCGGTGTGCAAGCCGGTCCAGACCGGCACCGCCTGCGGAGACGACGACCTCGCCGAGGTCGCCCGGCTGTCCGGGGTGACCGAACTCGCCGGGCTGGCGCGATACCCGGAGCCCATGGCTCCGGCCGCGGCGGCCGAGCGGGCCGGGATGGCCCTGCCCACCCGCGACGAGGTGCTGCGGCTCATCGGGGCGCTGGACCGTCCGGGGCGGCTGACCCTGGTGGAGGGCGCGGGCGGGCTGCTGGTCGAAGTCGCCGACGCGGGCGTCACCCTGCGTGATGTCGCCGTCGACCTGGGCGCCGCGGCGCTGGTCGCGGTCACCGCGGAGCTGGGCACCCTCAACCACACCGCGCTTACCCTGGAGGCGCTTGCCGCACAAGGTGTTTCGTGCGCCGGGCTGGTGATCGGCAGCTGGCCGGCGCGGCCCGGGCCGGCCGAGGCCTCGAACCTGCCCGCGCTGTCGCGGCTGGCGCCGGTGCGGGCGGCGCTGCCCGCCGGGGCCGGCTCGATGGGCGCCGCGGAATTCGCGGCGATGAGCAAGGCGGCGTTCGACCGCGACTGGGTTGCCACGCTGGTTGGTTGATGGTCCATTCGATCGAGCTGGTCTTCGACCACGACACCGAGGCGGTGATCCGTCGCATCTGGGCCGACCTCGCCGGAGCCGGAATCCCCAGCCAGGCACCGGCCAGCCGCCCGCACGTGACGCTGGCCGTCGCCGAACGCATCGCCGTCGACGTCGACGAGCTGCTGAGGCCGGTCAGCGAACGCCTCCCGCTGGCCGCCGCGATCGGCGCGCCGGTCCTGTTCGGCCGCGCGAACGTCGTCTTCGCGCGCCTCGTGGTGCCGACGACCGAGTTGCTGGCCCTGCACGCCGAGGTGCATCGGCTGTGCCTCCCGCACATGGCGCCCGCGCCGATGGCCAACAGCCTGCCCGGCCAGTGGACCGCCCATGTCACGCTGGCCCGCCGGGTCGGCGGCGGCCAGTTGGGGCGGGCGCTGCGCATCGCGGGCCGCCCGGCGCAGATCGACGGGCGCTTCGTCGGGTTGCGGCGTTGGGACGGCAGCAAGAAGGCCGAGCACCCGATCGGCTGACGCGCCTACCCGCCGAACAGCAGGTACAAACCGGTGAAGGTGTAGCCGACCATCACCAGCATCATCGTCAGCTGCCCGGTGAGTTGATGCCCGGCCGGCAGCAGCCGCAGCGCCCTGTCGTGAGCCGCGATCACCGCCACGATGTGCCCGGTGACCACGCAGGCCACCTTGATGCCGGCCAGCACCGGCGGGTGCGTCGACAACACGTATGCCACGTGAGAGTGCGCCAGCCCCAAGGGGTTCCAGCCGCGGCCGAACGGGTCGGCGAGCGCGATGACGGCCTGCTGCCCGCGCTCCACCAGATAGGACAGGTAGTGCGCGAAGATGTAGCCCACCACGATCGGGATCAGCGAGTGCGCCATCTGGCCGGGCAACGCGCGGCGCTGCGCGCGGTCCACCCCGCCGGTGGCCCGCGCCGCGAGCGAAAACGTCAGCGCGACAACCGAAACGAACACCAGCAGGCCGACGGTCCGCAGGATCGATGACGACAGCGTCGCCGGCACGCCGTGGGCGAGGCGGGCAAGCCGGTCGGCGAAGTTGCGCCACGTCGGCGACGACGAGTAGCTGTCGAACGCCGTCGACCCGAGCAGCACCGCGAGCATCGCGACCACGCCGGGGCGCACCGGCAGCGATGGCAAGTGGTCGAACGGGTTGCCGATGACGATCTTGCCGGTCGACGGCGAGCGGCGAAACGGCGAAAGCCGGGACACCGCAACGCTGTACACGCCGAACGGGTCGACCCTGGCCAGCCAGCGCTGCCCGCACAACCATGCGCCGCCCAGCAACACCACGACATAGGCCAGCAGCCACGATTTCACCCAGGGCAGCGACGCCGAGCTCGGGCTGGCCAGTTCCAGCCACACGAAGGCGAACAGGCCCGCGGCGGCCGGGCGGTAGCCCCAGGCCTCGGGATACGGCAGCCGCGGCCGGCCGACCCGCCCCGGCACGGCCCGCCGCAGCAGCAGGTACACCGTGCGCACCGGCGAGAGCACGCGCCACACCGGCCCGAACGCCAGCGACAGCGCGACCAGCCCGACCCACAGCAACACGTAGAACGCGCCCAGCAGCCCGTTGTCCTGCGTTTGCGGGCCCCATAGCCCGGCCGCCACCACCCACAACGCGAACGCCAGCGCCACGCTCGCGGCCGTCCAGCGCGTGGCGCGGGCGTCGACGAAGGTGGTCAGCGCGGCCGGCAGCGGGCGCCCGGGCGCGTCGGGGTCGAACTTCGGTTGCCGCCACGCGAGCGCGACCAACGCGAACGTGAACGTCAGCGCCCAGGCCGCCCCGACCATCGCGTAGGCGTAGGGGACCGGGAGATCGCTCGAGCCGCCGAGGCCATGCGCCAGCACGGCCGCGCGATCAGCGGTCACGGTTGCACTTGGATGGTCGCGATCGTGCGGTCCAGGTGATGCAGCTCGACCTCCACGTTGCCGGGGACGTCGACGCCGAACCGGAACGTCTGATTCGGCGCGGCCGCGACCTGGAACTTGTGGTCGGGCGTCGAGTGGACGTGCAGCTCGTCGGTGGCGTCGCTGGTCACGTGCAGGGTGATCGGCTGGCGCACCCTGGCCCGCAGCCGGGCGTTGGTCGGCGTGACCTGGCCGTTGGCGATCGTCACGTCGACGTCCAGGCCGGCCGCCGGGGGCGGGCCGGGCGAACCCCCGCACGCGACCAGGCCGCACACCAGCCCCGCCGCCCACGTCGTGATGAGAGTGGCACGAAAGACCATCGCGTTACGCGGCTTTCGGAATCGGGCGTCTCTGCTCGACGGGCTCCGGTTCGGTGAGGTTGTTGTTGATCCGGCCCGCGCCCCAGGTGAGCGCGGCGATCACCGCGAGCGTGAGGAACAGCACCACGATGGAGCCGGCGGTGAACAACCACGCCGGGGCGTTCTGGTCGCGCTCGCGCTGCAGGATCGTGATCTCCTGGACGAACGGCCGGTCGCTCACCGCCAAGGCGGGAACCTCGGGCGCGGGAATGGCGTCGTCGGCCGGTTCCCAGATCGGCACCGCCGTCATCGTGTAGCCGTCCTGAACGCGCAGCAGCGTCTTCCACGATCCCCACACCGGTATCGGCCGGGTGGAGCGGTAGTGGCCCGGGCCGACCTTGTCGAGCCGGTCGATCTGCAGGCCGCGGTTGTTCTCCATGCGGCCCTGCCAGGACAGGATCGTCACCCAATCCGGCTGTGGGCCAACGATATCGGGCCGCGAGAGCTGCACATCGGCCGACACCATGCGCTGCCCGGGGGGACTGGGCTGGTCGGTCAACCTGATGGTGGCGCTGTCTTTGCCCGGCACGACGATGTGCAGCCCGTTGGCCACCGCGCCGCCGATCACCAGCACGGTGACCGCGACGACGGTGATGCCGACGGCCCGGCCGGGCAGGCGCTGGCCGGTGAGCACCATGCCGAACAGCGCCCCGCACATCCCCGTCAGCACCGCGACGGGCACCGCCATGGCCAGGGCCTCGCCCCACATGCTGGCCGGCCAGGGGTAGTGGTACACCGCCGCGATCCACAGCGACTCCAGCCAGAGCCCGACGGTGCCGACGCCCAGGCCGCAGACCGCGCCAAAGGCCAAGGGGCGCTTGAAAAGCGGCGTCAGCGCTACCAGCTCGACCACCACCGCGGGGCCGAGGTACAGCGGGAACCAGTTGATCGGTGCCCCCAGGATGGGCCCGACGAGCAACGCCACGGCGCCCCGCAGCGCGATGGCGAACACGGCGGCCAGGATCGCGGCCCCGCGGCCCATCGTGATGCGGGCGGCGACCGCCGCCAGCGCGGCCGCGGCGGCGATCATCATCGGCTGCAACACCAGGCGGAACTGCTCGACGCCGAAGTCGTATTCGATCTGATAGACCGACAGGCCGATGAACATGCCGCCGAACGACAGGTAGCGCAGGAACCTGATGAACACGCCGTGGTAGACGTTTTCGCCCTCGGCGGCCTCGCCTTCGCGCTCCAGCATCAGCACCGCGAACAACGAAAACCCGGCGCCGCCGATCATCATCAAATGCGTTGGGCCCCATAGGGTGACGTCCTGGCCGAAGATCCGGTGCCAGATGTCGTCGAGCGGGAAGCCGATCATCGCGTACAACCCGCAGCCGGCCATCAGCACGCCGCCGACCGGCGCATACCAGTTCTGCGTGATGCGCACCGCCGCCGGGCCGGGCCTGTCGAACGGCAGCACGACAGCGAGCATCCCACCCATGAAGATGCCGAACAGTCCGATGATGATGAAGTAGTGCGCCGGGTTGGCCAGCGGACCGGGATCGCGGCCGTTGCCGATGTGCCAGCTCACGTCCCAGATGAAACCGAACAGCGCGCAGATGATCGACGTGGTGAACACCAGCACCGGCAGGGCCACCCAATTGGGACGGTGGAACTTCTCGCCCATCTTGTCGGCGATCCGCGTCAGCCAGTCGATGCGATGGCTGCGGTGCGCGTAGCCGACCCACAGCAGCACCGCGGTGATCACCGCCGCGGCGATCGACAGCCCGATCACCTGGTTCAGCCCCGCACCGCGCGCCGGTGCGCCGGCGACAATCGTCAGTTCCGTCGAGTTCATCGTCATATGCCTCCCAACCGCGCCGGGCCGCCCCGGGAGAATTGATCCGACGACCGCTTCTTACTTGGAGGAAAGTTAGCGATCGAATTGATAATGCCCCGATTCAGCGCCCGTCAATCATGCTTTTTGCCGGCCGGGTCGGGTCGCTGGTCGGATCGCTGGTTGGCGTCGTGCGGTGTGCCGCGGCCGGCGCGGCGGTCGCGCAGCGCGATGTACAGCACCACGCCCGCGACGATCACCGCCGGCAGGAACGCCGGCGCGGCCAGCAGCAGGTAGTGGTGGGCCACGTACTCGACGTGCCCGACGTGTTCGACGTGCGGAGTCATCATGCTCGTATACCCAGGGATGGTTCGTGTTCCTCGGCCGTTACCCTACTTTGAACACCTTTTCGTTCAGGCCGCCGTCGACGGCGGGCGTGTCCCGGCGCGCGGGCACGAGAAACAGGCAGGGGAGTACCTGGTGACGCGAGCGGCGACTCGACCGACGGCCGAGACCGGCAACGACGCAGACATCCTGGCGGTGGCCCGCCGGCAGGTGCTGGAGCGCGGTGAGGGGCTCGGCTCCGACCAGGTGCTGCGCGTGTTGCGGCTGCCCGACGACCGGCTCGATGAGCTGCTGGCGCTGGCTCACGAGGTGCGGATGCGCTGGTGCGGCCCCGAGGTCGAGGTCGAGGGCATCATCAGCTTGAAGACCGGCGGTTGCCCCGAGGACTGCCACTTCTGCTCCCAGTCGGGGCTGTTCTCGTCGCCGGTGCGCAGCGCGCGGCTGGACATCCCGAGCCTCGTCGAGGCCGCCAAGCAGACAGCCAAGTCGGGCGCCACGGAATTCTGCATCGTGGCCGCGGTGCGCGGACCCGACGAGCGGCTGATGGCTCAGGTCGCGGCCGGCATCGAGGCGATCCGCAACGAGGTCGAGATCAACATCGCCTGCTCGCTGGGCATGCTGACCGCCGAGCAGGTGGAACAGCTGTCGGCGATGGGCGTGCACCGCTACAACCACAACCTCGAGACGGCGCGCTCGTTCTTCACCAACGTCGTCACCACCCACACGTGGGAGGAGCGCTGGCAGACCCTGTCGATGGTGCGCGACGCGGGCATGGAGGTGTGCTGCGGCGGCATCCTGGGTATGGGGGAGACGCTGGAACAGCGGGCGGAATTCGCCGCCGAGCTCGCCGAGCTGGGGCCCGACGAGGTGCCGCTGAACTTCCTCAACCCGCGGCCGGGCACGCCGTTCGGCGACCTGGAGGTGCTGCCGGTCAGCGAGGCGCTGAAGTCGGTGGCCGCGTTCCGGCTGGCGCTGCCGCGCACGATGTTGCGCTTCGCCGGCGGCCGCGAGATCACCCTGGGCGACCTGGGCGCCAAGAAGGGCATCCTGGGCGGCATCAACGCCGTGATCGTCGGCAACTACCTGACCACGCTGGGCCGCCCGGCCGAGGCCGACCTGGAACTGCTCGACGACCTGCAGATGCCCATCAAGGCGCTCAATGCCAGCTTGTAAGACACTGGAACCGTGGTTGGAGATCTGGGCGCTCCGGTGAGCGCCGGTGTGTACAACGTCTACACCGGGGAGTTGGGGGGCACGGTGTCACCGGCGGCGGCCCAGTTGGGCCTCGAGCCTCCCCGGTTCTGCGCCGAGTGCGGGCGCCGGATGGTGGTGCAGGTGCGCCCCGACGGCTGGCGGGCGCGCTGCTCGCGCCACGGCGCGGTGGACTCGGCCGACTTGGAGGCACAGCGGTGACCGAACCTTCCGGACCTTCCGGCGCCCCGCGGCGTGCGCGCGCGAAAGTCATTGCGGCGCTGGGATTTTCGGCGGTCGGGGTGCTGATCGGCGCCCTGTGGGCGTGGATCGCCCCGCCGATCCACGTGGTGGTGGCGATCACCCGCGCGGGTGATCGGGTGCACGACTACCTGGGCAGCGAATCCGAGCACTTCTTCAACGCGCCGTGCCTGATGCTGGGTCTGCTGACGGTGGTGGCGGTCGTCGCGCCGGTGTGGGCGTGGCAGCGGCGCGAGCGCCGGGGGCCCGGGATGGTCGCCGGCCTGTCGGTCGGCATGGTCGTCGTCGCCGCGGCCGCCACGGCGGTGGGGGCGCTCGGGGTCCTGCTGCGCTACGGGGCGGTGAACTTCGACGCCGTGCCGCTGTTCGGAAAGCCCGCGGTGGCCTACGTCGTTCAGGCGCCGCCGGTGTTCTTCGGTCCGGGACCGCTGCAGGTGGTGCTCACCCTGCTGTGGCCCGCGGGCGTGGCCGCCCTGGTGTACGCGGTGCTCGCGGCCGGGAGCGCGCGCGACGACCTGGGGGCCCTGCCGGTCGCCGAGGGCTCGTCCTCCACGCTGCCGATGGAGCCGGAGGCCCCGGTCTCACACGGGTCTGTGGGGCCCTAGAGCGGCCGGTGGCGAATCTTGCGGCCGGTGATGACCTTGGCGGCGATCGTGACCAGGCGCACCATCCCGGCGTAGGTCATCGGGTTGAACGCCGTCGGCCACACGGTCCGGATGAGGTGGTCGCTCAGCGGGCGGCGGGCGAACCGGTCGGTGAGCCAGCGCAGCGTCATCGGGGCGGACAGCGGGTGCAGCAGCATGTGCTCGTTGAACGCGTCGCGGTGGTAGCTGACCTCGGCGCCGCCGGCCGAATACGCGTCGGCCAGCGCATCGATGTCGTTGACGTCGATCAGGTAGTCGTGCACGGCCTGCACGATCAGGACCGGCGGGGTCGGCACCACCGCGCCCAACTTGATGGTCTGGAAGACGTGCGTGATCTCCGGCGTGGACAGGATGTCCTCGAGCGGCTCGTCGAGGTAGTCGCCCATGTTCTTGCCGGCCATCCGCAGGACCGCCTCCGCGGTCGTCATCGTCTTCAGCGAGTCCAGCAGGGCGCGCCCCTCGTCGTTGGTGTGCTCCTTGATCACCCGGTCCAGGTCGGGGTAGACGTGCGTCAGCGCGGCCACCACCAGCGCGGGCAGCCCGGCGAAGAACTTGCCGTTGAGGCGGCGGAAGGTGTTGCCCAGGTCGCCGACGGGCGAGCCCAGCACCGCCCCGACGATGTCCAGCTCGGGCGCGTAGTCGCCGCACATCTCGGCGGCCCAGGCGCTGGCCAGGCCGCCGCCGGAGTAGCCCCACAGTCCGATGGGCGCCGACGGGGACAACCCGAGGCGCTCGGAGCTCAGCGCGGCCCTGATTCCGTCGAGGATGCGATACCCCGGCTCGTACGGCGCGCCCCAGGTGCCTCCGAGGCCCTCGTGGTCGGGCACCGAGACCGCCCAGCCCTCGGCGACGGCGGCGGCGACCAGCAGGAGCTCCAGCTGGGCCAGCGACCCGAGCGCCTTCGCCTTCCTGCGCATCGCGTACGAGGGAAAACAGCGCGACGACACGGCGTCGATCGCGCACTGATACGACAGCAGCGGACAGGTCTGCCCCTCGGCCAGCTCGGCCGGGACGATCACCGTGGTGACCGACGCCTCGGGCTCGCCGTTGAGGTCCATCGTGCGGTACAGCAGCTGGGTGGCCCTGACGGGTTGCGGCACCAGGCCCAGGAACGCCAGCTCGACCTCGCGCGAGCGCAGCACGGTGCCGGGCTCGGCGTGCTGAAACCCGGGCGGCGGCTGGTAGAACGGGTCGTCACAGGGCAGCAGCGGACGCACCTTGCGCTGCAGTTCCTCGTGCGGTGGCCGACCGATCCACTCGGCGCCGCGCACACCCGCCAGATTGCCGAGCTCAACCATTGAGGATCCCTTCTTGGCCAACCGGCATTCTTGCGCATGAACGCCCGGTAACTAAAGCGCAACCGCCGCATTGTGAGCCAGTTCTCGTCGGCTCCCGGCGAGTCGCCGGCGCCACTGTCGCCTAATTTACCGTCGCGTCACTCGACGGCTGACCAGCCACGCCCGGGGGCTTTAGCGCGGCGAATTCGTCGGTGACCCTCAGCTGGGAGTCGGTGAAGTGGTACAGCGCCGCCGGTCGGCCGCCGCTGCGGCCGGATTGCGCCATGGTGCCGGTCTGGGTGATGACCCCGCGGCGGACCAGCACGCGTTGCAGGTTCGTCGCGTCGACCTGATAGCCCAGCGCGGCGCCATAGATGTCCCGAAGGGTCGACAGGACGAATTCCCTTGGCGCCAAGGCGAATCCGATGTTGGTGTACGACATCTTGGCGACCAGCCGGGCGCGGGCGTGCGCCACCATCGGGCCGTGGTCGAACGCCATCGACGGCAGCGCGTTGACCGGATGCCAGCGGGTGTCCAGCGGCAGCTCGGGCGTGGCGGGGGAGGGCACCAGGCCCAGGAAGGTGGACGCGATCATCCGGGTGCCGGGCACCCGGTCGGGATCGGAGAACACGGCGAGCTGTTCGAGGTGCGCCAGCTCCCGCAGGTCGACCTTCTCGGCCAGCTGGCGCCGCACCGACGTGGTCATGTCCTCGTCGTTGCGCAGCCGCCCGCCCGGCAGCGACCACGCGCCCTTCTGCGGGTCGCGGGCACGTTGCCATAACAGCACGTTAAGCTGCGGTTTTTCCGCTCGCGGACCCCTCGTAACCTGATGGGCGACCTGGCGAACCTGGAACACGACCGCAAGCACCTCGTGCGCGGTGCTACCATGGGCCATGTTTTCGATTGTAAGTCGAAAACCTCCCGGACGCGAAAGGAGCTTCTCCGTGACGGTTTTGAATCGCATGGACACGCTCGCGGACGACCTGATTGCCGGCATCACCGATTCGCCCACCGGCTACACCGGTGTCGACGGCGACGCGCAGTGGGCAGCCGAGATCCGCCGACTGGCAGACCTGCGCAACGCCACCGTGCTCGCGCACAACTACCAGCTGCCCGCCATCCAGGACGTCGCCGACCACGTCGGCGATTCGCTGGCGCTGTCGCGGATCGCCGCCGAGGCGCCCGAGGACACCATCGTGTTCTGCGGCGTGCACTTCATGGCCGAGACCGCCAAGATCCTGAGCCCCGACAAGACCGTGCTGATCCCGGATCAGCGGGCCGGCTGCTCGCTGGCCGACTCCATCACCCCCGACGAGCTGCGCGCCTGGAAGGACGAGCACCCCGGCGCCGTCGTCGTCTCCTACGTCAACACCACCGCGGCGGTGAAGGCGCTCACCGACATCTGCTGCACCTCGTCCAACGCGGTCGACGTGGTCGAGTCCATCGACCCCGATCGCGAGGTGTTGTTCTGCCCGGACCAATTCCTCGGCGCCCATGTCCGCCGCGTGACCGGCCGCACGAACCTGCACGTGTGGGCGGGCGAATGCCACGTGCACGCCGGGATCAACGGCGACGAGCTCACCGAGCAGGCCCGCGCCAACCCCGACGCCGAATTGTTCGTGCACCCCGAATGCGGTTGCGCCACTTCTGCTTTGTACCTCGCCGGCGAGGGCGCCTTCCCGCGGGACCGGGTGCGGATCCTGTCCACCGGCGGCATGCTCGAGGCCGCCGGCGCCACGCACGCCCGCAAGGTCCTGGTCGCCACCGAGGTCGGCATGTTGTACCAGTTGCGCCGGGCGGCACCGGAAGTCGACTTCCGCGCGGTCAACGACCGCGCGTCGTGCAAGTACATGAAGATGATCACCCCGGCGGCCCTGCTGCGCTGCCTGGTCGAGGGCGCCGACGAAGTCGACGTCGACCCGCAGATCGCGGCGGCGGCCCGGCGCAGCGTGCAGCGAATGATCGAGATCGGACAGCCGGGCGGCGGCGAATGATCGCGCGCCCGGCCTGGACGGACAGCGCCGACGTCGTCGTGATCGGCACCGGCGTCGCGGGTTTGGCCGCCGGGCTGGCCGCCCACCGCGCCGGCCGCCGGGTCGTCGTGCTGAGCAAGGCCGACCAGACGCGGGGCGTGACGGCGACGCACTACGCGCAGGGCGGCATCGCGGTGGTCCTGCCGGACAACGACGACTCGGTGGACGCCCACGTCGCCGACACGCTGGCCGCCGGCGCGGGCCTGTGCGACCCGGACGCGGTGTGCTCGATCGTCGCCGACGGCTACCGCGCGGTGTCCGAATTGGTCGGCGACGGAGCGCGATTCGACGAATCGGTCCCCGGCCGCTGGGACGTGACGCGGGAGGGCGGGCACTCGCGGCGGCGCATCGTGCACGCCGGGGGCGACGCCACCGGCGCCGAGGTGCAGCGGGCGCTCGACCACGCCGCGGCCATGCTGGACATCCGCACCGGTCACGTCGCGCTACGGGTGCTGCACGACGGCTCCTTTGGGGAGGAAGCGGTGACCGGGGTGTCGGTGGGCAACCCGGGCGGGATCGGGATCATCAGCGCCCCGTCGGTGATCCTGGCGTCCGGCGGGCTCGGGCACCTGTACGGCGCGACCACCAACCCCGAGGGCTCAACCGGCGACGGGATCGCGCTGGCGTTGTGGGCCGGTGTCGCGGTCAGCGACCTCGAGTTCATCCAGTTCCACCCGACCATGCTGTTTGGCGGCCGAGGCGGCGGCCGGCGGCCGCTGGTCACCGAGGCCATCCGCGGCGAGGGTGCGATACTGCTTGACGGGCAAGGCAATTCGGTGACCGCCGGCGTTCACCCGATGGGCGACCTGGCGCCACGCGACGTCGTCGCGGCGGCCATCGATGCGCGGCTGAGGGCCACCGGCGACGCGTGTGTCTACCTCGACGCCCGCGGCATCGACGGTTTCGAGGCCCGCTTCCCGACCGTGACGGCCGCATGCCGCTCGGCGGGCATCGACCCGGTGCGCCAACCCATTCCGGTCGTGCCGGGCGCGCACTACAGCTGCGGCGGCGTTGTCGCCGACGTGTGCGGTCAAACCGAGATGCCGGGGCTGTTCGCCGCCGGCGAGGTGGCCCGCACCGGGATGCACGGCGCAAATCGCCTGGCGTCCAACAGCCTGCTGGAGGGCTTGGTGGTCGGCGGCCGCGCCGGACGCGCCGCGGCCGCCCACGCGGCGGCGGCCGGGCGCTCCCCCGCGGCCGCACCCGAGCCGATCGTGTACACCGCGGCGCAGCGCCGGGAACTGCAGGGCGCGATGAGCCGGGACGCGTCGGTGGTGCGCAACGCCGTTGGGCTGCGGGAGTTGTCGGACACCCTGGCCCGGGCGGGGATTCGCAACGTCGCGGGCCGTCGAGATTTCGAGGACGTGGCGCTGACGCTGACCGCGCGCGCGGTGGCCGCGGCGGCGTTGGCGCGCAACGAAAGCCGGGGCTGCCACCATCGCGCGGAGTTCCCGGACGCCGCGCCGGACCAGGCGCGCAGCATCGAGGTTCGGCTGGCCGACGGCCAGGTGCGGGCCGAGGCATTGGCGGCCGTGTGTTGACGACTCTTTCCGACTGCGAGCGCGGCGCCGCCCTGGACGTCATCCGTCGGGGACTGCAGGAGGATCTGCGCTACGGGCCCGACGTCACCACGGCGGCGACGGTGCCGGCCGACGCGGTCGCCACGGCGTCGATGGTGCCGCGGGAGGCGGGCGTGATCGCCGGGCTGGACATCGCGCTGCTGGTGCTCGACGAGGTGCTCGGCGCCAACGGCTACCAGGTGCTGGACCGTGTCGACGACGGAGCCCGGGCGCAACCGGGCGCGCCGGTGTTGACGGTGCGTGCCCAAACCCGCGGCCTGTTGACCGCCGAGCGGACCATGCTGAACCTCATCTGCTACCTGTCGGGGATCGCCACCGCGACGGCGGCCTGGGTCGACGCGGTGAGCGGCACCAAGGCCAAGGTCCGCGACACCCGCAAGACGCTGCCCGGCCTGCGTGCGCTGCAGAAGTACGCGGTGCGTGTCGGCGGCGGCGTCAACCACCGGTTGGGCCTGGGCGACGCGGCCCTGATCAAGGACAACCATGTGGCGGCCGCCGGGTCGGTGGTCGAGGCACTGCGCGCCGTGCGCGAGGTCGCGCCCGAGCTGCCCTGCGAGGTCGAGGTGGACTCCCTCGAGCAGTTCGACGAGGTGCTGCCCGAGAAGCCCGAGCTGATCCTGCTGGACAACTTCCCGGTGTGGCAGACGCAGACCGCCGTGCAGCGCAGGAACTCCCGGGCGCCCGCCGTGCTGCTGGAGTCCTCCGGCGGGCTCAGCCTGGACACCGCGGCGACCTACGCCGCGACCGGGGTGGATTACCTGGCCGTCGGCGCGCTGACCCACTCGGTCCGGGTGCTCGACATCGGCCTGGACATGTAGCTTCCCGCCCCACGCTTCTCCGTCGAGCGTGCGGGTTTGTACGCGACACGCCGCGAGTTCCCGTGCATCTGCGCACGTTCGGCGGGTTAGACGGGGGAGCTCAGGCCACGTCGCCGACGAAGACGCCGATGCGGCGCAGCTGCGCGCGGGCCATCCGCGGCAGGGCCTCAGCTTCCGGGCCGTCGGAGCCGGCCGGCAAGATGCGTGGGTTGGTGATGTGGACCACGCGGTTGCGGCTGAACTGGACGTCCGCCTCGCCGGCGGCCAGCACGTTCTTCACCCAGTTCGTCTTGCCGTGGCCCAGCGCGATCGCCAGCACATTGCCCTTGCGGTAGGGCGTGATGACGGTCTCGTACTGCTTGCCGGACGTGCGGCCGCGATGCTTGATGGTCGCGGTCCCGGGCAGAAACCGGGCGATCGGCTTGACCACCGGGTTGAAGTACTTGATCTGGAAGCGCTCGAACCAGGGCGGAAACACCATCGGGACACCGGGAGCGTTGTTGGGGTGATCCTTCGCGGGCATGACGGCCACACTACCGGTCGGATATCCAGTTGAGCTGCTCTGGGAGAATGGACCCCGTGACTGCCACGCCGCAACCCGTGCTGGCCCGCATCGACCTGCGGGGCGCGGAGCTGACGGCCGCCCGGCTGCGGGCCACGCTGCCGCGCGGCGGCGCCGACGTGGAGACCGTGCTGCCCCAGGTGCGGCCGATCGTGCAGGCCGTCGCCGAGCGCGGGGCCGACGCGGCCCTGGAATTCGGGGCGAAGTTCGACGACGTGCGGCCGGCGGCCGTGCGGGTGCCCGACGCGGCGCTGCGGCACGCGCTGGCCGGGCTGGACGAGGACGTGCGGGACGCGCTGCGGGCGATGATCGAGCGGACCCGCGCCGTGCACGCCGACCAGCGCCGCGCCGACGTCACCACCACGCTCGGCCCGGGCGCGACGGTAACCGAGCGGTGGGTCCCCGTCGAGCGGGTCGGCCTGTACGTGCCCGGCGGCAACGCCGTCTACCCGTCCAGCGTGGTGATGAACGTGGTGCCCGCGCAGGTCGCCGGTGTCGACTCGCTGGTGGTGGCCAGCCCGCCGCAGAGCCGCTCGCAGGGCCGGCTCGAAGGCTTGCCGCATCCGACGATCCTGGCCGCGGCCCGGCTGCTGGGCGTCGACGAGGTCTGGGCGGTGGGCGGCGCGCAGGCGGTGGCGTTGCTGGCCTACGGCGGAACCGACACCGACGGCGCCGACCTGGCGCCGGTCGACATGATCACCGGGCCGGGCAACATCTACGTGACCGCCGCCAAGCGGCTCTGCCGCTCGCGGGTGGGCATCGACGCCGAGGCCGGCCCGACGGAGATCGCGATCCTGGCCGACAACACCGCCGACCCGGCGCACCTGGCCGCCGACCTGATCAGCCAGGCCGAACACGACGAGATGGCCGGCAGCGTGCTGGTCACCCCCAGCCAGGACCTCGCCGCGGCCACCGACGCCGAGGTGGCGGCCCAGCTGCGGACCACGGTGCACCGCGAGCGGGTGACGGCCGCCCTGACCGGACGCCAGTCGGGCATCATCCTGGTCGACGACCTCGACGCCGGGATCACGGTGGTCAACGCCTACGCCGCCGAGCACCTGGAGATCCAGACCGCCGATGCGCCGCGGGTCGCCGGCCGAATACGTTCGGCCGGAGCCATTTTCGTCGGCCCGTACGCGCCGGTGAGCCTCGGCGACTACTGCGCGGGCTCCAACCACGTGCTGCCGACCGGCGGCAGCGCGCGGCACTCCAGTGGCCTGTCGGTGCAGACCTTTTTGCGCGGCATCCACGTCGTCGACTACACCGAGGCGGCGCTCAAAGACGTCTCCGGACACGTGGTCACGCTGGCCGAGGCCGAAGACCTGCCGGCGCACGGCGAGGCGATCCGGCGGAGGTTCGAGCGATGACCGAACCCGACAAGCCCACGCTGGACGACCTGCCGCTGCGCGACGACCTGCGCGACAAATCGCCCTATGGCGCACCGCAATTGGCGGTCCCGGTGCGGCTGAACACCAACGAGAACCCGCACCCGCCCACCCGGGCGCTCGTCGACGACGTGACGCGCTCGGTGGCCGCGGCGGCCGCCGACCTGCACCGCTACCCCGACCGCGACGCGGTGGCCCTGCGCGAAGACCTGGCCGCCTACCTCACCGCGCAGACCGGCACGCCGCTCGGCGTGGAAAACCTCTGGGCCGCCAATGGTTCCAACGAGGTCCTGCAGCAACTGCTGCAGGCGTTCGGCGGACCGGGGCGCAGCGCCATCGGGTTCACGCCGTCGTACTCGATGCACCCGATCATCTCCGGCGGCACCCACACCGAGTGGATCGAGGCGGCCCGCGCCGACGACTTCAGCCTCGACGTCGACGCCGCCGTCGCCGCCGTCACCGACCGCAGGCCCGACGTGGTGTTCATCGCCAGCCCCAACAACCCGTCGGGACAGAGCGTTTCGCTGCAGGACCTGCGGCGGCTGCTCGACGTGGTACCGGGGATCTTGATCGTCGACGAGGCCTACGGGGAGTTCTCGTCGGTGCCCAGCGCCGTGGCGCTGGTCGGGGAGTATCCGACCCGCCTCGTCGTCACACGCACCATGAGCAAGGCGTTCGCCTTCGCCGGCGGCAGGCTCGGCTATCTGATCGCCACGCCGGCGGTGATCGACGCGATGCTGCTGGTGCGGCTGCCCTACCACCTGTCGTCGGTCACCCAGGCCGCGGCCCGGGCCGCCCTGCGGCACGCCGACGACACGCTGGGCAGCGTCGCCACCCTGGTCGCCGAGCGCGAACGCGTCACAAAGGCATTGAGCGGCATGGGCTTTCGGGTGATCCCGAGCGACGCGAACTTCGTGCTGTTCGGTCAGTTCGCCGACGCGCCGGCCACCTGGCAACGCTACCTGGACGCCGGCATCCTGATCCGCGATGTCGGGATCCCCGGGTACCTGCGCGCCACCACCGGGCTGGCCGTCGAGAACGACGCGTTCCTGCGAGTCAGCGCCCAGATCGCGGCGACCGAATTGGCGCCCGCCACACCAGTAGGAGCCCAGTGAGCACCGAACCCCGTCGCGCCCGCATCGAGCGGCGCACCAAGGAATCCGACATCGTCGTCGAGCTCGACCTCGACGGCACCGGGCAGGTGCACGTCGACACCGGGGTGCCGTTCTACGACCACATGCTGACGGCATTGGGCAGCCATGCCAGCTTCGACCTGACCGTGCGCACGAAGGGCGACGTGGAGATCGAGGCGCATCACACCATCGAGGACACCGCGATCGCGCTGGGCCAGGCGCTCGGGCAGGCCCTCGGCGACAAGAAGGGCATCCGGCGCTTCGGCGACGCCTTCATCCCGATGGACGAGGCGCTGGCGCACGCCGCAGTCGACGTGTCCGGGCGGCCGTACTGCGTGCACACCGGCGAACCGGATCACCTGCGGCACATCACGATTGCCGGCAGTTCGGTGCCCTACCACACCGTCGTCAACCGGCACGTGTTCGAGACGCTGGCCGCCAACGCCCGCATCGCGCTGCACGTGCGCGTACTCTACGGCCGCGACCCGCACCACATCACCGAGGCGCAGTACAAGGCGGTGGCCCGCGCGTTGCGCCAGGCGGTCGAGCCCGACCCGCGGACCTCCGGTGTGCCGTCGACCAAAGGCGTTCTGTGACAACAAGATCAGTCGTGGTTCTGGACTACGGCTCGGGTAACCTGCGCTCGGCCCAGCGCGCGCTGCAACGGGCCGGCGCGGCCGTCGAGGTGACCGCCGACGCCCGCGCGGCGGCGGCCGCCGACGGCCTGGTGGTGCCGGGTGTCGGCGCTTTCGAGGCCTGCATGACCGGCCTGCGCAAGATCGCGGGGGAGCGGATAATCGCCGAGCGGGTCGCCGCCGGGCGCCCGGTGCTGGGGGTCTGTGTCGGCATGCAGATCCTGTTCGCCCGCGGCGTCGAGTTCGGGGTGGAGACGACGGGCTGCGGGCAGTGGCCCGGGGCCGTCACCCGGCTGGACGCCCCGGTGATCCCGCACATGGGCTGGAACGTGGTGCGGCCCGGGCCGGGCAGCGTGCTGTTCGACGGCCTGGACCCGGGCGCCCGGTTCTACTTCGTGCACTCCTACGCCGCGCAGTCCTGGGAGGGCTCCCCGGACGCGGTGCTGACGTGGGCCACCCACGGGGTGCCGTTCTTGGCCGCGGTAGAGGAGGGCCCGCTGGCCGCCACCCAATTCCACCCGGAGAAGAGCGGGGACGCCGGGGCGGCCGTGCTGAGCAACTGGGTCAAGGGACTGTGAACCACACCGCGAGACTGCAACTAGCGACACAAACGCCGAGAGGACGCGTCGCTAGTTGCAGTCTCGGCGCAGAGGAGAAAGTGTGTTGATTCTGCTACCCGCCGTCGACGTGGTCGACGGTCGCGCCGTGCGCCTGGTCCAGGGCAAGGCCGGCAGCGAAACCGAGTACGGCTCCGCGCTGGACGCCGCCCTGGGCTGGCAGCGCGACGGGGCCGACTGGATCCATCTGGTGGACCTCGACGCCGCGTTCGGCCGCGGCTCCAACCGCGAACTGCTCGCCGAGGTGGTGGGCAAGCTCGACGTCGCGGTGGAGCTGTCCGGCGGCATCCGCGACGACGACTCCCTGGCCGCCGCGCTGGCCACCGGCTGCGCGCGGGTCAACCTGGGGACCGCCGCGCTGGAAAACCCGCAGTGGTGCGCGCGGGCGATCGCCGAGCACGGCGACAGGGTCGCCGTCGGGCTGGACGTACAGGTCACCGACGGCGCGCACCGGCTGCGCGGCCGCGGCTGGGAAACCGACGGCGGCGACCTGTGGGACGTGCTGGAACGCCTTGACCGCGAAGGATGTTCGCGGTTCGTGGTCACCGACGTCACCAAGGACGGCACGCTCGGCGGCCCCAACATCGAGCTGCTGGCCGCCGTCGCGGAAAACACGCGAGCGCCGCTGATCGCCTCCGGCGGGGTGTCCAGCCTCGACGACCTGCGCGCCATCGCCACCCTCACCGGCCGCGGGGTGGAGGGCGCCATCGTCGGAAAGGCCCTCTACGCCGGGCGGTTCACCCTGCCGCAGGCGCTGGCCGCGGTGCGGGAGTAGCGCCGCAATGGATTTGGACGCGCTGGTAGCCGAGGCGTCGGCGGTCCTGGATGCGGCGGTGCCGCGGTTCCTGGAGGGCCACCGCGCCGGCTCGGCGATCCGCAAGAAGGGCAACGACTTCGCCACCGAGGTCGACCTCGCCATCGAGCGGCAGGTCGTCGCCGCGCTGGAAGACGCCACCGGAATCGGGGTGCACGGCGAGGAATTCGGCGGCCCGGGCGTCGACTCGCCGTGGGTGTGGGTGCTGGACCCCGTGGACGGCACGTTCAACTACGCCGCCGGGTCGCCGATGGCCGCGATCCTGTTGGGCCTGCTGCACGAGGGCGAGCCGGTGGCCGGCCTGACCTGGTTGCCGTTCACCGGCGACCGCTACACCGCCGTCGCGGGTGGTCCGCTGATGAGAAACGGTGTGCCGCGGCCGCCGCTGGCCCACACCGAGCTGGCGGACGCGCTCGTGGCCGTCGGCACCTTCACCGCCGGCTCGCGCGGCCGCTTCCCGGGCCGCTACCGGCTGGCGGTGCTGGAGAAGCTCAGCCGGGTGTCGTCGCGGTTGCGCATGCACGGGTCGACGGGCATCGACCTGGTCTATGTCGCCGACGGAATACTGGGTGGCGCAATCACTTTCGGCGGCCACGTCTGGGATCACGCCGCGGGTGTGGCGCAGGTGCGCGCCGCGGGCGGCATCGTCACCACGCTGGCCGGCGAGCCGTGGACCCCGGAGTCGCGGTCGGTGCTGGCCGCCGCGCCCGGCGCACACGACGAGATCCTCGAAATCCTGCGCGCCACGGGCGATCCGGGGGATTACTGATGCACTCGCAAACCGGACTGGCCGTGCGCGTGATCCCGTGCCTGGACGTCGACGACGGGCGGGTGGTCAAGGGCGTCAACTTCGCCAACCTCCGCGACGCCGGCGACCCGGTGGAGCTTGCGGCCGTCTACGACGCCGAGGGCGCCGACGAGCTGACCTTCCTGGACGTGACCGCATCCTCGTCGGGCCGGGCGACCATGTTGGAGGTGGTGCGCCGCACCGCCGAGCAGGTGTTCATCCCGCTGACGGTCGGCGGCGGGGTGCGCACGGTGGCCGACGTCGACGTGCTGCTGCGCGCGGGGGCCGACAAGGTCTCGGTCAACACCGCCGCCATCGCCCGCCCGGACCTGCTGGCGGAGATGGCCCGGCAGTTCGGCTCGCAGTGCATCGTGCTGTCGGTGGACGCCCGCACCGTGCCTCCCGCGTCGGCGCCGACACCATCGGGCTGGGAGGTCACCACCCACGGGGGCCGCCGCGGCACCGGGATCGACGCCGTCGAGTGGGCGGCCCGCGGCGCCGAGCTCGGGGTGGGGGAGATCCTGCTGAACTCGATGGACGCCGACGGCACCAAGGCCGGCTTCGACCTGCCCATGCTGCGCGCGGTCCGCGCCGCGGTCACGGTGCCGGTGATCGCCAGCGGCGGGGCGGGGGCGGCCGAACACTTCGCGCCCGCGGTCGCCGCCGGGGCCGATGCGGTGTTGGCGGCCAGCGTCTTTCATTTTCGCGAGCTGACCATCGGAGAGGTGAAGGCCGCGATGGCCGCAGAAGGGATCACCGTGCGATGACGCTGGACCCGAACATCGCCGCGCGACTGAGGCGCAATGCCGACGGACTGTTCACCGCCGTCGTGCAGGAGCGCGGCAGCGGCGACGTGCTGATGGTCGCATGGATGGACGACGCGGCGCTGGCCCGCACCCTGGAAACCCGTGAGGCCACGTACTATTCGCGATCGCGCGGCGAACAGTGGATCAAGGGTGAAACGTCCGGCCACACCCAGCACGTCCATTCGGTGCGGCTGGACTGCGACGGCGACGCCGTGCTGCTGATCGTCGACCAGGTCGGCGGCGCCTGCCACACCGGCGATCACAGCTGCTTCGACGCCGACGCGCTGCTGGAACCCGAGGGCTAGCCCGGCGCTAACTGGCTGCAATGTCCAACCCGTTCGCGGCGGCTATCGCCGCGCGGGCCCATTCGTGGCGGACGACGGCCGGGGAGATCCGGTCGCGGCGGATGATCTCGACGTCGATGGCCTTTCCGTTGGTCGCGGCGGCCGGCACCCGGAACGAGAAGGAGGTTTCGTCGGTGGCCACGGCGAGCATGGCGTCGGCGTCGGTGAAGTTGTTGGTGCGCATGGTGTCCTCGGCCCACCGGAACGGCTTGAGGCCGCCGAAATTCCTGACGTAGACCACCCAGAGCCGGGTGCCCTGACCGTTGTAGAGCTTGGTGAGCGCGCGCTGCACGGCGTCGGACTCGAGGGGGCCGAGCACACCCGATTGGTCCGTGAGCTGGCTGGTCAGCTTGATCGCCGGTGTAGTGGGGGTGGCGGCGCTGTCGCCGCCCGTTGGCGCCGCGGAACGCGCCGCATGGCTGCCGGCCGGTTTTGCCGACTTGCCGCCGAGCATCTGGACGCCCACCACCACCGCGACCACGACCAGGGCGACGGCGACCAGCGCCGCGGCCCATGCCCCCAGCCGGCGACCGCGCGCCTTCGCCGGTTGCGGCGCCGCGGCGCGGGCCGTCGCGATCACCTCGGTCGGTGCGGCGACGGCTGTCGGCGGGCCGCCCAGCGCCGCCGCGAAGTCGGCGCACGTCGGGTACCGGTCGTCGGGTTGTTTGGCGAGCGCCTTGGCGAGGGCGCCGTCGAGGTCGGCCAATTCGGGTCGGCGCTCGCCGATGCGCGGCGGCGGCGCGGACAGATGCTGGGTGATGACCACCGCCGGGTTGGAATGCTGAAACGGGGCGGACCCGGTCAACAGGTTGAATGCGGTGCAGCCCAGCGCGTATTGGTCGGCCCGTCCGTCCAGGTTCAAGCCCTGCAGTTGCTCGGGCGCGCAGTAGGCGGTGGTCCCCACCAGCATGTTCGTCGCGGTGAGGCCGCTGATCTCGCCGAGTTCGCGGGCGATGCCGAAATCGGCGAGCAGGATCCGTCTCCGGGCGGCATCGGTCAGCAGGATGTTGGCGGGTTTGACGTCGCGGTGCAGCAGCCCGCGTGAGTGGGCGTAGTCGAGCGCGTCGGCGACGGCCGAAATGATCTCGACGACTTGGGTTTTCGGCATCCCGGACGGGTAGTGGGCGCGCAGCAGCTCAGCGGCGTCGGTGCCCTCCACGTAGTCCATCGAGATCCACAGTCGCCCTTGATATTCGCCGCGGTCGTGGATGCCGACGATGTGCTCGTGATACAGGTTGGCGGCCAGGTCGGCCTCGCGGTTGAAGCGCTGGCGGAATTCGTCGTTCGCGGTCAGTTCGCGGGGCAGGATTTTGAGGGCGTCGCGGCGGGGCAGTCGCGGGTGCTGGGCCAGATACACCTGGCCCATGCCGCCGGTCCCCAGCCGGCGAACGATGGTGTACCCGGCAAAAACCTCTCCTTCTGCCAAGCCCTCGCTTTGCGGCATGTGAGCATGCTACTGACGATGCCGCGCGCTTGTGCGAAGGCGCGGGCGGATGACTTCGATGGGAATGGTGGGCGATGTCGAGACGCGTGTCCTGGACCGTGCTGGTACCGCTGGTTGCCCTCATCGCGCTGGCAGCGACCTGGGGTGATAAGCCCGGGCCGGTACTCGCCACGGTCGAGGGCGCACTTCTGACCGGTGCGGTACTGGCCGCGGTGCACCACGCGGAGGTGGTCGCGCACCGGGTCGGCGAACCGTTCGGTTCGCTGATCCTCGCGGTCGCGGTGACGGTCATCGAGGTGGCCCTCATCGTCACTCTGATGGCGTCCGGCGGCAACGAGGCCGCGACGCTGGCCAGGGACACCGCGTTCGCCGCTCTGATGATCACCACCAACGGAATCGCCGGTTTGTCGCTGCTGCTCGGCTCCCGGCGCTACGGCGAGACACTGTTCAACGCCGAGGGCACTGGAGCCGTGCTGGCCACGCTCACGACGGTGGCCACGTTGAGCCTGGTACTGCCCGCCGTCACCACCGGCCATCAGGGCCAGGAGTTCACCCCCAGCCAGCTGGCCTTCGCCGCGATCGCCACGCTCTTGGTGTACCTGCTGTTCGTGTTCACCCAGACCGTTCGGCACCGCAACTTCTTTCTGCCGATCGCGCAGAAGGGCCAGAAAAGCCTGTACGCGGAGGATGAAAGCCATGCCGCGCCGCCGACCACGCGGTCTGCGCTGATCAGCCTGGCGCTGCTGCTCGTCGCGCTGGTCGCGGTGGTGGGCCTGGCCAACGTGGAATCGCCCGTCATCGAGCGTGCGGTGGCGGCGGCCGGATTCCCGCAGTCGTTCGTGGGCGTGGTCATTGCCTCGCTGGTGCTGCTGCCGGAGACGCTCGCCGCGGCGCGCGCGGCGCGGCGCGGCCGCATCCAGACCAGCCTGAACCTGGCTTATGGCTCGGCGATGGCAAGCATCGGGCTCACCATCCCGGTTATCGCGTTGGCATCGGTCTGGCTGCAAGGACCGCTGATCCTGGGCCTCGGCCCAACCCAGTTGGTGCTGCTCGCGCTGACCGTCGTGATCAGCATGTTGACAGTGGTGCCCGGCCGGGCCACCCGGCTGCAGGGCGAGGTGCATCTGGTGCTGCTAGCCGCGTTCGTTTTTCTGGCGATCAATCCGTAAGGCTAACTGGCGCAACCGATTAAGCCGACGATCGGGCCCGCAGCGTCTGCAGCGCCTTGTCGGCGTGGGTGTCCATGCTGAGCTCGCTGGAGATCACGTCGAGCACGGTGCGGTCGGTGTCGATGACGAACGTCGTGCGTTTGACGGGGATCAGCTTGCCCAGCAGGCCGCGCTTGACGCCGAACTGGCTGGCGACGGCGCCGTCGGTGTCCGACAGCAGCGGGTAGTCGAAGTTCTGTGTGTCGGCGAATTTGGCCTGCTTCTGCACGGGGTCGACGCTGATGCCCACCCGGTTCGCCCCCACCGCGGCGAATTCCGAGGCCAGGTCGCGGAAGTGGCAAGCCTCCTTGGTGCAGCCGGGCGTCATCGCGGCCGGATAAAAGAACAGGACCACGGGTCCGTCGGAGAGCAGGGCGCTGAGCTTGCGTGGCGTTCCCGTCTGATCGGGAAGCTCGAAGTCCGCCACGGTGTCACCGGTTTTCATTGCGTCAGGTTACGCCCGAGCCGCCCCGCCCCATCTGCGAGGATGGTTCGGTGCACGCCCACCTCGCCGCCACCACCTCACGGGAGGAATTTCGCCAGCTCGCGGCCGAGCATCGGGTGGTTCCGGTGACCCGCAAGGTCCTGGCCGACGCCGAGACGCCGCTGTCGGCCTACCGCAAACTCGCCGCCGACCGCCCCGGCACGTTCCTGCTCGAGTCCGCCGAGACCGGCCGCTCCTGGTCGCGGTGGTCGTTCATCGGCGCGGGTTCGCCGTCGGCGCTGACCGTGCGCGACGGCGAAGCGGTGTGGCTGGGTGCGGTGCCTCGCGACGCGCCCACCGGAGGCGACCCGCTGCACGCGCTTCGGGCCACCCTGGAGCTGCTGGCCACGGCGGCCCCCGACGAGATCAAGCCGGGGCTTCCGCCGCTGTCGGGCGGCATGGTCGGCTTTTTCGCCTATGACCTGGTGCGGCGTCTGGAGCGGCTGCCCGAGCTGGCCGTCGACGACCTTCAGCTGCCGGACATGCTGTTGCTGCTGGCCACCGACCTGGCGGCGGTCGACCACCACGAGGGCACCATCACGCTGATCGCCAACGCGGTGAACTGGAACGGCACCGACGAGCGGGTCGACGAGGCCTACGACGACGCGATCGCGCGGCTGGATGTGATGACCACGGCGCTGGGTCAGCCGCTGCCGTCGACGGTTGCCACCTTCAGCAGGCCCGAGCCGCGGTATCGAGCCCAGCGCACCGTCGAGGAGTACGGCAAGATCGTGGAGTACCTCGTCGAGCAGATCGCGGCCGGCGAGGCGTTTCAGGTGGTGCCGTCCCAGCGCTTCGAGATGGACACCGGCGTCGACCCGATCGACGTCTACCGCATTCTGCGGGTGACCAACCCCAGCCCCTACATGTACCTGATGCACGTGCCGAATAGTGCTGGGGCAACGGACTTTTCGATCGTCGGGTCCAGTCCGGAGGCGCTGGTCACGGTCACCGAGGGCCGGGCGAGGACGCATCCGATCGCCGGGACCCGGTGGCGCGGCCAGAACGAGGAAGAGGATCAGCTGCTGGAGAAGGAGCTGCTGGCCGACGACAAGGAACGCGCCGAGCATCTGATGCTGGTCGACCTCGGCCGCAACGACCTCGGCCGGGTGTGCACGCCGGGCACGGTTCGCGTCGAGGACTACAGCCACATCGAGCGCTACAGCCACGTCATGCACCTGGTGTCGACGGTGACCGGGATGCTGGGCGAGGGCCGCACCGCGCTGGACGCGGTGACGGCCTGCTTCCCGGCCGGCACGCTGTCGGGGGCCCCGAAGGTGCGGGCCATGGAGCTCATCGAA
Source organism: Mycobacterium sp. 663a-19 (assembly GCF_035616495.1). Classification (NCBI taxonomy): domain Bacteria; kingdom Bacillati; phylum Actinomycetota; class Actinomycetes; order Mycobacteriales; family Mycobacteriaceae; genus Mycobacterium; species Mycobacterium sp. 663a-19. Next base: position 283,149 of record NZ_JAPJAV010000005.1, on the reverse strand, counting down.
GAGGTGGAGAAGACGCGCCGCGGCCTCTACGGCGGCGTGGTCGGCTACCTCGACTTCGCCGGCAACGCCGACTTCGCGATCGCCATCCGCACCGCGCTGATGCGCGACGGAACCGCCTATGTGCAGGCCGGGGGCGGCGTCGTCGCCGACTCCAACGGTCCCTACGAGCACACCGAGGCGACCAACAAGGCGCGCGCGGTGCTCAACGCGATCGCCGCCGCCGAGACGCTGACCGCGCCGGACGTGGGCCGCGATGGCTGACCCAAGGCGCGCCGGGCTGACGGTGCGGGTGGCCCAGTTACTGCTGGTCATCGCGGCGGTGGCGTTGTGGGTGGCGTCGCGGCTGCCGTGGGTGGTGATCCGCTCGTTCGACGGGCTGGGGCCGCCCAGACAGGTGACCCTGACCGGCGCGTCGTGGTCGACGGCCCTGCTGCCGTTGGCGCTGCTCATGCTGGCTACCGCGGTCGCGGCGCTGGCGGTGCGCGGCTGGCCGCTGCGCGCGCTGGCGGGGCTGCTGGCCGCGGTGAGCCTGGCCGTCGGCTACCTCGGCGTGAGCCTGTGGGTGATTCCCGACGTCGCGGCGCGCGGAGCCGACCTGGCGCACGTCTCGCTGGTGTCGCTGGTGGGGAGCGAGCGGCGCTACTGGGGGGCCGCAATCGCGGTGCTGGCCGCGGCGTGCACCCTGATCGCCGCCGTCTTGCTGATGCGCTCGGCGTCGATCTTGGGCTCGGACCGCTCGGGCGCAACAAAATATGCCGCGCCGGCGACACGTCGTTCAAATGCGCTACGCGAAGCCGCCGACGGGGCGATGCTGGAGACGCCGGAGACGCCGGAGATGTCGGAGCGGATGATCTGGGACGCGCTCGACGAGGGACGCGACCCGACCGCTCGGCCCCGCGAGTCCGACACCGAGGGTCGGTGACGGACCGCAAGCCGACGGTCGCTACCCTTCATTGACGTCGTCGAAATCGGCTGGGGACCGTGGGAAGGGAAACAACAGGCATGAGTCCGGCAACCGTGCTTGACTCCATTCTCGAGGGAGTCCGGGCCGACGTTGCCGCGCGCGAAGCGCTTGTCAGCCTTTCCGAAATCAAAGCGGCCGCCGCGGCCGCGCCGCCGCCGCTGGACGTGATGGCCGCCCTGCGCGAGCCCGGAATCGGCGTCATCGCCGAGGTCAAGCGGGCCAGCCCGTCGGCGGGTCAGCTAGCGGCCATTGCCGATCCGGCAAAACTGGCCCGCGCCTACGAGGACGGCGGCGCCCGGATCATCAGCGTGCTCACCGAGGAACGGCGTTTCAACGGCTCACTCGACGACCTCGATGCGGTGCGCGCCGCGGTTTCGATACCGATATTGCGCAAAGACTTTGTGGTGCAGCCATATCAGATCCATGAGGCGCGCGCGCACGGCGCCGACATGTTGTTGCTCATCGTCGCCGCGCTGGATCAGTCCGCGTTGGTGTCGATGCTGGATCGCACCGAATCATTGGGCATGACAGCGCTTGTCGAGGTGCACACCGAAGAGGAAGCCGACCGGGCGCTGAAGGCCGGGGCCAACGTGATCGGCGTCAACGCCCGCGATCTCGCGACGCTGGAGGTGGACCGGGATTGCTTCGCGCGAATCGCTCCCGGGTTGCCCAGCAACGTGATCAGGATCGCCGAGTCCGGTGTGCGCGGTACCGGAGATCTGTTGGCGTATGCCGGTGCGGGCGCCGACGCCGTGTTGGTGGGCGAGGGTCTCGTTAAGAGTGGCGACCCGCGCGCCGCGGTTGCCGACCTTGTCACCGCGGGCACCCATCCGTCCTGTCCGAAACCGGCTCGCTAGTCATCGATGACCGAACAGCCCCGGAAACATTGAACCCAAATGAGCCGCCCGCGCGTTGAGCCTTGGTGATGGTAGAGCTATCCCGCCCGGACCTCCCGCTTCCGAGTGCGGCCATCGCAGAACCCACCCGGCACGACCCAGACCAGGGTGGTCATTTCGGCGGCCCCCGTGGCTATGGCGGCCGTTATGTGGCCGAGGCGCTGATGGCGGTGATCGAAGAGGTCACCGCCGCCTACGAAAAGGAGCGCGTCAACCCGGATTTCCTGGACACCCTGGACAGCCTGTTGGCGAACTACGCGGGACGGCCGTCGCCGCTGTACGAGGCGACCCGCCTGGGTGAGCACGCCGGCTCGGCGCGCATCTTCCTCAAGCGAGAAGACCTGAACCACACCGGTTCTCACAAGATCAACAACGTGCTCGGCCAGGCCCTGCTGGCCAAGAGAATGGGCAAGAACCGGGTGATCGCGGAGACGGGCGCCGGCCAACACGGGGTGGCGACGGCCACTGCGTGCGCGTTGCTCGGCCTGCAGTGCGTGATCTACATGGGCGCCGTCGACACCGACCGCCAGGCCCTCAATGTGGCGCGGATGCGGCTGCTGGGCGCCGAGGTGGTGTCGGTCGAGACCGGTTCGCAGACGCTCAAGGACGCGATCAACGAGGCGTTCCGGGATTGGGTCACCAACGCCGAGAACACTTACTACTGCTTCGGAACCGCGGCCGGTCCGCACCCGTTTCCCACCATGGTTCGCGATTTTCAGCGGATCATCGGCCTCGAGACGCGCGCGCAGATTCAGTCGCAGGCGGGCCGGTTGCCCGACGCGGTCGTGGCCTGCGTCGGCGGCGGGTCCAACGCCATCGGGATCTTCCACGCGTTTCTCGACGATCCCGGCGTGCGCCTGATCGGATACGAGGCGGCGGGCGACGGTGTCGAGACCGGCAGGCACGCAGCGACATTCACCGGAGGCTCGCCGGGTGCGTTCCAGGGATCGTTTTCCTATCTGCTGCAGGACGAGGACGGCCAGACCATCGAATCCCATTCGATCTCAGCGGGTCTGGATTATCCGGGGGTGGGACCCGAACACGCGTGGCTGAGGGAGACCGGACGCGCCGAGTACCAGCCCATCACCGACTCCGAGGCGATGGAGGCGTTCGGCCTGCTGTGCCGCGCGGAGGGCATCATCCCGGCCATCGAATCCGCGCATGCGGTCGCCGGTGCGCTCAAGCTCGGCGTCGAGCTGGGGGCCGGCGCCGTCATCGTGGTGAACTTGTCGGGGCGCGGCGACAAGGACGTCGAGACCGCCGCAAAGTGGTTCGGGCTGTTGGGCGACGCGGGCACGAAATGACGGTGGAGCAAAGCGAAGCGAGCAGGCTGGGACCGCTGTTCGAGGCCTGCCGCGGCGACAACCGGGCGGCGCTGATCGGATATCTGCCCACCGGTTACCCGGACGTGCCGACTTCCGTGGACGCGATGACCGCGCTGGTCGAATCCGGTTGCGACCTCATCGAAGTGGGGGTGCCGTATTCGGATCCCGGGATGGACGGTCCAACCATCGCCAGGGCCACCGAGGCCGCGCTGCGCGGGGGCGTGCGGGTCCGCGACACGCTGGCCGCGGTCGAGGCGATCAGTTCGGCCGGCGGGCGAGCGGTGGTGATGACCTACTGGAACCCGGTGCTGCGCTACGGGGTTGACGCGTTCGCGCGGGACCTGGCGTCGGCCGGCGGGCACGGCCTGATCACCCCCGACCTGATACCCGAGGAAGCCCGGGAGTGGATCGCGGCGTCCGATGAGCATCGCCTGGATCGCGTATTCCTCGTGGCGCCATCGTCGACGCCGCAGCGGTTGGTGAGCACGGTCGAGGCATCGCGCGGATTCGTCTACGCGGCATCGACGATGGGCGTGACCGGGGCACGCGACGCGGTATCGCAGGCCGCACCCGAATTGGTGAGCAGGGTCAGGGCGGTGTCCGACATACCCGTCGGCGTCGGCCTGGGGGTGCGATCGGGAGAGCAGGCCGCGCAGATCGGAAGTTATGCCGATGGTGTGATCGTCGGTTCGGCGTTGGTGTCGGCGCTGGGCGACGGTTTGCCGCGGCTGCGCGCCCTGACAGAGGAACTGGCCGCTGGTGTGCGACAGGGGGTTTCCGCGCCATGACGATGTTGCCCACGTATTTCCCCAGCCCGCCGCGGGGCGTCTGGTACCTGGGGCCGGTGCCCATTCGCGCCTACGCGCTGTTCATCATCGCCGGCATCGTGGTCGGCCTGGTGATCGGAGACCGGCGCTGGGAGGCGCGCGGCGGCGAGCGCGGGGTGATCTATGACATCGCGCTGTGGGCGGTGCCTTTCGGTTTGATTGGTGGCAGGCTCTATCACCTCGCCACCGATTGGCGAACCTACTTCGGCCCCAGCGGTGCGGGACTCGCTGCGGCGCTGCGCATCTGGGACGGCGGCCTGGGCATCTGGGGTGCGGTGGCTCTCGGTGGAGTCGGGGCGTGGATCGCGTGCCGGCGTCGCGGGATTCCGCTGCCGGCCTTCGGAGACGCGATCGCTCCCGGAATCATTTTGGCGCAGGCCATCGGTCGGCTCGGGAATTACTTCAATCAGGAGCTCTACGGCAGGGAAACGACGCTGCCGTGGGGCCTGGAGATCTTCTACCGGCGAGATCCGGCGGGCTACATCGATCCGCACTCGCTCGACGGCGTGTCGACCGGGCAGCTGGCGCTGGTGGTACAGCCGACGTTTCTGTACGAGTTGATTTGGAATGTCCTGGTTTTCGTCGCGCTGATCTATCTCGACCGGCGCTTCACGCTGGGCCACGGGCGGTTGTTCGCGATTTACGTGGCGGGCTACTGCATCGGACGCTTCGGCGTCGAGTTGCTGCGTGACGACACGGCCACGCACATCGCGGGGATCCGGATCAATTCGTTCACATCGACGTTCGTGTTCATCGGGGCCGTGGTTTACCTCGTTCTGGCGCCGAAGGGCCGAGAGGATCCCGCCAGCCTGCGCGGCACCGCGGATGTTGTTGGCGAGCCATTGCCGGAAGGTGAGCCAGAGCGAAAGCCGGAACCCGAGCGGGTAACCGGCGTTTCGGTTATGGGGGCGGCCGCGGTGGCTGGGGTTATGGCGGCGGGTAAGACGGCGAAGAGGCTGATTCCGCGTCGGCGGTCGAAACCGGCGGAGGTCGCGGAGCCGGAGGTCGTGGAGGCCGCGGCCGAAGAGCCTGAAACCGTCGTCGCCGCGGTCGCGGAACCGGAGGCCGAAGAGGCTGAAACCGCGGAGGCCGAAGCCGGTGAGACCGAGGAGCCGGAGGCCGAGAAAGCTGAAGCCGAACCCGCGGAACCCGAAGCTGAAGAGGCTGAAGCCGAAGCTGAACCGGCGGAAGCTGAAGCTGAAGAGGCTGAAGGCGAAGCTGAAGAGCCAGAGGCCGAAGAAGCCGAAGTCGAAGAACCCGAAGCCGACGAAGAGGCTGAAGCCAAAGAAGAAGCTGAAGCCGAAGAAGACGCTGAAGCCGAAGGACGTGAGGCTGAGGTTGCCGAGGTCGAAGCTGAAGAGGCTGAAGTTGAAGAGCCAGAGGCCGAAGAAGTCGAAGAGCCGGAGGCCGAAGAGCCCGAGGTTGCGGAGGCCGACGCCGACGAGTCCGAGACCGCCGAACCTGAAGTCGCGCAGGCGGAGGAGGCTGTGGCGGAGGGAGAAGAGGCTGAAGCTTCGGGGCCCGACGCCGCGGAGGCCGACGCCGTCGTGACCGAAGCCGAAGAGGCAGAAGCCGAAGAGCTTGAACCCGAGTCCGAAACCGCCGAGCCGAAAGTTGAAGAGCCGCAAGCCGAGTCGTCCGCGGAGTCGGACATCGCGGAAGAGGCGGCACAACCCAAGGCCGCCGAGGAAACTCCTGACGACACGACGACGCCCGCCACTGGCGGCGCAATAAGGCGCCGCTTGAGCTTCCGGTTGAGGGGCCGACGGGGCCGATAGCCGTCGGGCAACTCAAAATCCATCGCTCGCGGCCGGGGCGGAAACGCCATTGGTCTGGCATGCTGAAAACGTGACAGACCCGTCGTCGCACGACGCTGCAGACCATCAGCCGCCTCAGCAGCCGCCCCCGCCCGGCCCTCCACCGCCGTATCCGCAATATCCCGCGCCCTACTACGACCCGGCCGCTCCGTTCGGCCGCCATCCGGTGACCGGGCAACCGCTCTCGGACAAGTCGAAGACCATCGCGGGTCTCCTGCAGCTGCTCAGTCTGGTCGGCATCGGCGGGATCGGGCGCTTCTACATCGGCGACGTCGGCGTGGGCGTCGCGCAGTTGCTGGTGGGCTGGTTTACCTGCGGGATCGGGCTGATTTGGAGCATCGTCGACGCGATCTTGATACTGACCGACAAGGTCCCCGACCCGCAGGGCCGCCCGTTGCGCGATGGCACCTGATCCGTCAAACCGGGCGTCGGGGCAGTGCCATGAGGACCGCCGTCGTCGCCTCTACGTGTCGGGCGGAACCGGTGTGCTGCTGGCCGGCGCGCTGGGCTACGTGGGTTTCGTCGACCCGCACCACGCGCATTCGCCATATCCCCTGTGCCCGTTCAAGTGGCTGACCGGCTGGAATTGCCCGTTCTGCGGTGGGCTGCGGATGACACACGACCTGCTGCACGGCGATCTGGTGGCCGCCATCAATGACAACCTCTTCCTGCTGGTCGGCATCCCGGTGCTGGCCGGATTGATGGTGCTGCGGCGGCGCCACGGCCGGCCGTGGCTGTCGCTGCCGGCGGTGGTGACGTTCACAGTCGCCGCGACGGCGTGGACGCTGACGCGCAACCTGCCCGGATTTCCGCTGGTCCCGACGCTTCTCAGCGGGTGAGCGCCGAGTCATCCGGATGACGAAGAGCACGACTATGCTGGGTCGCCGTGAGTAGACGCGGGAAGATCGTCTGCACCCTTGGCCCCGCCACCGACTCGGACGAGATGATCCTGGCGCTCGTCGAGGCCGGAATGGACGTCGCCCGAATGAACTTCAGCCACGGTGACTACGCCGATCACAAAGCCGCCTACGACCGGGTACGCAACGCCTCGGACGCCACCGGCCGCGCCGTCGGCCTGCTGGCCGACCTCCAGGGCCCGAAGATCCGGCTCGGGCGCTTCGCCACCGGACCAACCTACTGGGCCGACGGCGAAACGGTCCGGATCACCGTCGCCGACTGCGAGGGCAGCCACGACCGGGTGTCGACCGCGTACAAGAAATTGGCCCAGGACGCCGTCGTCGGTGACCGGATTCTGATCGACGACGGCAAGGTCGGCCTCGTGGTCGACGACATCGACGGCGACGACGTGGTCTGCACCGTCGTCGAGGGCGGCCCGGTGAGCAACAACAAGGGCATGTCGCTGCCCGGCATGAACGTGTCCGCGCCCGCCTTGTCGGACAAGGACATCGAGGATCTCACCTTCGCGCTGAACCTCGGCGTCGACCTCGTCGCGCTGTCCTTCGTGCGCTCGCCGTCCGACGTCGAGCTCGTGCACGAGGTGATGGACCGGATCGGCCGCCGGGTACCGGTGATCGCCAAGCTCGAAAAGCCGGAGGCCGTCGACAATCTCGAAGCCATCGTGCTGGCGTTCGACGCCATCATGGTGGCCCGCGGCGACCTGGGTGTCGAGCTGCCGCTGGAAGAGGTGCCGCTGGTGCAGAAGCGGGCCATCCAGATCGCCAGGGAGAACGCGAAACCCGTCATCGTGGCGACCCAGATGCTCGACTCGATGATCGAGAACTCGCGGCCGACGCGGGCCGAGGCCTCCGACGTCGCCAACGCGGTGCTCGACGGCGCCGACGCGCTGATGCTGTCCGGCGAGACCGCGGTGGGGAAGTACCCGCTGGCGGCCGTGCGGACGATGTCGCGGATCGTGTGCGCGGTCGAGGAGAATTCCACCGCCGCCCCGCCGTTGACGCACGTGCCGCGCACCAAGCGCGGGGTGATCTCCTACGCCGCCCGCGACATCGGCGAGCGGCTCGACGCCAAGGCCCTGGTCGCCTTCACCCAATCGGGCGACACCGTCAAGCGACTAGCGCGCCTGCACACCCCGCTGCCGTTGCTCGCGTTCACCGCGTGGCCCGAGGTGCGCAGCCAGCTTGCCATGACCTGGGGCACGGAAACGTTCATCGTCCCGATGATGACCTCCACCGACGGCATGATCCGCCAGGTCGACAAGTCGCTGCTCGAGCTGGGCCGCTACAAGCGCGGCGACCTGGTGGTCATCGTCGCGGGCGCTCCGCCGGGCACAGTAGGCTCGACCAACCTGATCCATGTGCACCGGATCGGCGAGGACGACGTCTGATCGGCGACGCCCAATCGACAGGGGAGAGCAGGCCTGTGCCGGCTGGCAACGACTTCGAGGAACTGCTGTCGATACTGGACCTCAACCGCATCTCCGCTGAACTGTTCATCGGATCGCACCCCAGCAAGAACCCGATGCGCACATTCGGCGGCCAGCTCATGGCGCAGTCGTTCGTCGCGAGCAGCCGCACGCTGATCCGCGAGGACCTACCCCCCAGCGCGCTTTCGGTGCACTTCATCAACGGTGGCGACACCGCTAAGGACATCGAATTCCACGTCGTCGCGCTGCGCGACGAGCGGCGCTTCGCCAACCGGCGCGTCGACGCGGTGCAGGACGGCACGCTGCTGTCCTCGGCGATGATTTCGTACATGTCCGGCGGCCGCGGCCTCGAGCACGCCGTCGAACCGCCGCCGGTGGCGGAGCCGCACACCCAGCCGACGATCGGCGAGCTGCTGCGCGGCTACGAGGAGACCGTCCCGCACTTCGTCAACGCCCTGCAACCGATCGAATGGCGCTACACCAACGACCCGGCCTGGGTGATGCGGGACAAGGGCGACCGGCTCTCCTACAACCGGGTGTGGGTCAAGGCCCTCGGCGTGGTGCCCGACGACCCGGTGTTGCACACCGCGACGATGGTGTACTCCTCGGACACCACCGTGCTGGACTCGGTCATCACCACCCACGGGCTGTCGTGGGGTTTCGACCGCATCTTTGCGGCGTCCGCCAACCACTCGGTGTGGTTTCATCGGCAGGTCAACGTCAACGACTGGCTGCTGTATTCGACGTCTTCGCCGGTGGCCGCGGATTCGCGCGGGCTGGGCACCGGCCATTTCTTCGACCGCTCCGGCCAAGTCGTCGCGACGGTGGTCCAGGAAGGCGTGCTGAAATACTTTGCGCCCCGGCGCCGATAGACACCACAGGATACAGGCGAACATGCGTCCGATTTGGCCTCCGAACGGCCATGATCAGGCGTAAGTTCGTAGCAGCCGGGTATTCGATGGGAGCAGCGGCAAACCAGCCGCCCAGCTGAAAGTCAGCGCATCGGGAGGTGAGATGTGAACGGCCCGCCGGTGGACGTCGCCCCAAGACTGCGCGCTCGCGAACGTGTTGTCGTTCACGTCGATTCGCTCGTGGCCCGCTGCGTCGGCGCCTTGGCGTTGCTGTGCGCCACGTGCTGGCTGATCGCGGTGCTCGCCCGCCACCACCAGAACCCCGAGTGGCACTACGCCGGTCGGCTGGGCTGGTCGCTCACCGTGCTGGCGGCTGTGACATTGATCGCACGCGGCATCTTCCTGGGCCGCCCCGTCACGGCCACGCACGCGGCTACCGCCGCTTTTTTCGTGCTGGCGGGCCTGGGCTCGCACGTGTTGTCCTTCGACCTGCTCGGTGACGTGCTGATCGCCGGCTCGGGCCTGGTGCTGATGTGGCCGATGTCGTCGCATCCGCGGCCCGAGGACCTGCCCCGGGCGTGGGCGCTGATCGACGCCACCAGCGATGACCCGTTGGCGCCGTTCGCGATGCAGACGGGCAAGTGCTACCACTTCACCGCGGACGGCACCGCGGCGCTGGCGTACCGGACCCGGCTGGGGTTCGCGGCCGTCGGCGGGGACCCGATCGGCGACGAGGCGCGATTCCCCGAACTGGTCGCGGACTTCGCCGCGATGTGTCGCGCGCACGGCTGGCGCATCGCCGTGGTGGGTTGCAGCGAACGGCGCCTCGAATTGTGGACCGACCGCACGGTCGTCGGACAATCGCTGCGGGCGGTGCCGATCGGCCGCGATGTCGTCGTCGACGTGTCCAACTTCGAGATGGTCGGGCGCAAGTTCCGCAACCTGCGTCAGGCCGTGCAGCGGACGCACAACTTCGGCATCACCACCGAGATCGTGGACGAGCAGGCACTCGACGACAAGCTGCTGGAAGAACTTTCCGACGTGGTGCGGGCGTCGCCCAGCGGCGCCCACACCGATCGCGGCTTCTACATGAACCTGGACGGGGTGCTGGAGGGCCGGTTCCCCGGAATCCGGCTGATCATCGCCAGGGACGCCGCCGGGAAAGTTCAGGGCTTCCACCGGTATGCGACGGCCGGCGGCGGCCGCGACATCAGCCTCGACGTGCCGTGGCGTCGCCGCGGCGCCCCCAACGGGATCGACGAACGGCTCAGCGTCGACATGATCATGGCCGGCAAAGAGGCTGGCGCACAACGGGTATCGCTGTCGTTCGCGGCCTTCCCGGAGATCTTCGAGGACAAGAATCGCGGTTGGCCCAAGCGCATCTTCTACCGGCTGATCCATGTGCTGGACCCGCTGATCGCGCTCGAGTCGTTGTACCGTTACGTGCGCAAGTTCCACGCGATGGACGCCCGGCGCTACGCGCTGGTATCGATGACGCAGTTGGTTCCGCTGGTGTTCGTGTTGCTCACGCTGGAGTTCATGCCGCGGCGGCGGCACTTCGAGCGGTTGGCGCATCACGCCTAGGGGCTTTCGGTGTTTCGGTGTGAACCCACGGCTTCGAGTGTGAGCCGACGGCTTTCGGTGTGAACCTACGGCGGGATTTCGGCGGGATTTTCCCGCCCACGATTCACCCCCGACGCCCAGGATTCACAGTCAATTCGGCTAGCCGAGCCGTATCTCGGGACAGCCAACGTCGCTGGGCAGGTGATGGGTGGCCACCACCACCGTCCGGTCGCCGGGCATCAGCCCGTGGCCCTGAACCAGCAGGTCGCGCACAACCCGTTCGGAGTCGGCCGCGTCGAGGTGCTCGGTGGGCTCGTCGAGCAGCACGATCCGGGCGGGTGAGAGCACGGCCCTCGCCAGCAGCAGCCTCCTGCGCTGTCCGGCCGAAACCGCTTGCGCGCCACCGGTGAGCACCGTGGACAGGCCCTCGGGCAAGCCGGCGAGCCAGTCGCCGAGCCCGACCGCCCCCAGCGCCGCCTCCAGTTCGTCGTCGCGGCAGTCGCCGCGGGCAACCAGCAGGTTGTCCCGGACGGTGGTGGCGAAGATGTGCGCGTCCTCGGCGAAAAATGTGACGGCGCGGTGCAATTCGTCTTCGTCGAACAGGCACAGGTCGACGCCGTCCAGCGTCACCTCGCCCTGCAATGCGGGCAGCAGTCGGGCGAGCGTCATCAGCAGCGTCGTCTTGCCCGAGCCGCTGGGCCCGGTGACCGCCAGCCGCGCGCCGGGCGGCAGGTCAAGCCTCACCCGGGTGGACCGCGCCGAACCCGCGTGACCGGAACGGACGTCGGCGGACAACCGCTCGGCGTCTACCGGCACTGGCGGGGCCTTCGTGGGCCGCGCCTGGCGGGAGGCCGGGGCCAGGCTGAGCAGGCGGCGCGCCGCGATCCGCGACCGGGTCAACTGAACGGCGGCGGCCGGCAGGGGAGTCATCGCTTCGAACGCGGACAGCGGCAACAGCATCAGCACCGCCAGCGTGGTGGGCGCGACGGTGGCCGCCATCCCGATCCCGGCCGCCACCGCGCCGAGCACGCTGACCCCGACCGCGGCGGTGGGCACCGCCTCGGCGACGGCGGCCGGCCGGGCGGCGGCGTCGAGCGCGTCACCCCAGGCGTGTTGGCGGCGTTGCGATTCGGCGATGAGGTCGGGGAGCACGCCGGCGACACGAAGCTCGGGCGCGTGTTCGAGGGCGATCATCGCCGACGTGTCGCGCTCGGAATGATGTTGCCGGGCAACCTCTTCCCGGGTGGCGGCGGCTCTTCCCGCGAGCCGGGGTGCCACCACGCCGGCGATCAACAGGCAGATCGCCAACACCGCGGCGGCCGGCGGCGAGATGACCGCGATGGCAACGGTCGCCGCCAGCCCCAGCACCGCCGCGACACACATCGGGACCAGGGCACGGACCAGGACGTCGGCCAGTTCGTCGACGTCGGCACCCACCCGCGCCACCAACTCACCGCTGGGCAGCCGAACGGCGGCCGAAGCCGGCCCGTGGGCCAGCCGGCGGTAGATGCGTGCCCGCGCGGTGCCGGCGGCGCGCAGCGCGGTGTCGTGGGTGGCTAGTCGCTCGCAGTAGTGCAGCACGCCCCGCGAAATCGCGAACGTGCGCACCAGGACGACCGCGACCGACAGGTCCAGCACGGGCGGCATCTGCCACGCCCGCGTGATCAGCCACGCCGAAATCCCGGCGAGGGCCAGCGCGCTGCCCAGCGACAGCACGCCCAGCGCGACGGCGGCCACCAGCCGCGGCAGCCGGGGCCGCAACAAGCCCGCGGCGGCCAGCAGCGGGTCAGGCCGGCGCATAACGCACCTGAGCGTCCGAGACCACCTCGACGAGTTGGTCACCGATTGCCACGACGGGCGCGCGATGCCCGACGACCACGACGGTCGCACCGGCGCGGGCGCGCCCGACGATGGCGCGCAGCACCCGATCCTCGGTGTCGGCGTCCAGGTGCGCGGTCGGCTCGTCGAGCAGCAGCACCGGGGCCGGCGATCCGAGCGCCCGGGCGAGGCCCAGCCGCTGCCGCTGTCCCAGGGACAGGCCGACGCCGCCGCGCCCGAGCACGGTGTCCAGCCCGTCGGGCAGCTCGGCCAGCACCGCATCGAATCCGGAAGCGGCGCAGGCACTTTCGAGGTCTCGCGGACCGCCGAGGCCGCCGAGCAGGCGCAGGTTGTCGCCGACGGTGCCGGGGATCAGCACCGGACGCTGCGGCAGCCAGGACAGTTGCCGCCACCATCCGGCGGGCTCGAGGTCGGCGACGTCGACCCGGGCCACCGTGACCCGGCCCGACGACGGGACGGCGAGGCCGGCGATCGCCTGCAGGGTGGTGGTCTTTCCCGCGCCATTGTGTCCGGTCAGCACCGTCACCCGACCGGGCTCGATCACCGCGGAGAGATCGCACGGCGAGTGGCCGTCTCGGCCGGCCACGCTGAGCTTCTCGAGCCGTATCTGTGCGCCCCGCGCGGTTACCGTCCCGGTGCGCACCACGGGCGCGGTCGGTTCGCCGATGAGGTCGAACGCCCTGTCGGCGGCGGCTCTACCGTCTTGGGCGGCATGGAATTCCACCCCGATGCGACGCAGCGGCCAATACACGTCGGGGGCCAGCAGCAGGACGGTCAGGCCGGTGGCCAGGGTCATTTCGCCGAACACCAGGCGAAGGCCGATGCCGACCGCGATCAGCGCCACGCCGAGGGTGGCCAGCAATTCGAGCACCAGCGCCGACAGGAAGGCGATCCGTAGCGTCGCCATCGCCGAGCGCCGGTGCGCGGCAGCGAGTTCGGCGATCCGGTGTTCGGGGCCCGAGGCGCGGCCCAGCGCTCGCAGCGTGGGGATGCCGGCGATCAGATCCAGCAGCCGCCCCTGCAGGGTCGTCATCGCGGTCAGCGCGGCCGCCGACCGCTCGGCCGTTGCCAGCCCGATCAGCACCATGAAAATCGGGATCAGCGGCAGGGTGATCACCACGACGAGCGTCGATTTCAGGTCGTAGAGGGCGATGACGGCGACGGTGGCCGGGGTCAGGATCGCGGCGAGCAGCAGGGTGGGCAGGTAGCCGGTGAAATGGGGCCGCAGGCCGTCGAGGCCGCGGGTGACCACAACCGCGGCGGCATCACGCTGCGCGGCGAGCTCATGGGGCTGCCGGGCGGTCACCGCCGCCAGCACCTGCCCGTTGAGATCGGCGATCACCGCGCTGGCTCCCCGCTGGCCCAGCCGCGCCTGCAGCCAGTGCGTCACGGTGCGGACGGCCCACAGCGCCAACAGGATCGACAGCGGCCCCAGCCAGCCGCGCAGGCCTCGCGCCGAGGGATCGGTGATCACGCGTGCGACGATGCCCGCCAGCACAATCGCCGAGCCGATCGCGCAGCCGGAGATCACCACCCCGCACCCCACCGCGGCCGCCAGGAACCGGCGCAGCGCGGTCGACGCCCGCCACAGTCTCGGGTCCAGCGGCGCGCGGGAGCCCTGTGCGCTCAGGAGGCGCGCCTCGCCAGGCCGATGGGCGGCGGGATCTGCTCGGCCGAGATCCGTTGCCGGAACACCCAATACGTCCACGCCTGATACACGACCGTCAGCGGGGCCATGAAGGCGGTCACCCACGTCATGATCTTGAGGGTGTACGGGGTCGACGAGGCGTTGTAGATCGTCACGTTCCATTGGTCGTTGAGCGTCGAGGGCACCAGGTTCGGATACAGGACGCCGAACAGCAGCACCACCACGGCCGCGACGACCAACGCGGTGCACGCAAATGCCCACCCGTCCGACACGCGACGCCACACCAGCAGCACCGCGGCGAGCTGCGCCACGACCGCGACCCCCAGCACCACCCAGGTCCAGCCCTTGCCGTGCGCCAGCTGTGTCCAAAGCCCAAATGCCGCAACCAGTCCGGTCACCGGAAGCGATAGCCGCACCGCGGATCGGTGCGCGTCGTCACGCAGCGGGCCCGACGTCTTCAAAGCGATGAACACCGCGCCGTAGAGCAGGAACAGTCCCGCGGTGGCCAGGCCACCCAGCAGGGTGTAGGCGTTGAGGATATCGGTGATCGACGGGCGGATGTGGCCGGCGCCGTCCACCGGCAGCCCGCGGACCAGGATGGCGAATGCCACCCCCCACAGCACACCGGGTAGCCAGGATCCGGCCGCGATCCCGAAATCGGCCCAGCCGCGCCATTTCGAGTCGTCGACCTTGCCGCGCCATTCGATCGCCACGGCGCGCAGGATCATGCCGAACAGGATGGCCAGCAGCGGCAGGTACAGCGTCGAGAACACCGTGGCGTACCAGCCGGGGAACGCGGCGAACATTGCCGCGCCGCCGGTGATCAGCCAGACCTCGTTGCCGTCCCACACCGGCCCGATGGTGTTGAGCGTGGCGCGTCGGTTGATTTCCCGGTCGCCCGAGCCGAGCCGGGCGAGCGGCTCCATCAACATGCCGACGCCGAAGTCGAAGCCCTCCAAGATGAAGAAACCGAGGAACAGCAGCCCGATGATGCCGAACCACACCTCTTGCAGTTGCACCGGTCAGCTCCTTTCTTATGCCTAGTAGGCGGCCTAGTAGGCGAAGGAAAGTGGTGCCACTTCGTGCTCGCCGGGTGCCGCCGGCGCGGCCGGTTCGGCGTCGTGTTCCTGTGGCCCTTCGACGATGTAGCGCTTGAGCAGGTAGAACCACACGACGGCGAGCACGGCGTACACCAGGGTGAACGTCACCAGCGAGGTGATAACGATCCCGGAATCGTGGTTCGAGACCGCCTCGTGGACGGTGAACCGCACCTGTTGGTCACCGGTCGGATTGGGGGCCACGATCCAGGGCTGGCGGCCCATCTCGGTGAACACCCACCCGGAGATGTTGGCCAGGAATGGGGTGGGAATGGTCACCAGCGCGAACCGGGAGAACCACCGCTGGTCGGGGATCCGGCCACCGCGGGTCAGCCACAACGCCGTGAGGGCGAACAGCAGTGGGATCGCCAGCAGCCCGATCATCGCGCGGAACGACCAGTAGGTGACAAAGAGGTTGGGGCGGTAGTCGTTTGGCCCGAATCGGAGTTGGTAGTCCCGCTGGATGTCGCGCACACCCTGCAAGGTGACGCCGCTGATTCGGCCTTGAGCCAGGATCGGCAGCACGTTGGGCACCTCGATCACGCGGTAGAGGCTGTCGCAGTTGTTCTGCCGGCCGACCGTGAGGATGGAGAACTCCGGATCCGTTTGGGTGTCGCAAAGCGATTCCGCCGACGCCATTTTCATCGGTTGCTGAACGAACATCAGCTTGCCCTGCTGGTCACCGGTGAAGAACAAGGCGAGGGCCGCGGCCAGCGCAACCCAGCACCCCAGGATGACCGCCGGGCGAAACATGGTGCGGCCGTTCGACTCAACGGTAGGGGTCGCGGATGCGGCGTTGCGGGAACGGACCAGCCACCACGCGCCGACGGCGGCGACGAACGTCGCGGCCGTCAGCAAGGCCCCGGTCACCGTGTGCAAAAACGCCCAGCGCGCAGTGTTGTTGGAGAGCAGCGCGGTGATGCTGTTCAATTCGGCGCGGTGCGTCACGGGATTGTAGTGCGCGCCGACCGGGTGCTGCATGAACGAGTTCGCCACGATGATGAAGAACGCCGAAACGTTGACACCGATCGCGACGATCCAGATGCACGCCAAGTGAACCAGTTTGGGCAGCCGGCTCCAGCCGAAGATCCACAATCCGATGAAGGTGGATTCGAAGAAGAAGGCGAACAGTCCTTCCATGGCCAGCGGCGCGCCGAAGATGTCGCCGACGAAGCGGGAGTACTCGCTCCAGTTCATGCCGAACTGGAATTCCTGCACGATTCCCGTTGCCACGCCGATGGCGAAGTTGATCAGGAACAGCTTGCCGAAGAACTTGGTCAGGCGGTACCAAGCGGTGTTGCCGGTGGCCACCCACACCGTCTGCATGACGGCGAGCAGGGGAGCCAAACCGATGGTCAGCGGCACGAAGATGAAGTGGTAGACGGTGGTGATGCCGAACTGCCACCGCGAAATGTCGACGACATTCATGTGTCATCTCCCGAAGACTACGAGGGCGTACCCGCCATCTACGACGCAGTGTAGTAGATCGGCTGGACTGATGCTACGGCCGAGCGCACGCGGCCTCAGCGGCCGAGGGTGGTTGAGGCCTTACGGATCCCGAACGACGAGACGATCTCGAAGACGCCGATGACGACGAACCAGACGCCGACGACCAACGTCAGGGTCACGATCGAGTCGAACGGCGACGCGATGATGATGATGCCGGCGAGCAGGCTGATCACGCCGACGAAGATCGACCACCCGCGTCCCGGCAGGTGCGGGTCCTGGATCGCCGAAATCGTCGTGGCCACACCGCGGAAGATGAACCCGACGCCAATCCAGATGGCCAGCAACAAGACCGCGTACCCCTGGCCGAAATGCCGAAACGCCAGCAAGGCCAGGATCAATGCCGCTGCGCCACTGATGAACAACAGGATTCGGCTCCCGGCGGTGACGTGCAGGCTGAACGCGAACACGACCTGCGCGATGCCGGTGATCACCAGATAGACGCCGAACCAGATGGCGGCGACCAGGATGGATATTCCCGGCCAGGCCAGCACCAGAACGCCGAGGATCAGCGACAGAATTCCCGATACCAGCGTGGACTTCCACAGGTGGGGCAACAAGCTCGGAGTGGGCGGGTTTCCAGGACTTGTCTCAGGGGAGGTAGTCATGGCCGCAGTCTGGCACAAACGCCGGTTCGCGTATAGGGACCGAAGACCAACGAATCAGACGCGGGCCGTGTGCGATTCCTCGACTCGATCGGCCGTGTCGTCGGCCGGGGCCTTGCGGCCGACCAGATACCAGGTGCGCATGGTGCCCTTGCCCTTGACCTCGATGCGACCGCGCTCCTGCAGCACGAACTCGTCCTTGAGGCGCTCGTAGACGTCCTCGGGCACCTGGATCCGTCCGGCCGAGTCGGTGGATTCCATGCGCGACGCGACGTTGACCGCGTCGCCCCACACGTCGTAGAAGAATCGCCGCGAGCCGACGACCCCCGCGACCACCGGGCCGCACGCCATGCCGACCCGCAAGGGCAGCGGGAGTCCGTGCGGATCCTTCAGTCCGGCAGCAACATCGACCATCTCGAGCGCGAAGTCCGCCAGCGCCTGCACGTGGTCGGGCCGGGGCCGCGGAACCCCGCTGACCACCATGTAGGAGTCGCCGCTGACTTTGATCTTCTCCAGCCCGTGCTTGTCGACCAGCGCGTCGAAATCGCTGTAGAGGCGGTTGAGGAAGCGCACCAGCTCGGCCGGCGCCGTGCCACTGGCGCGTTCGGTGAAGCCGACGATGTCGGCGAACAGCACCGAGGCGTCGTCGTACTTGTCGGCGATGATGCTTCGCTCGGACTCCTTGAGCCGCTCGGCGATGCTCGCCGGCAACATGTTCGTCAGCAGCGCCTCGGAACGTTCGTACTGGGCCTCCATGATCGCCTCGGCGCGGTCGGTGTCGCGCAGGGCGAACCACACCGTGACGACCACCATCACCACACTCGAGACGGCGGTGATGACAAAGCCCAGCGACGTGGCCCAGGCCGGCTGCAGGCCGGTGTCACGCGGCACCCGAAACTCGACCACGATGATCAGGCCGGCGGAAACGGCCGCCAGCACGGACGCCAACACGATGTGTTCGATTCCCAGCAACAGCACGACGATGCAGGCGCCGACCAGGAAGAAGAACTGCGATCCCGAAGCGGTGCCGACGTCCCAGACGCTGGCGAAGACCGAGACATACGCCGCACCCAAAAACGTAAGCGGCGCAACCAATCCGCCGAATCGCTGCAACCACGGCACAAACGCGAAGATCGTCGCGGCGACGACGTTGATCGAGCTGATCTGCCAGGACCAGGCCCCGGTGATGACTTGCACGCACACGAAGCTGGCGCTGACTATGACGGCCAGCCATGCGCTGATGGTGAGGATTCGGGCCCGGCGCGCGGCGCTGTCGGCGTAGTGCTGATTGCGGTCGCGGGTTTGCGCCCGCACGGCCGCGACGCAGTCTGCGCGTCGTGCGACGCCGTCCGCTCCACTCGATGAGGCACCGCATGCTTTCGCGGCCATGGTGCAAGCCTAACCGCTGACCTCGGTGTTTGTCGGCCATCTAGTCCAGGTCGCGGGTGAGCCAATCGGAAGCGCGGTGCGGTGACAGCGAGCCGTTGGGCATGATGTGCTGCACCGGATGACCATCCCGGGTGGCCAGGTCGGCGATCATCCGCCGGTGGCAACGCCACCAGGTCGGTTCCCCGCACATCACGGCCACGTCGCGGGCCTCGGCATCTTGCAGGAGCCGCCGGTATGCCGCCTGGAACTCGGGCGTGCGGGTGTGCGCGGCGTAATTGGCGAACGCCGGGTTCTCCCACCATTGGTCCCGCGGTACCGGGTTGGCCGGCGGCTTGCGTCGTCCACCAAGATCCGGTTCATGCCGGTAGTCGATCCCGGCGGCATTCAGCCAGCCCGGCATTGCTTGCTTTGACACATCGGGATTGCGCCGTGAGCCCGGGAAACTCCGCACATCGACCAGCAGCGTGATGCCGTGCTGGCGAAGCACGGCAGTGAGTTGCTGGGCGGTTTTCGGGCCGTGGCCGATTGTGTACAGCATCAAGTAGGCGCCCCTGAGCGCGCCGCGCAGTTTAGCGGCCGATCGACCATTTGCACACCAACAAATGGCCAATTAACGGGAAATGACCAGTTAATTCTCAGGCCGGCGGGGAAACCGATCGAGAGCCACGCGTGTGGCATAGATCGCAATCCAACACCTATCGGGTGAGCTAGCAGAAAGGAAATCCTTGCCATGTTGACCGGCATTACCCACCTCGGCTCCCTGGTTGCCCCCATCGTGGTGCTGACAGGCGCCGCAATTCTGCGAGCCGCCCCCGCAGCGGCTGACTCCGGCCAGGATGACCAGTTCCTGGCGCTACTCAGTCAGGAAGGTATCCCGGCCGTGTCGGGCATACCCGACCTCGAAAAGACGGCCCATCAGGTTTGTGGCGAGTTGAACAGTGGCGTCCCAACGGGCACCGTCGTGAACGAATTCGAGAACTTCGCCAATTCCGCCACCCCCGGCGCCGACCCCGGCCGTCTTCATCGGACGGCGATCAGATTCGTCAGGGCGTCAGCGGGAGCCTACTGCCCCAACCACCAGGTGGGCTTCATCAACCGGAATGGATCACGGCACCGGGTGACGTTGACCGCCTTCATCGACGGAGCCAATGCCGCCAATCCGGTCCCGCCGCTACCACAGGTGCCGAACGCCAAGACGCTGAATCCGCCACAGGCGGCGGCGCCCGCCCCGGCGAAGAAGGCGCCTCCCGTTGTCGGTCCTCCACCAGGAGCCGGTGGCGGTGGGGGCGGCAATGGTGGTGGTACCGGCGGGGTGACCCCGACACCGCCGATGGAACCCGGCATCGTCACGCTCGCACCATGACCGCTCGGCCAGCCTGCTAGGCCCTGCGGGCGCGCGACAAACGGCACGAGGTCAAATCGCCTGTGCCGACGGTGAACTCGTCGCGTCCAGCCTCTGGTGCCATCTCGAATTGGTTGTACCGCAACGAATCCGCATGTCCGAGCCTCGCTTGGTGCCCTCGGTGGGATTCGAACCCACACTGTACGGGTTTTGAGTCCGTTTCCTCTGCCAGTTGGGATACGAGGGCTTCTCGGCTCCTACCTTAAAGGCAGCCTCCCACCATAGAGAATCTGGCGCGGTCCGGTGCCTCGCCGCCCCCGACGTCGCTGGTTGCGTAGGTCCACGACACAATGTCCGTCATGACAGGCTCCACGACCGACACCGACGCCGCCGCTCCGCGCCGGGTCCTGATCGCGGAAGACGAAGCGCTCATCCGACTGGACTTGGCCGAGATGCTTCGGGAAGAGGGTTACGAGATTGTCGGCGAGGCCGGCGACGGCCAGGAGGCCGTCGAACTGGCCGAGCGGCACAAGCCCGACCTGGTGATCATGGACGTCAAGATGCCGCGCCGCGACGGGATCGACGCCGCGTCGGAAATCGCCAGCAAGCGCATCGCGCCGATCGTGGTGCTGACCGCCTTCAGTCAGCGCGATCTGGTCGAACGCGCCCGCGACGCCGGGGCGATGGCCTACCTGGTGAAGCCCTTCACCATCAGCGACCTGATCCCCGCCATCGAGTTGGCCGTCAGCCGGTTCAGCGAGATCAGCGCGCTGGAACACGAGGTGGCCACGTTGTCGGACCGGCTGGAGACCCGCAAGCTCGTCGAGCGCGCCAAGGGCGTGCTGCAGACCAAGCAGGGCATGACCGAGCCCGAGGCGTTCAAGTGGATTCAGCGTGCCGCCATGGACCGGCGGACCACCATGAAACGGGTGGCCGAGGTCGTCCTGGAAACCCTCGACGCGGAAGACTAACCCCCCGCGAGCAGACGCAAAAGCACCCAAAACGTCGGCGTGTCGGGGGCTTTTGCGTCTGCTCGGCAGTAATTACCGCGCGACGATCACCGAGGAGCCGTGGCCGAACAGGCCCTGGTTGGCGGTGACGCCGACGGTGGCGTTCTCCACCTGCCGGCCGGTGGCCTGCCCGCGCAGTTGCCAGGTCAGCTCGCAGACCTGCGCGATGGCCTGGGCGGGGATTGCCTCGCCGAAGCAGGCCAGCCCGCCCGACGGGTTGACCGGGACGCGGCCGCCGATCGCGGTGGCGCCGCTGCGGAGAAGGGCCTCGGCTTCACCTTTGGGGCACAAGCCCAAGTGCTCGTACCAGTCCAGCTCCAGCGCGGTGGACAGGTCGTAGACCTCGGCCAGGCTCAGGTCCTCGGGCCCGATGCCCGCCTCGGCGTAGGCCGCATCGAGGATCTGGTCCTTGAACACCCGGTCCGGCGCGGGCACCGCGGCGGTGGAATCCGTTGCGATGTCCGGCAATTCGGGCAGATGCTGGGGGTAGCGCGGCGTCACCGTGCTGACCGCGCGCACCGACGGCACACCGTCGAGCGAGCCGAGGTGCTTGCGGGCGAAGTCGGCGCTGGCCACGATCAGCGCCGCCGCGCCGTCGGAGGTGGCGCAGATGTCCAGCAGCCGAAGCGGGTCCGAGACCACGGGGCTGGCCAGCACGTCGTCGATCGAGTTCTCTTTGCGGTAGCGGGCATTCGGGTTGTTCAGGCCATGCCTGGAGTTCTTGACCTTCACCTGGGCGAAGTCCTCCAGCGTGGCGCCGTACAGGTCCATCCGCCGGCGCGCCAGCAGCGCGAAGTACACCGTGTTGGTCGCGCCGATCAGATGAAACCGCTGCCAGTCGGGGTCGTTTTTGCGCTCGCCGCCGACGGGCGCGAAGAAGCCCTTCGGGGTGGTGTCGGCGCCGATCACCAGCGCGACGTCACAGAACCCGGCCAGGATCTGGGCCCGGGCGCTCTGCAGGGCCTGCGAACCGCTGGCGCACGCGGCGTAGCTCGAGCTGACGGGAATGCCGTTCCACCCCAGCTTCTGCGCGAACGTCGCGCCGGCGACGAATCCCGGATAACCGTTGCGGATGGTGTCCGCGCCCGCGACGAGCTGGATCTGCCGCCAGTCCAGGCCGGCCTCGGCGAGCGCGGCGCGGGCGGCGACCACGCCGTATTCGGTGAAGTCTCGGCCCCACTTGCCCCAGGGGTGCATGCCGGCACCCAGGATGTAGAGCGGCTCCGTCATGAGGCCCTCCCTTTGCGCCGCTCCTCCACCCCTTTTTCGATCGCACTGCTCTGTTTATCGTCGCCGGCGCGCTTCCACGCGTGCACGACGCGCTGCACGCCGTCGTCGTCGGTGAACAGCGGCATCGTCGTCAGCTCCATCTCCATGCCGACCCTCAGGTCGGCCGCCAGCGTGCCCTCGACCACCTTGCCCAGGATGATCAGCCCCTCCTCGGCCAGCTCCACCGCCGCAACGGCGAACGGCTCGAAGGGATCCGGCGAAGGATACGGCGGGGGCGGCGCGTAGCGGTTCTCGGTGTAGCTCCACAGCTTTCCGCGCCTCGACAGCGCGACGGGCTGCAGCGCGTCGCCGGCGCAGGCCGGATTGGGGCAGTTGTTTTCTCGCGGCGGGAAGACGTAGGTGCGGCACTGGGGGCACTGGGCGCCGATCAGATGCGCGTCGCCGCCGGCATCGGTGGCGAACCATCCCTCGATCGCCGGTTCTTGGCGGGTGACCTCTGGCACCGGGCCAGCGTACCCAGCGAAGCCGCAAAACTGAAACGTGTTGCAGTTCTGCCGCAGGCCGCGACCCGTCACACCGGGTGCCTAGAGTGAGAGCGTGCCCGACCGGAAGACCGAGGAACAAACGAAGCCCACGCTGATGCTGCTGGACGGCAACTCGCTGGCCTTCCGGGCGTTCTACGCGCTGCCCGCCGAGAACTTCAAGACGCGCGGCGGGCTGACCACCAACGCGGTGTACGGCTTCACCGCCATGCTGATCAACCTGCTGCGCGACGAGGCCCCGACGCACATCGCGGCGGCGTTCGACGTGTCGCGGCAGACCTTCCGCTCCGAGCGTTACCCGGAGTACAAGGCGACACGGACGGCAACGCCGGACGAGTTCCACGGGCAGATCGACATCACCAAGGAAGTGCTGGGCGCGCTGGGCATCACGGTGCTCGCGGAGCCCGGATTCGAAGCCGACGACCTCATCGCGACGCTGGCCACCCAGGCCGAGAACGAGGGGTACCGCGTGCTGGTGGTCACCGGCGACCGCGACGCGCTGCAGTTGGTCAGCGACGACGTGACGGTGCTGTATCCGCGCAAGGGCGTCAGCGAACTCACCCGCTTCACCCCGGACGCCGTCGTCGAGAAGTACGGGCTGACGCCCACGCAATACCCCGACTTCGCCGCGCTGCGTGGCGATCCCAGCGACAACCTGCCCGGCATCCCCGGCGTGGGGGAGAAGACCGCGTCGAAGTGGATCGCCGAATACGGCTCGCTGCAGGGGCTGGTCGACAACGTCGACTCGGTGCGCGGCAAGGTGGGTGACGCGCTGCGCGCGCACCTGGCCAGCGTGGTGCGCAACCGGGAGCTCACCGACCTCGTCAAGGACGTGCCGCTGGCGCAGACCCCCGACACGCTGCGGTTGCTGCCCTGGAATCGTGACCAGATCCACCGGCTCTTCGACGACCTGGAGTTCCGGGTGCTGCGCGACCGGTTGTTCGAAACGCTGGCCGCCGTCGAACCCGAGGTCGAGGAGGGTTTCGACGTGCGCGGCGGCGCGCTCGAGCCCGGTGAGCTGGCGGCCTGGCTGGCCGAGCGCGACTCGGGCAAGCGGTTCGGCCTGGCCGTCGTGGGCACCCACCTGGCCTACGACGCCGACGCCACCGCGCTGGCCATCGTGTCCGCCGACCGCGACGGCCGCTACATCGACACCTCGACGCTGGGCCCCGACGACGAGGCGGCGCTGGCGTCCTGGCTGGCCGATCCCGGCTCGCCCAAGGCGCTGCACGAGGCCAAGCTGGCGATGCACGACCTCGGCGGGCGGGGCTGGACACTCGCGGGCGTCACCTCCGATACCGCGCTGGCGGCCTACCTGGTGCGGCCCGGGCAGCGCAGCTTCTCCCTCGACGACCTTTCGCTGCGCTACCTGCGCCGGGAGTTGCGCGCCGAAAACCCTGAGCAGCAACAGCTTTCGCTGCTCGACGACCCCGAGGGTACGGACGACCAGGCGGTGCAGACGCTGATGCTGCGCGCCGTGGCGGTGCTGGACCTGGCCGACGCGCTCGACGAGGAGCTGGCCCGCATCAACTCAACCTCGCTGCTGAGCGGCATGGAGCTGCCGGTGCAGCGGGTGCTGGCGGGCATGGAAAACGCCGGTATCGCAGTCGATTTGAAGTTGCTCAGCGAGCTGCAAAGCGACTTCGCCCACCAGATCCGCGACGCGGCCGAGGCGGCCTACGCGGTGATCGGCAAGCAGATCAACCTGGGCTCGCCAAAACAATTGCAGGCGGTGCTGTTCGACGAGCTGGGCATGCCGAAGACCAAGCGCACCAAGACCGGATACACGACCGACGCGGACGCCCTGCAGTCGCTGTTCGACAAGACCGCACACCCGTTCCTGCAGCATCTGCTCGCCCACCGGGACGCCACCCGGCTCAAAGTCACCGTGGACGGGTTGCTGAACTCCATTGCCTCCGACGGGCGCATCCACACCACGTTCAACCAGACCATCGCGGCGACGGGCAGGCTGTCGTCGACCGAGCCGAATTTGCAGAACATTCCGATCCGCACCGAGGCCGGCCGGCGGATCCGCGACGCATTCGTGGTCGGCGAGGGTTACGCCGAGCTGATGACGGCCGACTACAGCCAGATCGAAATGCGCATCATGGCGCACCTGTCCCGCGACGAGGGCCTCATCGAGGCGTTCAACACAGGCGAGGACCTGCACTCGTTCGTGGCATCGCGCGCGTTCGGCGTGCCGATCGAGGAGGTCACCGCCGAGTTGCGCCGCCGGGTCAAGGCGATGTCCTACGGATTGGCCTACGGGCTGAGCGCGTACGGCCTGTCGCAGCAGCTGAAAATCTCCACCGAGGAAGCGAAGGAACAGATGGACGCCTACTTCGCCCGGTTCGGCGGGGTGCGCGACTACCTGATGGACGTCGTCGAGCAGGCTCGCAAGGACGGCTACACCTCAACGGTGTTGGGCCGCCGGCGTTATCTGCCCGAGCTGGACAGCAGCAATCGGCAGGTGCGGGAGGCCGCCGAGCGGGCGGCGCTCAACGCGCCGATCCAGGGCAGCGCGGCCGACATCATCAAGGTGGCGATGATCGAGGTCGAGACCGCGATCAAGGAGGCCGGGCTGTCGTCGCGCATGCTGTTGCAGGTACACGACGAATTGCTGTTCGAAGTCGCGCCCGGGGAGCACGAGCAACTCGAGGCGCTGGCGCGCGAAAAAATGGGCGGCGCCTACCCGCTGGACGTGCCGCTGGAGGTTTCGGTGGGTTACGGCCGCAGTTGGGACGCCGCCGCGCACTAGCGGGCCACGCATTACTGGCTGGTCAATTGGCCTTACCAGCTGGTCAATTGGGTGCCACGTCGCGTTCGCGGTCGACGTTCGGCCAGGTCGCCGCGGCCGGCGGCGGCCGACCGGTTTGTCCAGCGTGCGCCACGTCGAGTAGCCTCAACAGGTAAATCCCGAATTGTCCCTACGACCCAACCTGTCCGGAGCAACCCAACAACATGCCGAGTCCCGCCGTCACCTCGCCGCAAGTAGCCGTCAACGACATTGGCTCGAGCGAGGATTTTCTCGCCGCAATAGACAAAACGATCAAGTACTTCAACGATGGCGACATCGTCGAGGGCACGATCGTCAAAGTGGACCGGGACGAGGTGCTCCTCGACATCGGCTACAAGACCGAGGGCGTCATCCCCGCCCGCGAGCTCTCCATCAAGCACGATGTCGACCCCAACGAGGTCGTTTCCGTCGGTGACGAGGTCGAGGCCCTGGTTCTGACCAAGGAGGACAAAGAGGGCCGGCTGATCCTGTCCAAGAAGCGCGCGCAGTACGAGCGCGCCTGGGGCACCATCGAGGCGCTCAAGGAGAAGGACGAGGCCGTCAAGGGCACGGTGATCGAGGTCGTCAAGGGCGGGCTGATCCTCGACATCGGGTTGCGCGGCTTCCTGCCCGCCTCGCTGGTCGAGATGCGCCGGGTCCGAGACCTGCAGCCCTACATCGGCAAGGAGATCGAGGCCAAGATCATCGAGCTGGACAAGAACCGCAACAACGTGGTGCTGTCGCGGCGGGCGTGGCTCGAGCAGACCCAGTCCGAGGTGCGCAGCGAGTTCCTCAACCAGCTGCAGAAGGGCGCCATCCGCAAGGGCGTGGTCTCCTCGATCGTCAACTTCGGCGCGTTCGTCGACCTCGGCGGTGTGGACGGCCTGGTGCACGTCTCCGAGTTGTCCTGGAAGCACATCGATCACCCGTCCGAGGTGGTCCAGGTCGGCGACGAGGTCACCGTCGAGGTGCTCGACGTCGACATGGACCGCGAGCGGGTTTCGTTGTCGCTCAAGGCGACTCAGGAAGACCCGTGGCGGCACTTCGCCCGCACCCACGCCATCGGCCAGATCGTGCCGGGCAAGGTCACCAAGCTGGTGCCGTTCGGCGCGTTCGTCCGCGTCGAGGAGGGCATCGAGGGCCTGGTGCACATCTCCGAGCTGGCCGAGCGGCACGTGGAGGTGCCCGACCAGGTGGTCGCGGTCGGCGACGACGCGATGGTCAAGGTCATCGACATCGACCTGGAGCGGCGCCGAATCTCGTTGTCACTCAAGCAGGCCAACGAGGACTACACCGAGGAGTTCGACCCCGCCAAGTACGGCATGGCCGACAGCTACGACGAGCAGGGCAACTACATCTTCCCCGAGGGCTTCGACCCGGAAACCAACGAGTGGCTGGAAGGATACGACGCCCAGCGCACCGAGTGGGAGGCCCGCTACGCCGAGGCCGAGCGCCGGCACAAGATGCACACCGCGCAGATGGAGAAGTTCGCCGCCGCCGAGGCGGCCGCGCCCAGCGGTGGCGAACAGCCGCCGGGCAACGGCGCTCCCGCCGAGAAGGCCGCCGGCGGGTCGTTGGCCAGCGACGCCCAGCTGGCCGCGCTGCGGGAAAAGCTCGCCGGCAACGCATAACCTTTTCCGGGTCGCGTCCGCGTAATGCTTCGCATCGGGTTGACCGGCGGCATCGGCGCCGGGAAATCCCTGCTGTCCGCCACGTTCGCCGAGTGCGGCGGGATCATCGTCGACGGCGACGTCATCGCGCGAGAGGTGGTGCGGCCCGGAACCGAGGGGCTGGCCTCGCTCGTCGCGGCGTTTGGCGAGGACATCCTGCTCCCCGACGGCTCGCTGGACCGGCCGGCCCTGGCCGCCAAGGCTTTCGCCGACGACGACGCGCGCAAGGTGCTCAACGGGATCGTCCACCCCCTGGTGGCCAAGCGCCGCGCGGAGATCATCGCGGCGGTGTCCGAGGACGCCGTCGTCGTCGAGGACATCCCGTTGCTGGTGGAATCCGGGATGGCGCCGCTGTTCCCACTCGTTGTCGTGGTGCACGCCGACGTCGAGCTGCGGGTGCGACGGCTGGTCGAGCAGCGCGGCATGTCCGAACAGGACGCCCGCGCCAGGATCGCCGCGCAGGCCGATGACGAGCAGCGCCGCGCCGTCGCCGACATCTGGCTGGACAACTCGGGCAGCCCAGCGGATTTCGTGCGCCGGGCGCGCGACGCGTGGCACAACCGGATACTGCCGTTCGCGCACAACGTGGCCCAGCATCGGGTCGCGCGGGCCCCGGCCCGGTTGGCGCCGGCCGACCCGACCTGGCCCGAGCAGGCGCGCCGGATCATCAATCGGTTGCGCACCGCCTGCGGTCACCGCGCGATTCGGGTGGACCACATCGGGTCGACCGCGGTGCCCGACTTCGACGCCAAGGACGTCATCGACATCCAGATCACCGTCGAATCACTGGCGGCGGCGGACGAACTCGCCGAACCGTTGCTGGCGGCCGGCTACCCGCGCATCGAAGGGATCACCGACGACGTCGCGAAACGCGACGCCCGCAGCTCCGTCGCGCGCTACGACCACAGCGACGATCCGGCGTTGTGGCACAAGCGGATTCACGCCTCGGCCGACCCCGGCCGCCCCACCCAGGTGCACATCCGCGTCGACGGCTGGCCCAATCAGCAGTTCGCCCTGCTGCTCGTGGACTGGCTGGTCGCCAACCCCGGCGTGCGCGCCGACTACCTGGCCGTCAAGCGCGACGCCGAAAAGCGGGGCAAGGGTGACACCGCGCGCTACGTCGCCGCCAAGGAGCCGTGGTACCTCGACGCGTACCGGCGGGCGTGGGAATGGGCCGACGCCACGGGCTGGCGGCCCTAGCCGGGCAGTGGTGCGCCGCAAGCCAGTACGCCGTTCATCGGATCGCTGCTGTTTGGCGCCGGCGCGACCATCCGATCAGCCTGGGTGGCAATGTTGTCATCCACGGCGATCTCGCAGTGCACGTTCGCCGCATAGGGCCAATGAAGCACGACCCGCATGCCGGCCTGCGCCGGATCGGGCAGCACGGTGTCGGCCTCGAATACGTTGCCGGGCAACGAGCTCAGGCCGGTGCTCATCGTCTGGCCGTCCTTGACCATGAAGGCGACCTGGCTGCCGGTGGTCATCGCGTCGACCCTGGCCCGGTAGGTGATGTTGTGCAGGTCCGCGTGCGCAGTCGCGGGAGTTAGCTGGAAGCCGGCGGCGATAACCGTCAGGGCGGCGATCGGCATCCATCGACGCTTGCTCATAGCTGCTGAGATTACTCGGGCTGGCAGCGCGGGCACCACAACGACATCCGGCCGCCGGCCCGCCCGCGCGCGAGCCGGGTGCCGCAGCGCGGGCAGCTAGGGTCCGGCTCGTCGCGCACCGCGGTCAGCCAGCGGGGCAGGCCGGGCACCCGGCCGTGCCGAACCGCGGTGCGCAGCACCCGGGTCATCGCGGCATGAAGGCGCTTGATGTCGTCGTCGTCCAGCTCGGCGACCGGGTGAGCCGGCCGCAGCCTGGCCCGCCAGCAGATCTCGTCGGTGAGCAGGTTGCCGAGCCCGGCGATCACCGACTGGTCCATGAGCGTCGGCTTGAGCGCGCCGCGTCGCCCCGACAGCACGTCGCGAAACTCCCGCAGGCTCAGGCCCAACGCGTCGGGGCCCAGCGGGCCGGTGATGTGCCCGATGTCATCCTCGTCGGCGGCCAGCCACACGCCGCGCAGCTTGCGCATGTCGGCGTAGCGCAGCTCGCCGCTGTCCAGCGACACCGTCAGCCGCTCGAAGCGCTGCGGCTCGGCGCCGTCCTCGGCGTGGTAGGGGTGGCCGGTCATGCCTCTGTGCACCAGCAGGGTTGGGCCGTCGGTGGGCAGGATCAGCCACTTGCCGTGCCGGCGTGGACCCTTGAAACGGTGCCCCGCGCAGCTGCGTCCGAGCTGTCGGTGTCGCATTAGGGCATTGTGCTTGACGACCCTGGTGCTGCCGTGGCTCCTCTAATGTCTGTATCCAGGTCAATGGTGACGAGTGTGAAATCCGACGGCGTAGTTGACACCGGTGATGCGGCGATCCAAGCTCTTCTGGCTCTCACCGCCGAGAACACCTACGACGATGAGAAGCGCGAAAACTGCTCGATGCCATCCTGACCGTCCCGCCGCTAATGGAGTTGCGACCCGACAGGAGGGAAAAGCTTTGGGAGACATGCGAGTTCACAGAACGTCGAACCAAGACAGCATCGGGGTTGGTGGGGGCGCGGGATCAGCGATTTCTACACGTCAGATCCGCAGTAACGGCACTTTATGGCCGCTGCCTTGATTGTCTCCGCACAGTACGGACACACCTTCTCATCAGCGGTTAGTTCGCCCTGCGCAGCTGCCGTTGGCGCAGATTGCTGATGCGCTTCTATCCGCTGGACCACAGGCGACAAAAGCGATGCCCACTGGCCCGGTGGGAGCTGCGTGTTGAGAAGCGTCAGGCTTCCTGCGTTCCAGTTGAGATGGATTATCGTTTCTGTGAACTTTTGCTTGCGAGTGGTCAACGCATTCATGACCGTGGCGAACGCGACACCTTCAAGGATTCCCTTAGCGCCAAAGCCCCCTCCCCACCAACCACCGCCGCATGTGTTCACGAAATCTCCACGACCTGCCACCTGTAGCGAAGTGATATCTGAGTAGTTAAGCCGCATTTGGTTGGACACATCCCCGACCATCACGGTCACCAAGTCGCAGTCAAATATGACAGTGCATCCGCCGGTTGCAATACCAGATACGCCGGTCAACGAGAGTATCGGGCCGTCGATACGTCTGCGCTGGGGATCCGACAAAACATCTCGCACGCGGCCCCCGTAGAGACTAAGAATCCACTGGGGTTTGCCGAAATCAGAGATCGGAGCAGCTTGCCAGTAGACCCGCCAGTCCTGCTTACCACAAGCCAGGCACTTCCATCGCTTAATGCCAGGGAGTGTCAGGCTCGGCCCGAAATAGAGTGCTTTTTTACACCGTTTACAGCGCCTGAACGATGTCAGTCCACCGCACGTCGGACAACGATGTTCCGACGCCGCCGGGTCCGCGACGCTACCCGCACCACACAGCGAACAATCCATCGCGATTCCGCCTGTAACCCGCAACTCGTCAGTCATAAAAGTCTCCCAGCGTCGCGCATTCCTTCGGCATCAAGACAACGCAGCCACGGAGGCCTAAACGCATAGTTAGCCGTACAGTTGGTGGCAGTACTGTTCTATGCCCGCCTCCGTTATGGTTGTGCCGTTGACCTGGCTCTGATTAGCGCGCACGCAATCCTTGTACTGCTGGCTCTCCCACGGTTTCTGCGTCACCAGGAATATCACCAATGCGATGATCGCGATCGCTGCGATGATTAGCCATCGCGGTAGTGAAGATGCTTTAGCGCCGAGTGTGGGCGTTGCGGAATCCGACGGCCAAGCGGTGTTCGGCGATGCACGCCCAGGAACATCGGCCTGATCGGTCTCATTAATCCGAAGCCCGCATCGACCACAAAAATGCTGACTCGCAGGATTCTCGTGGCCGTTTGGACAGGTCACTACACCTCTGGTCATCTATCTGCTCCCTCCCGTGCGGAGGCGGGTACGGGTGGTCCCCCCGCCCCTTTGGCGGCCTAGCTTCGGCCGCATAGATTCTGCTCCGCCTCATGCAGCAATGTGATCGTTTTGAACTAGCTGGTCCACGAACGAAGATCTTGGCTTGGGAAAGGCAGGCGTTAAGAGAGCACGAGGGCAGGCTGCGGCATAGCTGAGCGCTGATTTCTCAATAATCGATACACTACGCGCCTTCATCGAGGAGGCTGGTATCCGATATCAACGCCACATCGGCACAGAGAGGTGACCGATGAACATCACCATTCCCACCATCGCCGTCGTCTCCGCAACGCTGGCTCTGGCTCCCATCGCACATGCCGATCAGAACGACATTGATTATCTGCAGGAGTTGAACATGCTGGGCATGAACCCGGCGACCCTTCACGAGCCGAACCTCGCTTCGGAGATCGCATTAGGCCACCGTATTGGCCTTGACTTGGGTCCTGCAGGCGGTGGGGCAAGCCCTAATGAACGCGTCACCAACATGGGGCGGTCGTTACCGAATCTGAGTACCGAACAAATCCAGTCCCCCATCTCGGTAGCGGTGAATAGCTACTGCGGAGACGTTGCTTCAAAGCATCAGTTGCCATGGGTTTGCGCCGATCTTCCCCAGTCACCCGGTTGCTAGTTTTGCTTGCCGCGCGACAACCCGAAGGAGCATCCAGATGAATAAGCTACTAGTGACCGTCATCTCAGCCATCGCGATACTGGCGGGATGCTCATCGCCGTCACCGGCCTCGTCGCCGTCACCACGAGACACCGGTGCGGGGGGATCTGCGCCGGGCTCGATCAGCGGGTCTATGGACGACTGGCTAGCGGCTATATGTGCGCAAGGAACATTTAATAATGGAAGAAATGCTTTCCGAAACGCAAGCGGAGGAGGATTCTGCGGCGCCAAGGACCACTCAGGACCTATCTTAATTGGCGAATGGAACGATAACTTTTTGATGCGCAACGATATCTCAATTTTCCGCAACGGGTACTATGCATCGTGCATCAAGGGTAAAACAATTACAGACTTCGTTGCCACGGAGGCGGGCGGGGCTGCAGCACTTGAGCCGCTCAGTCAATTTGGATTTTCCATCCAACCTGTTGCCGCAGCAAGGTAGCAGCTTTTGGCGATGTATTGGAAGGTCCCGATCAGGTGGCCGGACTTGGTCATCCGGGTTTCATCGGCGGCGCGGGCGATGCCGAAATCAATTGGTAGGCGATCGGTCACATCGTGCCAGTAATAGGGGCAACCGACACCGCGTTGTGCTTCTTCCGGGAGGTCTTCTGCGTCCGAGCGCGGCGGCGGTGGTGTTGCGCAGGATGCCCGGGCCGTGAACCTGCACGCGTTCGATGTGACGGCCGGCCAGCTCGCGCCGAAACCCTTCCACGTCGGGCAGTTCAGGCACGACGTTTGGCCAGCCGCTCGGCGGGCCCGCTCAGCGAGCGGGCGTGACGCGACATGTCGGCCCACGGATCACGTTGCCCGGCAAGCTGTTTCGGGATGTCGCGGATGGTGAACCGGTCGGACCGCAGGCCGCGGCTGTTCAACTCGTCCCACTCCAGCGGGGTGGCCACCGGCGCACCCGGGCGGGCCCGCACCGAATACGGCGCAACCGCGGTCTGCGCGTACACGTTTCGCATCACGTCGAGATACACCCGGCCGGCCCGCTTGTCCTTGCGCACCTCCACGGTGCGGTGCGCGGCGTCGTCGGCCGCGACCACCTCGGCGACGTCGCGGGCGAACTGCCGGGCGGTGTCGAAATCGGTGTCGGGACGCACCGGGACCACCACGTGCAGCCCCCGCGAGCCGGTGGTCTGGACGTAGCACGCCAGCCCGAGGTCATCCAGCACCCCGGCCGTCGCGCGGGCCGTCGCGCGCACCACCGCGAAGTCGGTGTCGGACGGGTCGAGGTCGAACACCAGCCTGTCGGGGTTGTGCAGCCGACCGCGGCGCGACTGCCACACGTGCAACGTGATGCAGTTCTGGTTGGCCAGCCATTGCAGCGCCTCCCGGCCGTCGGCCACCGGATGCACGACGGTGCCGCCCTCCTTGGCGACCTCGACAGCGCTCATCCAGTCCGGCAGCGAATCGGCGAAATCCTGTTGCACGAACCCCTGTTGGTCGATGCCGCGGGGAAACCGTTGCACGCTCAGCGGCCGGTCCCGCAGGTGCGGCAGCATCGTGCCGGCCACCTCGCCGTAATAGTCGACCAGTTCGCGCTTGGTGATTTCCTTGTGCGAGGACGAGCCGGGGAACAGCACCCGGTCCGGGTGGGTGATTTCGACTTCAACTGCCATCAGCGTGTCTCCCGTACAACGTCGCCGGGGTCCTTGTCGATGCGCAGCCCTTGGTAGCGGGGGTGGCGCAGCTTGCCGTCGCGCGTCCACTCGGTGAACCCGATCTGCGCCACCAGCTCCGGGCGCACCCAGTGGGCGCCCTTCTCGTGCACCAGGCCGCGGGTGAACGGGGGCGCGTCCTGCTCGATGGGCGACAGCCGCTCGTGCAGGCTGTGCAGCGTGGCGTCGTCGAATCCGGTGCCCACCTTGCCGGCATAGACGAAATCGCGGCCCTCGTGGTAGCCGAGCAGCAGCGCGCCCAACTCGATTCGGCTGCCCTTGGGGCTGGTGTAGCCGCCGACCACGAACTCCTGGTCGCGAACGCATTTGAACTTCAGCCAGTTCGGCGAGCGGCGCCCGTCGTAGACAGAGTCGGCCCGCTTGGCGATCACTCCCTCGTCGCCGCGGGCGCAGGCAGCCCGGTAGGCGGCGATGCCATCCTCGACGCGGTGCGGCGCGTAGCGCAGC
The DNA here is from genome assembly GCF_035616495.1 of Mycobacterium sp. 663a-19. NCBI lineage: Bacteria > Bacillati > Actinomycetota > Actinomycetes > Mycobacteriales > Mycobacteriaceae > Mycobacterium > Mycobacterium sp. 663a-19. Next base: position 249,164 of record NZ_JAPJAV010000005.1, on the reverse strand, counting down.
GGGCCGCCGAAGTCGATCGCGTTGCGCAGCAGTCTTTTACGCCACGACAGCGGCACGTCGGTGATGCGCGAACCGTCCAGGTGCAGCAGGTCGAGCAGGTAGTAGAAGACCGGAATCCGCGACACCAGGGCCGCGTCGGGCTTGGTGATGCCCAGCCGGCCCTGCAGCCGGGCGAAGCTGGTGCGCCGTCCCTCGAACGCGACCACCTCGCCGTCGACGACGAACCGGGTGGTGCGCTGGGCCACGAACGCGTCGACGAGCTCGGGGTAGGTTCCGTTGAGCGGCTGGCGGTTTCGCGACAACAGCCGCACCCGGTCGCCGTCGCGGAACGCCAGGCAGCGCATCCCGTCGAACTTGCGCTCGAAGATCCATTGCGGGTCGGAGAACCGCTTCTCGGTCAGCGTGGCCAGGGTGGGCGACCGCCACTCGGGCACCGCCTCGTCGTGCAACGCCGCCCGCACCGAATCGGGCAGGTCGGCCAGACCGGTCACGACGACTCGTCCAGGTCGTCCAGCGTGCGGCCGGTCAGCACCGATTCCGGCTGGCTCTTGACCGGCTTTCGCCGCGCGTCGGCGTCCTCGTCCCTGCGTTTGACCAGCAGCCAGGTCTCGTCTTTGCCCTCACGAATCCGGGTGAGCGCGAAACCGCCCTCCAGCTTTTCGCCGTGTAGGCGGAACGAAAGATGGCCGCGCTCAAGGCATTCGGACATGTCATGTTGGGTGGCGTTGTCGTAGGTTCCGCGGTCCCAGACGATGACGCCGCCCGCGCCGTACTCGCCTTCGGGGATCACTCCCTCGAAGTCCGAGTACTCCAGCGGGTGATCCTCGGTGCGGCGCGCCATCCGCCTGTCCTTCGGGTTTGTCGACGGCCCCTTGGGTATGGCCCAGGATACGAGCACGCCGTCGATCTCGAGGCGAAAGTCGTAGTGGTCGCTGCGCGCCGCGTGGTGCTGGATGACGAAAATGGGCCCATCGCCCGACGGGGCGGCTTTCCCGCGCTTTCGTCCCCGCTCGCCGCGCGGCTCGGGGCTGCGGCCGGAGCGCCGTTTGCGCCGGTATTCGCTCAGGGGCATGTCGGAGGCATACCCGTCGGCGGGTTCGGAAAACTGCTAGCCGCCGCGCCAGGTGAGCCGCATGCCGTTGCCCGCCAGCCAGCGCGACAGGTCGTAGCCGTTGCGGGCGAGGCCGTCGACGGCCGCCACGGCGCGCCGCACCGCCCGCTCGGCGACCTCGGGGGTCAGCAGGCCGTGGCGGACGGCGTCGAGCAGCTCGTCGACGTCGGCCAGGTCCGCTCCCGACCCGGTGCGGACCTCGATGTCGAGGTAGTGGTCCTCGGCGTGCCACAACCGGGGGCCCGGCGTGAATTCGCCCACGTCCAGGTAATAGTCGTGGTCGCGTTCGTGGCCGGGGTTGAAGTGGAACACCGTGGCGCGCAGGCCCAGCGACGGCAGCAGCCACGACTCCAGGTAGTGGAACTGGGCCCGGCCCGGGGTGGGCCGGGCGACGTAGAGGCCCCACGGGTGCACGGCGTACTCGTCGACGGCCCGCACGATGCCCTTGGGGTCGGTGTTGGTGCGGGCGACCAGGTCGAACGTCTCGTGCTTGGGCGGATGCATGGCGTCACGTCACCGGGGTCAACGGCGGATCTTGCACCAGGGACGTCCGAACGGCCGGGGCAGGTCGACTCACCCCCCAAGTATCGGTCCGCAACGAAGCACCCGGCGATATCACTTTCCGGGATCGGGTGGGGCCCTCCCCGCGGTGCCCCGGATACTCGCGGGAAGACCTTGTCGGTGCGTGGCTCTACCCTGGTGACATGGCTTTCGCCACCGAACATCCGGTAGTCGCGCATTCGGAATACCGCCCAGCCGCGGAGGACGTGGAAGGGCTGGTGCGCGCCGGCGGCCGCTTCGAGGTCGTCAGCCCGCACGCGCCCGCCGGCGACCAGCCGGCCGCCATCGACGAGCTGGAGCGCCGCATCCAGGCGGGGGAGCGCGACGTCGTGCTGCTCGGCGCCACCGGAACCGGGAAGTCGGCCACCACCGCCTGGCTCATCGAGCGGCTGCAGCGGCCCACGCTGGTGATGGCGCCCAACAAGACGCTGGCCGCGCAGCTGGCCAATGAGCTGCGAGAGATGTTGCCGCACAACGCGGTTGAGTACTTCGTGTCGTACTACGACTACTACCAGCCGGAGGCGTACATCGCGCAGACCGACACCTACATCGAGAAGGACAGCTCGATCAACGACGACGTGGAGCGGCTGCGGCACTCCGCGACGTCGGCGCTGCTGTCCCGTCGCGACGTGGTGGTGGTGGCGTCGGTGTCGTGCATCTACGGCCTGGGGACGCCGCAGTCCTACCTCGACCGGTCGGTGGAGCTGCGGGTCGGCACCGAGGTGCCCCGGGACGGGCTGCTGCGGCTGCTGGTCGACGTGCAGTACACCCGCAACGACCTTTCCTTCACCCGCGGCTCGTTCCGGGTGCGCGGCGACACCGTGGAGATCATCCCGTCCTACGAGGAGCTGGCCGTCCGCATCGAGTTCTTCGGCGACGAGATCGAGGCCCTGTACTACCTGCACCCGCTGACCGGCGAGGTGATCCGCCAGGTCGACTCGCTGCGGATCTTCCCCGCCACCCACTACGTGGCCGGCCCCGAGCGGATGGCGCACGCGATCTCCACGATCGAGCAGGAGCTCGCGGAGCGGCTCGCCGAACTCGAAGGGCAGGGCAAGCTGCTGGAGGCGCAACGCCTGCGGATGCGCACGAATTACGACATCGAGATGATGCGGCAGGTGGGGTTCTGCTCGGGCATCGAGAACTACTCCCGCCACATCGACGGCCGGGGCCCGGGCTCGCCGCCGGCGACGCTGCTCGACTACTTCCCGGAGGACTTCCTGCTCGTCATCGACGAGTCCCACGTGACCGTGCCGCAGATCGGCGGCATGTACGAGGGCGACATGTCCAGGAAACGCAACCTGGTCGAGTACGGCTTCCGCCTGCCGTCGGCCTGCGACAACCGGCCGCTGACCTGGGAGGAGTTCGCCGACCGGATCGGGCAGACCGTGTACCTGTCGGCCACCCCGGGACCGTACGAGCTGAGCCAGACGCAGGGCGAGTTCGTCGAGCAGGTGATCCGGCCGACCGGGCTGGTGGACCCCAAGGTGGTGGTCAAGCCGACCAAGGGGCAGATCGACGACCTGATCGGGGAGATCCGCAAGCGCGCCGCCGCCGACGAGCGGGTGCTGGTGACGACGCTGACCAAGAAGATGGCCGAGGACCTCACCGACTACCTGCTCGAGATGGGCATCCGGGTGCGCTATCTGCACTCCGAGGTCGACACGTTGCGCCGGGTGGAGCTGCTGCGCCAGCTGCGGCTCGGCGACTACGACGTGCTGGTCGGCATCAACCTGCTGCGCGAGGGGCTCGACCTGCCGGAGGTGTCGCTGGTGGCGATCCTCGACGCCGACAAGGAGGGCTTCTTGCGGTCGTCGCGCAGCCTGATCCAGACCATCGGCCGTGCCGCCCGCAACGTCTCCGGCGAGGTGCACATGTACGCCGACTCGATGACCGACTCGATGAAGGAGGCCATCGACGAGACCGAACGGCGCCGGGCCAAGCAGATCGCCTACAACGAGGCCAACGGCATCGACCCGCAGCCGCTGCGCAAGAAGATCGCCGACATCCTCGACCAGGTCTACCGCGAGGCCGACGATTCCGAGGCCATCGAGATTGGCTCCGGGCGCAGCATGTCCCGCGGCCGGCGCGCCCAGGGCGAGCCGGGCCGCGTCGTCAGCGCCGGCGTGTTCGAGGGCCGCGACACCACCAACATGCCGCGCGCCGAGCTGGCCGACCTGATCAAGGACCTCACCGCGCAGATGATGGCCGCCGCCCGTGACCTGCAGTTCGAGCTGGCCGCGCGGTTCCGCGACGAGATCGCGGACCTCAAGAAGGAACTGCGCGGAATGGACGCCGCCGGGCTGAAGTGACGGAAACCGCCACCATCACCACCGGCAGCTGGCGCGAGCTGCTGGGCGCCCGCTACCTGGGCACCTCCGTCGTGCTGGCCGGCGGGGTGGCGCTCTACGCCACCAACGAGTTCCTGACCATCAGCCTGCTGCCCAACACCGTCGCCGAAATCGGCGGCAGCCGCCTGTACGCGTGGGTGATGACCCTGTACCTGGTCGGGTCGGTGGTCGCGGCGACCATGGTCAGCCCGCTGCTGCTGCGCCTCGGCGCGCGCGCGTCGTACCTGATGGGGCTGGCCGTGTTCGCCGTCTCCAGCCTGGCCTGCGGGATGGCGCCCAACATGGAGACCCTGATCGCCGGGCGCGCGCTGCAAGGCGTGGCCGGCGGCCTGCTGGCCGGCCTCGGCTACGCCGTCATCAACGCGGCGCTGCCCCGCGCGCTGTGGACCCGGGCCTCGGCGCTGGTGTCGGCGATGTGGGGCGTGGCCACGGTCGTCGGGCCGGCGACCGGCGGCCTGTTCGCGCAATTCGGGTTGTGGCGCTTCGCGTTCGTCGCGATGGCGATCGTCACCGCCCTGATGGCCACGCTGGTACCGGTCGCGCTGACCGCCGGCCGGGTCAACCCCCACGCCGCGGCACCGGCGATGAGGGTGCCGGTGTGGTCGCTGGTGCTGATCGGTGCGGCCGCGTTGGCGATCAGCGTCGCCCAGATCCCGCACAACATCGTCGCCACGGCGGGGCTGCTCGCCGCCGCCGTTGCGCTGGTCGGAATGTTCGTGCTCGTCGACTGGCGCATGCACGCGGCGGTGTTGCCGCCCAGCGTATTTCGTGCCGGACCGTTGAAGTGGATCTACCTCACCATGGGCCTGCTGATGCTCGGCGCGATGGTGGACACCTACGTGCCGCTGTTCGGTCAGCGGCTGGCGCACCTGAGCCCGGTGGCGGCGGGATTCCTGGGCGCGGCGCTCGCGGTGGGCTGGACGGTCAGCGAGATCGTCAGCGCGTCGCTGGAAAACCAGCGGACGATCGGGCGGGTCATCGCGGCCGCGCCGGTGGTGGTTGCCTCGGGCCTGGCGCTGGGCGCCTTCGCCCAGCGCGACAACGCGTCGGCGGGGACCGTCGCGCTCTGGACCCTGGCGCTCCTGGTCGCCGGCATCGGCATCGGGATGGCCTGGCCCCATTTGTCCGTGCGCGCAATGGATTCCGTCACCGACCCGGCCGAGGGCGGCGCGGCGGCCGCGGCGATCAACACCGTGCAGCTCATCTCGGCGGCATTCGGGGCGGGCCTCGCCGGCGTCGTGGTCAACGCGACCCCGGGCGGCGACGCGGTGGAGGCCCGCTGGTTGTTCGCCGTCTTCACCGCGCTGACCGCCGCCGGCGTGGTGGCCGCCTACGGGGCGGTGCGCGGCGACCGCTGAGCCCAGGTCACCGGGTCGACTTCACCACCTGTGAATAGTGGAACTGCCACCGCTCGACGATGCGGAAGCCGAGGTAGCTGGGGAATCGATACGCCGGGGTTCGCCCGAATGCCCCCGGCGGCAGTGCTTGTCCGGATTGTCCGGCTTGGTGGTCGGGCAGCGACTTGTCCCTGTCGGTGATGGTCCAGATGGTGGAGCATTTGTTGATCTTGGCCGTCGTCAGCCACACCGCGACGTGGCCGTCCCACAGCGAGCCGACCTTGGGCCCGTAGACGCCGCGCTCGACGTCGATCACCGACTTGAAGGCCGCCGGCCGGGTGGCCAGCAGGGCGCGGATCGGCCCGGGCCGCCAGGGCACGGTGTTGTCGGCGATCAGGCAGTCCCCGGGGGCGGCATGCGAGCCGATCAGGTCGGCCACCTGGCTGTAGTCCCACCCCTCCTTCGCGTACGGCCAACGTTGCGTGAACAGGTAATTCGGCAACGCCGCCACCGCGAACGCCAGCACGACGCCGGCGATGCGCCACGGCCTCCGGGCGATCGTCACGATGCACACGGCCATCACGACGGCCGCGGCGGGCGCGGTGAAGATCAGGTAGCGCGGGTAGTAGACCGGTTCGCCGACGGCCGAATAGGCGACGATGAGCCCGGTGGGAATGACCATCCAGGCCAGGCAGCTGATCAGAAGCCCGCGCGCGTCGCCGCCCGGGCCCCGTGCGCCGGTCAGCCGGGCCGCCAACGCCCCGGCGACGAGGACTCCCGTGAGGATCGCGAACGGGACGCTGTGGTCGAAATACTGCCGCAGCACGATGTCGAAGGCGTAATGCCAACTGACCGGGTAGATCCAGTTGACCTGGAACACCTGCCCGTGCGCGAACACCATGAACGGCGCCATGACCCCGACGGCGACGGCCGAACCGGCCGCCCACCAAATCACCTGAAGCTTTCGCGAATTCGCGGGCGCCAACAACGGCAGCATCGCCGCGTACACCAGCACCAGCAGGACCAGGTTGAGGTTCAGCAGGATCGACAGCATCAATGCCAGCGCGTAGCACGACCACAACCGCGGCCGGTTGCGCCGGGCCGCGGTCACGAACAGCACGGTCAGCCAGACGGCCGCGGCCGCCGCGAAGGCGTAGGGGCGCGCTTCCATACCCGCCCAGGTGGTGCGCGGCAGGATCGCGAAGACGGCGCCCGCGCACAGCGCGGTCGCGCGCCCGGGGACGAACTGCTTGGTGAACACCGTGACGCCGGCGGCGGCGGCCCCGATCGCCAGCGCGCTGGGGACCCGCGACCAGAACTCGGTCGGCGGAAATATCGCGAACCAGCCATGCATCAGCAGGTAGTACAGGCCGTGCACCGCGTCGATGTGACCCAGCAGTTTCCACAGCTCAGGCAGAGTGCGGCTGGCCGAGGCCGAGATAGTCGCCCCCTCGTCGAACCACAGCGAGGGCCGGCACGCCCAGGCGGCGCTGATCACGGCGGCCATCAGCGCGATCAGGGACGGGTCGAGCAGCCTGCCGGGCGAGCGGACGGGCGCGGGCGCGTCGACGACGTCGGGCGCGGGCCGCTCGACGGTGGGCATGGACATGATGCTTGTCACTTTAAGTCGCACCCGTCCGGCCTGCTCACCAGCCATCTTGTCGACGGAAGCCTGGCGGCGCCACGGGCCGTCGGATCGGCGCCGAGTGGAGGCCGGCGTTTGGCGAGAAGCTCTGGGATGCAACGCTTTCCGTCCGCGGCGCGCCGCGCCGATCGCGTGATGGCCGGAAAATCGTACGTTGCCCCAGCGTTGCCGCAGCGTGTCGGGGGAATTTGCGGGTTGCGCCACGCCGCCGCTGTGTGGGTAATCTGACCCATCCTTCTCCGGCAACGCGATACTGTCTGGGGTTGGCGTAGCAACCGACACTGGGAGGGTAAATGAGCGCCTATCGGACTGTGGTGGTCGGGACCGACGGCTCGGACTCGTCGATGCGTGCGGTGGACAGGGCAGCCACCATCGCCGGGGCCAACGCCAAGTTGATCATCGCGTCGGCGTACCTACCCCAGCATGAGGACGGCCGGGCCGCCGACATCCTGAAGGAAGAGAGCTACAAGGTGTCGGGCACCGCCCCGATCTACGAGATCCTGCACGACGCCAGGGAGCGGGCGCACAAGGCCGGCGCCAAGAACGTGGAGGAGAAGCCGATCGTCGGCGCCCCGGTGGACGCCCTGGTGCACCTCGCCGAGGAGGCAAACGCCGACCTGCTGGTCGTCGGCAACGTCGGGCTGAGCACCATCGCGGGCCGGCTGCTGGGATCGGTGCCAGCCAACGTCTCGCGTCGCGCCAAGGTCGACGTGCTGATCGTGCACACCACGAACTGACGCGTTCTTTCGGTCTACCAGCGCCGCTGGCGCCACTCCTCGAGCTGGGGCCGCTCGGCGCCCAGCGTGGTGTCGTCGCCGTGGCCGGGGTAGACCACCGTCGCGTCGTCGAATCGATCGAAGACCCTCGTCTTGACGTCTTGGAAGAGGGAGTCGAACTCCGCCGGTTTCGTCGTCCGCCCGAGGCCGCCCGGGAACAGGCAGTCGCCGGTGAACAGCTGGGTGACCCCGCCGGTCGCGGGCCCGTCGAGGGCCAGCGCGATCGATCCGGGCGTGTGCCCGCGCAGGTGGATGACGTCGAAGGTCAGGTTGCCCACCCGCACGGTGTCGCCGCCCGACAGCAAACGGTCCGGTTTGACCGGCAGCGGCCCGGCGTCGATCTCGTTGGCGGCGGTCGGCGCGCCGGTGGCCGCGGCGACGGCCTCCAGCGCCTGCCAGTGATCGAAGTGCTGATGGCTCGTCACGATCAGCGAGACCTTCGGGGCGTAGCGGCGGATCAGGTCGGTCAGAACCTCGGCGTCGTTGGCGGCGTCGATCAGCAGCGTTTCCCCGGTCTCCGCACAGGTCACCAGGTAGGCATTGTTGTCCATGGGGCCCACCGACGCCTTTAGAATCGTGGCGCCGGGTAGGGTCCGGCGGGCCGCGGTACCAGGATCGACATGTCCGGTGTAGTTGTCGGTGGGCACGACGGAGGCACTCATAGCGGCCACGTTACTGGTCGGCCGCTCGTTGTCGGTATGGGCACTTAGCATGGAATGCGCCGTGCGCAATCCTGTTCTACGAAGCGCCATCGGCGACGGAGAGTCTCAGTGAGAGGGGCAGCGTGGCTGACCGCCTGATCATCAAGGGCGCCCGCGAGCACAACCTGCGCGGCGTCGACCTCGACCTGCCCCGCGACTCGCTGATCGTGTTCACCGGGCTGTCCGGTTCGGGTAAGTCGTCGCTGGCCTTCGACACGATTTTCGCCGAGGGCCAGCGCCGCTACGTCGAGTCGCTGTCGGCCTACGCGCGCCAATTCCTCGGCCAGATGGACAAGCCGGACGTCGACTTCATCGAGGGCCTCTCCCCGGCGGTGTCCATCGACCAGAAGTCCACCAACCGCAACCCGCGGTCGACGGTCGGAACCATCACCGAGGTGTACGACTACCTGCGGCTGCTGTACGCGCGCGCGGGCACGCCGCACTGCCCGATCTGCGGCCACCGGATCGCCCGGCAGACGCCGCAGCAAATCGTCGACCAGGTGCTGGCGATGCCGGAGGGCACCCGCTTCCTGGTGCTCGCCCCGGTGGTGCGCACCCGCAAGGGCGAGTTCGCCGACCTGTTCGACAAGCTCAACGCCCAGGGCTACAGCCGGGTGCGGGTCGACGGCGTGGTGCATCCGCTGACCGATCCGCCGAAGCTGAAAAAGCAGGAAAAGCACGACATCGAGGTGGTGGTGGACCGCCTCACCGTCAAGCCCACCGCCAAGCAGCGGCTCACCGACTCGGTGGAAACGGCGCTGAACCTGGCCGACGGCATCGTGGTGCTGGAGTTCCCCGACGATCACGACGAGCACGGCCACCCGCGCGAACAACGGTTCTCCGAAAAGCTCGCCTGCCCCAACGGGCACCCCCTGGCGGTCGACGACCTGGAACCCCGGTCGTTCTCGTTCAACTCGCCCTACGGCGCCTGCCCCGAGTGCGTCGGGCTGGGCATCCGCAAGGAGGTCGACCCCGACCTGGTGGTCCCCGACCCGGACCGCACACTGGCCGAGGGCGCGGTGGCGCCGTGGTCGAACGGCCACACCGCCGAATACTTCACCCGGATGATGGCCGGCCTCGGCGAGGAGCTGGGATTCGACGTCGACACGCCCTGGCGCAAGCTGCCGGCCAAGGCGCGCAAGGCGATCCTGGAGGGCTCCGATCACCAGGTGCACGTGCGCTACCGCAACCGGTACGGCCGCACCCGCTCCTACTACGCCGACTTCGAGGGCGTGCTGGCCTTCCTGCAGCGCAAGATGGCGCAGACCGAGTCCGAGCAGATGAAGGAGCGCTACGAGGGCTTCATGCGCGACGTGCCGTGCCCGGTCTGCGAGGGCACCCGGCTCAAGCCGGAGATCCTGGCCGTGACGCTGGCCGCGGGGCAGCGCGGCAAGAAGTCCATCGCCGAGGTCTGCGAGCTGTCCATCTCGGACTGCGCGGACTTCCTCAACGCGCTCACCCTCGGCCCGCGCGAGCAGGCGATCGCCGGGCAGGTGCTCAAGGAAATCCAGTCGCGGCTGGGCTTTCTGCTCGACGTGGGGCTGGAGTACCTGTCGCTGTCCCGCGCCGCGGCCACGCTGTCCGGCGGGGAGGCCCAGCGCATCCGGCTGGCGACGCAGATCGGGTCCGGTTTGGTGGGCGTGCTCTATGTGCTCGACGAGCCGTCCATCGGGCTGCATCAGCGCGACAACCGTCGGCTCATCGAAACCCTAACCCGGCTAAGGGATTTGGGGAACACGCTGATCGTCGTCGAGCACGATGAGGACACCATCGCGCACGCCGACTGGATCGTCGACATCGGCCCCGGGGCCGGCGAGCACGGCGGGCAGATCGTGCACAGCGGAACCTACGGCGATCTGCTGGCCAACAAGGATTCGATCACCGGCGCCTACCTGTCGGGCAAGGAGAGCATCGAGATGCCGGCGATCCGGCGCCCCGTCGACCGGCGGCGCCAACTCACCGTCGTCGGCGCCCGCGAGCACAACCTGCGCGGCATAGACGTGTCGTTCCCGCTCGGTGTGCTGACCTCGGTGACCGGGGTGTCGGGGTCCGGGAAGTCGACCCTCGTCAACGACATCCTGGCGGCCGTGCTGGCCAACCGGCTCAACGGCGCCCGGCAGGTGCCGGGGCGGCACACCCGGGTCACCGGCCTGGATCGGCTGGACAAGCTGGTGCGGGTGGATCAGTCGCCGATCGGCCGCACGCCCCGGTCCAACCCGGCTACCTATACCGGGGTGTTCGACAAGATCCGCACCCTGTTCGCGGCCACCACCGAGGCGAAGGTCCGCGGTTACCAGCCCGGCCGATTCTCGTTCAACGTCAAGGGCGGTCGCTGCGAGGCGTGCACGGGCGACGGCACCATCAAGATCGAGATGAACTTCCTGCCCGACGTGTACGTGCCCTGCGAGGTCTGCCACGGCGCCCGGTACAACCGGGAGACCCTGGAGGTGCACTACAAGGGCAAGACCATCTCCGAGGTGCTGGACATGTCGATAGAAGAGGCGGCGGAGTTCTTCGAGCCGATCACCGGCATCCACCGCTACCTGCGCACGCTGGTCGACGTCGGCCTGGGCTACGTGCGGCTCGGGCAGCCCGCGCCCACGCTGTCCGGCGGCGAGGCGCAGCGCGTCAAGCTGGCCGCGGAGTTGCAAAAGCGCTCGACGGGCCGCACCATCTACATCCTCGACGAGCCGACCACCGGCTTGCATTTCGACGACATCCGCAAGCTGCTCAACGTGATCAACGGCCTTGTCGACAAGGGCAATACGGTGATCGTCATCGAGCACAACCTGGACGTGATCAAGACGTCGGACTGGATCGTGGACATGGGTCCCGAGGGCGGCGCCGAGGGCGGCACCATCGTCGCCGAGGGCACCCCGGAGGACGTCGCCGCGGTGCCGGAGAGCTACACCGGGAAGTTCCTCGCCGATGTCCCGGGTATAGGGGCCCGCGCCGGCGCGTCGGCGGGCGGGCCGCAGCGCACGAAGCGCCGCAAGGTCACCGCCTGAGTTGCGTTGACTCTGCGCTCAGGGCGCGCCCTACTCGCACTTTTGCGCCCTGGACGCAGAGTCAAGCGGTTAGGGCGCGGGCGGCATCGACTGTCGGATCTGCGCCAGCCGCTCGGCGGCGGCGCGCTGACGCTCTTCGTACTGCTCCTCGACCGAACGGCCCTCCGGGGTTTCCGCCGCGAGTTCCTCGGCACCTAGCGAGGTGCCGTACCGGGACTCGATCTTCTCGCGGACATGCTCGAAGGTCGGCACACCCGCGTCGTCGTACCCGGGGTCGGGTTCGGTTGGTTCGTCAGGCATATCGTCACGCTACTGCTGGCGATCGAAATAGCGCGCCATCTGCTCCCAGTACACCAGCGTGAGCGCCATCTGGACCACGGTCGCGACGGCCGCCGGCACCGGCCGGCGCCGTCGGGCCGACACCACGGCGGTCAGCGCGGCCGCGGACGTCAGCGCGCTGACGAGCATGGCCGCGTCCCGGGGCCGACGGCTGATCCACAGCTCCTCGCCCAGCATCGCCCGGGTCGACCAGGCGCGCAGGTGCGCGGGCTTGCCGAAGAGAAACGGGTTGACCGCCAGCCACACCGCCAGCACCACCGCGTGGCTCCAGCGCCGCGTCCACACCGGCACCAGCGTCAGCGGCGTGCTGGCCCAGCGGGTCCACGCGCTCCACGGATTGCAGTGCCGCGCGAACAGCGCGCGGCGGGCGCGCGCAACGAGTGGCACCGGGCGGCTACTTCATCGCGGTGGCGGGCCGCTCGGCGGGCACGGCGGGGACCGTCGGCGCGGCGACGACGGTCGGGGGCGTCGTGCCGGGCAACGGGATCCGCGGAACGCCCGGGGTGCCGAGCTGGCCGGCCAGCCACGGCAGCGCGGCCGCGAAGGCCCGGTCCGCGAACGGCCAGTCGTGCTTGCCCGGCTGCGGGAGCACCGCGCAGTCGATGCCGTTGGCCCGGCCGAGCGCGCACAGCGAATAGGCGGCCGCGGTCTGGTTGCTCGGGTTGGCGGCGGCGTCCCGGCCGGCCAGGCGTATCGAGCCGGTGTCGGCGATCGCGAAGTTGCGCCGCGGGATCGGCGCGGCGTCGGAGGAGATCGCGAACCACCCGGCCACGTCGGCGTAGTGGCCGTGCCGGGTGATCACGGTGGTCGGGTCGAAGGCCGCCCACGCGTCCGCGTTCCCGCCGAACAGCCGGGCGATGGTCTGCGCCTTGGTCCCGGCGTTGGGGAAGAAGTCGCCGGCGATGTCGACGAAGGCGCTGAACATCTCGGGGTGCATGACGGTCAGGTCCAGGGCGCACGTCCCACCCATGGACCAGCCCGCGACGCCCCAGCCGGACCGCGCGGGGCTGACGCCGAAGTTCGAAACCATGTAGGGGACAACGTCTTTGGTGAGATGATCGGCGGCGTTACCGCGGACCCCGTTGACGCATTCGGTGTCGTTGTTGAACGCCCCTCCGGAGTCCACGAACACCAGCACCGGAGCCCGGCCGTGGTGGGCGGCCGCGAAGTCGTCGATCGTCTTGATCGCGTTGCCCGCGCGCGTCCAGTCCGCGGGGGTGTTGAACTGCCCGCCGATCATCATCACGGTCGGCAGCCGCGGCGGCGGGTTGGTGGCGAACCACTCGGGCGGCAGGTAGACCAGTTCCCCGCGATGCTTGAAGTGCGAGCCGTCGGCCGGGATCACCACCGGCACCACGCTGCCGTGCGCGGGGCGGGCTCCCTTGGTGGCCATCGCGGTGATGGTGGCCGTGTCGGTCTGATCGGGCAGCGGACCGGAGGTGAGCTGGTTCCAGGCGGACTGCACGGTGGGGAAGTAGCCGACCCACAGGTTGAGCACCAGCGCCGCGCTCAGCAGGCACAGCGGCACCGCCGCGACCGCCGCGCCGCGCCGCCAGCGCTGCGCGCCGCGCCAGCCCATGGTCAGCACCGCCGCGGCCATGCCGGTCAGCGCGATCCACAGCCACAGCGCCGTCGGCGCGGGCTCGTCCGACAGGCCGCGGTCGACGATGTACCAGTGCGTCGCGTAGGCCGCGGCGGCGCCGACCGACGCAGCCGCCGGCAGCCACACCGTTCGCCAGCGCCGCGAGCGCCAGCCGATGGCCGACGCCAGCACCAGGCCCGCAAACAGCTGGATCGTGATGGGCACCCAGCCATGCATCAGCGAGGTGTGACTGGTCGCCAGCGACTGCGCCAAGGCAAGCGGGGTCGACGCGATCACGGGTTCCATTGTGATGGATCGTTAACCTTCCCGGAACACATTCACCGAATGTTCGCCGTGTCGCGCCCGCGTCCGCGCGATCCCGTCAGTGCGGCTTGGCCAGCGGAAATGGCAGCGTCTCGCGGATGCTCCGGCCGGTTATGAGCATCACGAGGCGATCGATGCCCATGCCGAGCCCGCCGGTGGGTGGCATCGCGTATTCCATCGCCTGCAGGAAGTCCTCGTCGAGCTCCATCGCCTCGGGGTCCCCGCCGGCGGCCAACAGCGACTGCTCGCGCAGCCGGCGGCGCTGTTCCACCGGGTCGGTGAGTTCGCTGTAGGCGGTGGCCAGCTCGATGCCCCACGCCACCAGGTCCCACCGCTCCGCGACGCCGCGCTTGCTGCGGTGCGGGCGGGTGAGCGGCGACACCGACGTCGGAAAGTCGATGTAGAACGTCGGCCGCTCGGTGCGGTCCTCCACCAGGTGCTCGTAGAGCTCCAGCACCACCGCGCCGGCGTCCCACTGCGCCCGGTAGGCGATGTGCGCGGCGTCGGCGAGCTTGCGCAGCGCGGCCAGCGGCGTGTCGGGGTCGATGTGTTCCCCGAGCGCCTCGGACACCGCGTCGTGCACGGTTTTCACGGTCCACACCCCGGAGATGTCGACCGGCTCCAGGCGGGCCCCGGTGGATCCGGCGTCCGCGCCGGGCCGCAGCACGGTCTGCGCGCCGTTGGCCGCCTGGGCCGCGTTCTGGATGAGCTCGCGGCAGCCGTCGATCCACACCGTGTAGTCGGCGTGCGCCTGGTAGGCCTCCAGCAGGGTGAACTCCGGGTTGTGGCTGAAGTCCACGCCCTCGTTGCGGAACGCCCGGCCCAGCTCGAACACCCGCTCCACGCCGCCGACGCACAACCGCTTCAGGTACAGCTCCGGCGCGATGCGCAGGAACAGGTCCATGTCATAGGTGTTGATGTGGGTGACGAACGGCCGCGCGGCCGCCCCGCCGTGGATCTGCTGCAGGATCGGGGTCTCGACTTCGACGAACCCCTTGGCGAACAACGTCTCCCGGACCGAACGCAACACGGCGCTTCGGGCCGTGATCAGGCCGCGCGACTCGCTGTTGACCGCCAGGTCGACGTAGCGGGTCCGGACCCGCGCCTCGGGGTCGGTCAGCCCCTTCCACTTGTTCGGCAACGGCCGCAGGCACTTTCCGATCATCCGCCAGTCGCGCACGATCAGCGAGCGGGTTCCGTTCTTGGAAAAACCCATGTGCCCGGTCATCTCGACCAGGTCGCCCAGATCGATGGCCGCGGTGAAGTCGGCGATGCGGCCGCACTCCAGACGCGAATTGTCCAGCAGCACTTGCATTTCGCCCGACCAGTCGCGCAACTGGGCGAACAGCACGCCACCGAAGTCGCGTATCCGCAACATCCGGCCGGACACCGAGACGGTGTCCCGGTCGTCGGCGTCCAGCGCCTGCGTGACGGTGTGGCTGGGCGGGGAGCCCACCGGGTAGGCGTCAATTCCGGTGCGCCGCAGCGTTTTCAGCTTGGTCAGCCGCACCCGCACCTGCTCGGGCAGGCGGGACCGGAACTCGTCCTCGTCGAAGCCCTCGCCGCGCCTCAGCCCGCTGACGTCCGGGGCGGACCCGTCGTGGTGCAGGAGCCCGGATTCCGCCAGCCGGGCCGGCACCGCGGGGTGATGCCCGGTGTGCACCTTGTCGCGCCGCCGGAACGGCAACACGAGGAAGCCCTCGGCGATCACCGACGCCACACCCACCCGCGGAATCAACCGGGCGTCCTCGTAGCAGGCGTAGCGGGGAACCCAGTCGGGTTGGTACTTCATGTTCGAGCGGTACAGCGACTCCAGCTGCCACCACCGCGAGAAGAACAACAACAGCCCCCGCCATAACCGGGCGATCGGGCCGGCGCCGAGCTGGGCGCCCTGCTCGAACGCGGACCGGAACATCGCGAAGTTCAGCGAAATACGGTGGATGCCAAGGGCTTCGGCGTTCAGGGCCAGATCGCAGACCATCAGCTCGATGGTGCCGTTGGGGGACTGCGGGGAACGGCGCATCAGGTCCAGGGACGCGCCGGTGGTGCCCCACGGGACCAGCGACAGCATGGCAACCACCCGGCCGTCGCGATCGATCGCCTCCACCAGCAGGCAATCCCCGTCGGCCGGGTCGCCCAGCCGGCCCAACGCCATGGAAAACCCGCGCTCGGTCTGGGTGTCGCGCCAGGAGTCGGCGCGCGAGATGGTGTCGGCCATCTCCTCGGTGGACAGGTCGCGGTGCCGCCGGATGCGCACCGTCAGCCCGGCCCGGCGGGCCCGCGTCACGGCCTGACGCACCCCGCGCATCTCCGGGCCGGACAGTTTGAAATCGGCGGTTCGCAGGATCGCCTCGTCGCCCAGCTCGAGGGCGTTGAGGCCGGCCTCCCGAAACACCTGGGCGCCATCGGAACTGGCGCCCATCACGCCGGGCGCCCAGCCGTAGGTCTGGCACAGGCCCAGCCAGGCGTCCACCGCCTGCGGCCACGCCCTCGGGTCGCCCACCGGGTCGCCGCTGGCCAGGCAGACGCCGATTTCGACCCGGTAGGTGATGGCGGCGCGGCCGCTGTGCGCGAACACCACCGACTTGTCCCGACGGGTGGCGAAGTATCCCAGGGAGTCGTTCTTGCCCCACAGCTCGAGCAGGCCGCGGATGGCCGACTCGTCCTCACCGGTCAGCGCGTTGTCGGCGCGCTGGGACTGGAACAGCATGATCGTCGCGGCGATCAGCGCGAGCGCCCCGAACAGCCCGAAGATCGCGTTGAGCAATACGTGCGGCTTGCCGGTGAACAGGTCGGGGTCGGCGAGCGCGAATCCGACCACCCGGTTGGCCACGTAGGGCAGGCGGTCTTGGCGCGCAAGCGATCCGGGGAACAGCTCGACGAGACCCCAGGACAGCAGGATCCCGATGACGTCCCCGACCACCAGCACCGCCGCCGCCTTGAACAGCGCGGCCTTGCGGACCTTGGCCCAGAACTCCCGGTAGGCCAGGACCAGCAGCACGATCACCACGACGTGCACGGCGAACCCGAGGTTCTCGCCGAAGGTCTCGGCCGCGGTGTTGTCGCCCGCGGCGATGTCGGCGGCATTCCAGAACGCCGCGAGGATCATCTGGCCGAGCAGCACCAGCCAGGCGATGCGTTTGCGCGCGGTCAGGGCCGCGGCCAGCAGGGCCAGCACGAACGACCACGCGATGCTGGTGTCGGGGAAGTTGAACAGGTAGTCGTTGATGAATTCCCGCGGGACCTTGATCAGCCAGCGGATCAGCGGCGACACGCTGCCCACCAGTGACACCGTGGCGATGACGCCGACGGTCCAGCCGGCCGCCGCCGGTACCCAGTGATACCGGGAGCGCGGCCGGCTGCCCGACCGGGGCCCCGAGCCAGCAGAAGCGAGTGTCACAGACCGCGAGGATAAGCCCTCAGACCGGGAAATGCCTGGCGATGGGGCAGAGTTTGTCGGCCGGGTCTGCGGGGCCGCGAAGCGCCCGCCGTCGCACCGTGCGGTCGCCGCCCGACGGCTGAAGTGCTGGAAGGCGAGCCGCGGCTGCTAGACTTGCCGTCGCGACCATCCCGGCGAAAGCCAGGGACAGTTAAGTGGAGTCCCACTCCCACCGCTAGCCACGAAGGGGTTTGTTGCCCCTGTCACGGCGACACGGTCCGGTCGCGGGCATCGCCACGATGCCCGCCCCGCGCGCGGCGCGGGCGGCTTGACGAAGCGTCAAGCCGCGACCGGTCGGCATTGGGCCCTGCTTGCGCAGGGCTTTTTTGCTGGTGGTGTGGCGATTCCACCGCTGACTCCGGACGGGCCCAGGGCACTGGTCGTGATTGGACACCAGAAGCCCAACAAGGGAGGCCCCATCAGCACTGAGACCCGCGTCAACGAGCGCATCCGCGTACCTGAAGTCCGGTTGATTGGCCCAGGGGGGGAGCAGGTAGGCATCGTGCGTATCGAAGACGCACTGCGCGTGGCCGCAGACGCCGATCTCGACCTCGTCGAAGTCGCCCCGAACGCCAGGCCCCCGGTCTGCAAGATCATGGACTACGGCAAGTACAAGTACGAGGCGGCGCAGAAGGCGCGCGAATCCCGTCGCAACCAGCAGCAGACCGTCGTCAAGGAGCAAAAGCTCCGGCCCAAGATCGACGATCACGACTACGAGACCAAGAAGGGCCACGTGGTCCGCTTCCTGGAGGCGGGATCGAAGGTAAAGGTCACCATCATGTTCCGCGGACGTGAGCAGTCCCGGCCCGAGCTGGGCTACCGATTGCTGCAACGGCTGGGCGCCGACGTCGCCGACTACGGCTTCGTCGAGACGTCGGCCAAGCAGGACGGACGCAACATGACGATGGTGCTGGCACCGCACCGCGGCGCGAAGACTCGCGCCAGGGCGCGTCACCCGGAAGGCCCGGGTGCCGGCCCGGCACGCGATTCCGATGCGGCCGGCGACACCAAGCCGTCGGCCAACTAGAGAACAGAGGACATATGCCCAAGGCCAAGACCCACAGTGGGGCTTCGAAGCGGTTCCGGCGCACCGGGACCGGAAAGATCGTCCGGCAAAAGGCCAATCGCCGGCATCTGCTCGAGCACAAACCCACCAAACGGACCCGGCGGCTGGACGGCCGCACCACGGTTTCCGCCAACGACACCAAGCGGATCAAGTCGCTGCTGAACGGCTGACAGCGGCCCACCCGACCATTTACGTCTGACGAGAGTAGGAACATCCATGGCACGCGTGAAGCGGGCGGTCAACGCCCACAAGAAGAGGCGCAGCGTCTTGAAGGCCTCGAAAGGCTATCGCGGCCAGCGATCCCGGCTCTACCGCAAAGCCAAAGAGCAGCAACTGCATTCGCTGAACTACGCCTACCGCGACCGCCGCGCCCGCAAGGGTGAGTTCCGCAAATTGTGGATCTCGCGGATCAACGCGGCGGCGCGCGCCAACGACATCACCTACAACCGGCTGATCCAGGGTCTCAAGGCCGCCGGCGTCGAGGTGGACCGCAAGAACCTCGCCGACATCGCGATCACCGACCCGGCGGCGTTCACCGCGCTCGTCGACGTCGCCCGGGCGGCGCTGCCCGACGACGTCAACGCCCCCTCGGGAGAGGCTGCCTGAGTTCGCGTTCCCGGCCGGGGGATTCGGTGCTGACCGAACGCTCGGGCCGGGTGTCCGCGGCGGTCAAATTGCATCGCCACGTCGGCCGCGGGCGGGCGGGGCGGTTTCTGGCCGAGGGGCCCAACCTCGTCGAGGCCGCGGCGGCGCGCGGGCTGGTCCGCGAGGTGTTCGTCACCGAGTTCGCCGCCGAAAGGCACGCGTCGCTGCTCGCCTCCCTGACCGGGCCGCCGGTCCACCTGGTGACCGAGCGGGCCGCAAAAGCCTTGTCCGACACCGTCACTCCGGCGGGCCTGGTGGCGGTCTGCGACATCCCGGCCACCGGGCTCGACGACGCGCTCGCCGGCCCGCCCCGGCTGGTCGCGGTCGCCGTCGAGATCGGCGAGCCGGGCAATGCGGGCACCCTGATCCGCATCGCCGACGCCATGGGCGCCGCGGCGGTGATCCTGGCCGGACACAGCGTCGACCCGTACAACGGCAAGTGCCTGCGCGCCTCGGCCGGCAGCATCTTCTCGATCCCGGTCGTCCCCGCGCCCGACGCGCAGGCCGCCGTCGGCGCGTTGCGCGCCGCCGGGCTGCGGGTGCTGGCCGCCACGGTCGACGGCGAGACCCGCCTCGACGAGGCCGGGGAGCTGCTCGGCCGGCCGACGGCCTGGCTGTTCGGGCCCGAGTCGCACGGGCTGCCCGCCGACATCGCGGGCGGGGCGGATCACCGCGTGCGCATCCCGATGTCCGGCGGCGCGGAGAGCCTGAACGTGGCCGCCGCCGCGGCGATCTGCCTCTACCAGAGCGCGCGGGCCCTGGACGCACCTGAGTCCTAGGCGGCCGTTCTGGTCCGGCCCCGCGCCGGGCGCATGCCGGCCAGCGACAGCGTGGTGTGCACCAGCGACCCGGCGCGCTCCATCAACGACTTGCGCGGCGGGAAGTAGTGCATCGGCAGCCCGCGGCGGTCGCGCGGCGGCGCCATGAATTCCGGCGCCTCGACCAACGGCGCGTCGTCCGGAATCCGCCCCTGGGCGCGGCGGTAGGCGGCCAGCGCGCGCGGGTGCAAACGGATCTCGTCGGGCACGGCCAGGAATGCCAGCTCCACCATCTTGCCGAAGAGGCGCAACAACACCTCGTCGCCCGGCGTCCAGCGCATGCCCGCCTTCTCGCGAACCGCCGGCTCGAACAGTCCCGCCGCGATCCAGCGCTGGCCCGCGACCAACGGCTTGAACAGCTGGTCCCAGATCGGCGTCGGCATCAGGATGAACTTCGGCTTGGGAATGCGAATCTGGAAGATGTCCAGGGTCGCCCGATTGATCTCGAGCTCCTCGCGGCAGACCCGGTCCCAGTACTCCTGGAATTCCTCCCACGACTTGGGCACCGGACGCATGCTCATCCCGTACATCCGGTACCACTGCACGTGCTCGTCGAACAGCTGCCGCTTCTCGGCCTCGGTCAGGCCCCCACAGAAATACTCGGCCACCTTGATCACGAGCATGAAGAACGTGGCGTGCGCCCAGTAGAAGGTCTCGGGGTTCAGCGCGTGATAACGGCGGCCCTCGGTGTCAATCCCCTTGATGGTGTGGTGGTAGCGCTTGATCTGCTCGCCGGTCTCCGCCGCCCGATCGCCGTCGTAGACGACGCCCATGATCGGGTACACCGAGCGGGCCACCCGCTGCAACGGCTCGCGCAGCACGATCGAATGCTCCTCGACCCCCGCGCCGAGTTCGGGATACATGTTCTGGATCGCCCCGATCCAGATGCCCATCATCCCGGTGCGCAAGTCGCCAAAGTACTTCCAGGTGAGCGAATCTGGCCCGAGCGGATCGGCGGGCGGAGTCGCGGACGGAGTCGATGCGGCAGTCATCACGGCCTCCTACTACTAACTGCGCTCACGATAACTTTGACAACGCACGTTGTCTACGATTTCGGCCTCGGCGCGGCCGGGTGTTACCGAGTTTCGACGTCGGCGTGGCTTGCCGGTAATCGCGCCGCAATCAGGGCCTTTGATGCGAGATGTGACACAACCGGCCCGAGTGTCATTGCCTGCGTCGGCCGGAACTACTTACCCTGGCCGAGTGGAAGGCCCGCCTCGCGAACCGGACCCGGGCGAGGGCCAGGAAACGGAACCGGAATTGGTGACGACGGCGGCGCCCCCCTTGCGACGGCGCTCCCCGGTGCCCGTGCACACCGCGACGCAGTGGCTGCGCTCGACCAACCACCGCCCCGGAGTGGTGGAGTTCGTCCGGCGGGCGCGACGGCTGCTGCCCGGCGACCACGAGTTCGGCGACCCGCTGTCCACCGCGGGTGAGGGCGCGCCGCGGGCCGCGGCGCGCGCCGCCGACCGGCTGCTGGGGGACCGCGACGCGGCCTCGCGTGAGCTCAGCCTCGGCGTGCTGCAGGTGTGGCAGGCGTTGACCGAGGCGGTTTCCCGGCGGCCGGCGAATCCGGAGGTGACGTTGGTGTTCACCGACCTGGTCGGCTTTTCGACGTGGTCGCTGCGCGCTGGCGACGACGCGGCGCTTGCCCTGTTGCGTCAGGTGGCGCGGGCGGTGGAACCGCCGCTGCTGGACGCGGGAGGCCACATCGTCAAGCGGATGGGCGACGGGTTGATGGCGGTGTTCCGGGATCCGACCGTCGCCGTGCGGGCCGTCCTGGCCGCCAAGGAGGAGTTGCGCTCGGTCGAGGTGGCCGGCTACACGCCGCGAATGCGGGTCGGGATCCACACCGGGCGCCCCCAGCGGATGGCCGCCGACTGGCTCGGCGTCGACGTCAACATCGCCGCCCGCGTGATGGAACGCGCCACCAAGGGCGGCATCATGGTGTCGAGTTCGTCACTCGACCTGATACCGCAAAGCGAACTGGACGCACTGGGCGTCGTCGCCAAACGCGCACGTAAACCCGTGTTCGGGCCCAAAACCACCGGCATCCCCGCCGACCTGGCGATCTATCGCCTCAGGACTCTTAGGGAGTTGACAGCCTCTGATCACGCCCCGGAAACAAATTAGCCTGCATAATAGACACCGATGATCGGGGGCATCTTCACCCGGCTTTCCCGGGTCCGGTTCACCGTTGGGTACGTGGCGATCCTGCTCGCCATCAGCTGCGCCATCCTGGCGCTCGGCCCGCACGCGCATGACGTGCTCGTTCAGCGCGCCAGCACCAACCTGCACAACCTGGCGCGCGGCCACCTGGGCACGCTGGTGGGCAGCGCGCTGGTGGTCGACGCCGGCCCGCTCTACTTCTGGTTGCCCTTCCTGACCTGCCTGCTCGCGCTCGCCGAACTGCACTTGCGCACCATCCGCCTGGTCGTGGCGTTCGTCGTCGGCCACATCGGCGCGACGCTGGTGGTGGCCGCCGCGCTGGCCGCGGCGATCGAGTTCGGCTGGCTGCCGATATCGATCGCCCGCGCCAGCGACGTCGGGATGAGCTACGGCGCCCTGGCGGTGCTCGGCGCGATGACGGCGGCGATTCCGCAACGCTGGCGGCCGGCCTGGATCGCCTGGTGGGTGTCGGCGGGCCTGGCGTCGGCGATCATCGGCGGTGACTTCACCGATGCGGGTCACACCGTCGCCGTCGTGCTGGGCGTGCTGGTCTCCGCGCGATTCCAGCAGCCGATCCGGTGGACCCCGGTGCGGTTCTTGATGCTGGCGGCGTCCGCGGGGTTCGGCTTCCTGATGTTGGCCCACCACTGGGGGACGATGGCCGCCGCATCGTCGTTCGGCATCCTGGGCGCGGTGGTGGCCTACCTCGTCGCGCAGTTCTTCGCGCGACGCGGCGCGCTACCGGTTTTGCCGCTGGTGGATGGCGCGCCGGCCGCGCAGCCCGTCATGGCCGGCTAGGGATTTCGCCGGCGGTCTTCGAAGCATGCGCCGCGCAGCGCATCCCTTATGATCGGCATTTGCGCCGCCGCCTGTCCGTGCGCAGCCCGAACAGCCTCGTCAGCAAGGAGAGTGTCGCCGCGTGGGCGATCAACCCGTCGACCTGTCGCCGGAAGCGTTGAGCAATGCGGTCAACGCCGCCCGGCAGGCGATCGCAGGCGCGGGTGACCTGGAGGCGCTGGCGGCCGTCAAGACCGAGCACCTCGGCGACCGCTCGCCGCTGGCGCTGGCGCGACAGGCGCTGGGCGGCGTGCCCAAGGACCAGCGCGCCGACGCCGGCAAGCGCGTCAACGCCGCGCGCGCCGAGGCCCAGCGCAGCTACGACGAACGGCTGGCGGCGCTGCGCGCCGAGCGCGACGCGGCCGTGCTGGCCGCCGAGGGCATCGACGTCACGCTGCCGTCGACCCGGCAGCCGACCGGCGCCCGGCACCCGATCACGATCCTGGGCGAGCGCGTCGCCGACACCTTCATCGCGATGGGGTGGGAGCTGGTGGACGGGCCGGAGGTGGAAACCGAGCAGTTCAACTTCGACGCCCTCAACTTCCCTCCCGACCACCCCGCGCGCAGCGAGCAAGACACCTTCCACGTCGCGCCGGAGGGCTCGCGGCAGCTGCTGCGCACGCACACCTCGCCGGTTCAGGTGCGCGCCCTGCTCGAGCGCGAGCTGCCGGTCTACATCATCTCGATCGGCCGCACGTTCCGCACCGACGAACTCGACGCCACCCACACGCCCGTCTTCCACCAGGTCGAGGGGTTGGCGGTGGACCGCGGCCTGACCATGGCGCACCTGCGGGGCACGCTGGACGCGTTCGCGCGCGCGGAGTTCGGCCCCTCGGTGCGCACCCGGTTCCGGCCGCACTTCTTCCCGTTCACCGAGCCGTCCGCCGAGTTCGACGTGTGGTTCGCCGGCAAGAAGGGCGGCGCCGACTGGGTGGAGTGGGGCGGCTGCGGCATGGTGCATCCAAACGTGTTGCGCGCGGCCGGAATCGACCCCGACGCCTATGCCGGGTTCGCGTTCGGGATGGGCCTGGAACGCACGCTGCAGTTCCGCAACGGCATTCCCGACATGCGCGACATGGTCGAGGGCGACGTCCGGTTCTCGCTGCCGTTCGGGGTGGGTGCCTGATGCGCGTTCCCTACAGCTGGCTGCGCGAGGTCGTCGCGGTGGGCGCGCCCGGCTGGGACGTCGCGCCCGGCGAACTCGAGCAGACGTTGATCCGCATCGGCCACGAGGTCGAGGAGGTGGTCACGCTCGGCCCGGTCGACGGGCCGCTGACCGTGGGCCGGGTCACCGGCATCGAGGAGCTCACCGGCTTCAAGAAACCGATCCGGGCCTGCGTGGTCGACGTCGGCGCGGGGAACGGTCAGCGCGAGATCGTCTGCGGTGCAACCAATTTCGCGGTCGGCGACCTGGTCGTGGTGGCACTGCCGGGGACCACGCTGCCCGGCGGGTTCGCGATCACGGCCCGCAAGACCTACGGCCGCGACTCCGACGGGATGATCTGCTCGACGGCCGAACTGGGTTTGGGCGCAGACCATTCCGGAATCCTGGTGCTGCCGCCCGGCACGGCCGAACCCGGTGCCGCCGGCGCCGAGGCGCTCGGATTGGACGACGTGGTGTTCCACCTGGCCATCACGCCCGACCGCGGCTACTGCATGTCGGTGCGCGGCCTGGCCCGCGAGGTCGCCTGCGCCTACGACCTGGACTTCGTCGACCCCGCCGAGGTGAAGCCGCTGCCGGTCGAGGGGGAGGCCTGGCCGCTGACGGTGCAGGCCGAAACCGGCGTCCGCCGCTTCGCGCTGCGCCCGGTCACCGGGATCGATCCCGCCGCGGTGTCGCCGTGGTGGTTGCAGCGCCGGCTGCTGCTGTGCGGCATCCGCGCGACCTCACCGGCCGTCGACGCCACCAACTACGTGATGCTGGAACTGGGCCACCCGATGCACGCCCACGACCGCAACCGCGTCACCGGCGGCCTCGGCGTGCGGTTCGCCCGGCCCGGCGAGACCGTCGTCACCCTCGACGACGTCGAGCGCAAACTCGACCCGGCCGACGTGCTGATCGTCGACGACGCGGCCACGGCGGCGATTGGCGGCGTGATGGGCGCGGCGAGCACCGAGGTGCGCCGCGATTCCACCGACGTGCTGCTGGAGGCCGCGGTGTGGGACCCCGCCGCGGTATCGCGCACCCAGCGTCGCCTGCACCTGCCCAGCGAGGCCGCCCGCCGCTACGAGCGCGCCGTGGACCCGGCCATCTCGGTGGCGGCGCTCGACCGGTGCGCCGCGCTGCTCGCCGAGATCGCCGGGGGAACCGTGTCGGAGACGCTGACCGATTGGCGCGGCGACCCGCCGCGCGACGACTGGGCCGGGCCGCCGATCCGGATCGCCGCCGACCTGCCGGATCGCGTGGCCGGCCTGGCGTACGCCCCGGGCACGACCGCCCGTCGGCTGGCCCAGGTCGGCGCCGCGGTGGCCGAGGACGGCGACGTGTTGACAGTGACGCCGCCGAGTTGGCGCCCCGACCTCGCACAGCCCGCCGACCTGGTCGAGGAGGTGCTGCGGCTCGAGGGGCTGGAGGCCATCGGCTCGGTGCTGCCGTCGGCGCCCGGGGGCCGGGGACTGACGGCGGTGCAACGGCGCCGCCGCGCCGTCGGCAGGTCGCTGGCGCTGTCCGGCTACGTCGAGGTGCTGCCGACACCGTTCCTGCCCGCCGGCGTGTTCGACCTGTGGGGCCTGCCGGCCGACGACCCGCGGCGCACCACCACCCGCGTGCTCAACCCGCTGGAGGCCGACCGCCCGGAGCTGGCCACCACGCTGCTGCCGGGTCTGCTGGAAGCGTTGGGGCGCAACGTGTCCCGCGGCCTCGTCGACGCCTCGCTGTTCGCCGTCGCGCAGGTGGTGCAGCCCACCGAGCAGACCCGCGGCGTCGAGCCCATCCCCGTCGACCGGCGGCCGACCGAGGCCGAGATCGCCGCGCTGGACGCGTCGTTGCCCCGGCAGCCGCAGCACGTCGCCGCGGTGCTGACCGGCCTGCGCGAACCGCGCGGCCCGTGGGGTCCCGGGCGCGCCGCCGACGCCACCGACGCGTTCGAGGCGGTGCGAATCATCGCGCGCGCCAGCGGGGTCGACGTGCGGCTGCGCGCGGCGCAACACCTGCCCTGGCATCCGGGTCGCTGCGCCGAGGTGCTGGTCGGCGACGCCCGTGTCGGCCACGCCGGGCAGCTGCATCCCGCCGTCATCGAGCGCTCCGGGCTGCCGAAGGGCACCTGTGCGCTCGAGTTGGACCTCGACGCGATTCCCATCGTCGAGGCGCTGCCGGCGCCCCGGGTGTCGCCGTTCCCGGCCGTGTTCCAGGACGTCAGCCTGGTGGTCCCCGCCCAGGTGCCCGCCCAGGCTGTGGCCGACGCGATCCGCGAGGGCGCCGGCGAGCTGCTGGAGGACATCCAGCTGTTCGACGTGTTCACCGGCCCGCAGATCGGCGAGCATCGCAAGTCGCTGACGTTCGCGCTGCGCTTCCGCGCGCCGGATCGCACGCTGACCGAGGACGACGCCAGCGCCGCCCGCGACGCCGCCGTGCGCCACGCCGCCGAGGCCGTGGGCGCCGAACTGCGCACATAGCATTGATTTGCAATCAAGTGCATAAACATGCAGAATTGCCGAAATGGCCGATGTTCTGAAGGTGGCGGTCGCCGGGGCCAGCGGCTACGCGGGCGGCGAGATCCTGCGCCTGTTGCTCGGGCATCCCGCCTGCTCCGACGGCCGGCTCGAGATCGGTTCGGTGACCGCCGCGGCCAGTGCCGGCAGCACGCTGGCCGAGCACCATCCGCACCTGACGCCGCTGGCCCAGCGGGTGCTGGAGCCCACCGAGCTCGGCGTGCTGAACGGACATGACGTGGTGTTCCTGGCCCTGCCGCACGGGAATTCGGCGGCCCTGGCCGAACGGCTCGCCCCCGACACCCTGATCATCGACTGCGGCGCGGACTTCCGGCTCGACGACGCCGCCGCGTGGGAGCGGTTCTACGGCTCCCCGCACGCCGGCAGCTGGCCATACGGGCTGCCGGAGCTGCCCGGCGCGCGGGAGCGGCTGCGCGGCGCCCGCCGCATCGCGGTGCCGGGCTGCTATCCGACCGCGGCGCTGCTGGCGCTGCTGCCCGCGGTGGCCGAGGACCTGGTGGAACCCGCCGTCACGGTGGTCGCCGTCAGCGGCACCTCCGGGGCCGGCCGCGCGGCCAAGGCCGACCTGCTCGGCTCGGAGGTCATCGGGTCGGCGCGGGCCTACAACATCGCCGGCGCCCACCGGCACACGCCCGAGATCGCACAGGGGCTGCGGGCCGTCACCGATCGCGACGTCACGGTGTCGTTCACGCCGGTGCTCATCCCGACCTCGCGGGGGATCCTGGCGACCTGCACCGCGCGCACCCGCTCCCCGCTGTCCCAACTGCGGGCCGCCTACGAAAAGGCTTACGACGCAGAGCCTTTCGTCTACCTGATGCCCGATGGGCAGCTGCCCCGCACCGGTTCGGTGATCGGCAGCAACGCGGCGCACGTCGCCGTCGCGGTGGACGAGGCCGCCGAGACGTTCGTCGCGATCGCCGCGATCGACAACCTGGTCAAGGGCACCTCGGGCGCCGCGGTGCAGTCGATGAACCTGGCGCTGGGTTGGCCGGAGGCGGAGGGCCTTTCGACGGTCGGGGTCGCGCCGTGACGTCGACGGCAGCGGCCGCGCGGCTGCTGCGTGAGCAGGGCGTCACCGCCCCGGCCGGGTTCCGCGCGGCCGGCATCGCCGCCGGGATCAAGGCGTCGGGGGCCCGCGACCTCGCGCTGGTCTTCAACGAGGGACCCGACTACTCGGCCGCCGGCGTGTTCACCCGCAACCGGGTCAAGGCCGCGCCGGTGCTGTGGACCCAGCAGGCGCTGACCACCGGGGCGCTGCGCGCGGTGATCCTCAACTCCGGCGGCGCCAACGCGTGCACCGGGCCGGGCGGCTTCCAGGACGCCCACGCCACCGCGGAGGCGGTGGCCGCGGCGTTGTCGGACTGGGGGACCGAGACCGGGGCCATCGAGGTCGCGGTCTGCTCAACCGGGCTGATCGGCGACCGGCTGCCGATGGACAGGGTGCTGGCCGGCGTCCGCCAGATCGTGCACGAGATGGCCGGCGGGCTGTCCGGCGGCGAGGACGCCGCGCAGGCCATCATGACCACCGACACGGTGCCCAAACAGGTTGCGCTGCACCATCGGAACAACTGGACGGTCGGCGGGATGGCCAAGGGCGCGGGCATGCTGGCACCGTCGCTGGCGACCATGCTGTGCGTGCTCAGCACCGACGCCGTCGCCGACCCGGCGGCGCTCGACACGGCGTTGCGCCGCGCGGTGGCGCGCACGTTCGACCGGCTGGACATCGACGGCTGCTGTTCCACCAACGACACCGTGCTGCTGCTGGCGTCGGGTGCCAGCGGGATCGCCCCGGCCCAAACCGATCTCGACGATGCGGTGCTGCGGGTCTGCGACGACCTGTGCGCGCAGCTGCAGGCCGACGCCGAGGGCGTCACCAAACGCGTCACCGTGACGGTGACCGGGGCGGTCTCCGAGGACGAGGCGGTGGCGGCCGCCCGGGCGATCGCCCGCGACAGCCTGGTCAAGACCGCGATGTTCGGGTCGGACCCCAACTGGGGCCGGGTGGTCGCGGCCGTCGGCCTGGCGCCCGGTGTCACGGTCGAGCCCGATCGAATCGCCGTGTCGTTCAACGGGTTTGCGGTGTGCGTCGACGGGGTCGGGGCTCCGGGCGCGCGCGAGGTGGATCTGTCGGGCGCCGACATCGACATCGCCGTCGACCTCGGCCTGGGGGACGCCACGGCCGCGATCCGCACCACCGACCTGTCGCACGGCTACGTCGAAGAGAACTCCGCCTACAGCTCATGACCCTGAACGTCGACGAGTTGAGCATCGGGGTCAAGGCGCAGGTGCTGGCCGAAGCCCTGCCGTGGCTCAAGCAGCTGCACGGCAAGATCGTCGTGATCAAGTACGGCGGCAACGCCATGACCGACGACACGCTGCGACATGCCTTCGCCGCCGACATGGCCTTCCTGCGCAACTGCGGCATCCACCCCGTCGTCGTGCACGGCGGCGGGCCGCAGATCACCGCCATGCTGCGCCGCCTCGGCATCGAGGGCGACTTCAAGGGCGGATTCCGGGTCACCACACCGGAGGTGCTCGACGTGGCGCGGATGGTGCTGTTCGGACAGGTGGGCCGCGAACTGGTCAACCTGATCAACGCGCACGGGCCCTACGCCGTCGGCATCACCGGCGAGGACGCGCAACTGTTCACCGCCGTGCGGCGCAGCGTCACCGTCGACGGCGTGGCCACCGACATCGGCCTGGTGGGCGACGTCGACCAGGTCAACACCGCCGCGGTGCTGGATCTGATTGCGGCGCGGCGCATTCCGGTGGTGTCGACGCTCGCGCCCGACGCCGACGGGGTGGTGCACAACATCAACGCCGACACCGCCGCGGCGGCGCTGGCCGAAGCCCTGGGCGCCGAGAAGCTGTTGATGCTCACCGATGTCGAAGGCCTGTACACCAAATGGCCCGACCGGGATTCGCTGGCCAGCGAGATCGACGCCGGCACGCTGGCGCAGCTGCTGCCCACGCTGGAGGCGGGCATGATCCCCAAGGTGGAGGCGTGCCTGCGGGCGGTCACCGCGGGCGTGCCCAGCGCGCACGTCATCGACGGCCGGGTCGAGCACTGCGTGCTGGTGGAGTTGTTCACCGACGCGGGCACCGGCACCAAGGTGGTTGCGTCGTGACGCGCACCGACTCCATCAAGCAGCGGTGGGAAGCCGTGATGATGCACAACTACGGCACCCCGGCGGTCGCGTTGGCCACCGGGGACGGCGCCGTCGTCACCGACGTCGACGGCAGGGCCTACCTGGACCTGCTGGGCGGCATCGCGGTCAACGTGCTGGGCCATCGCCACCCCGCCGTCGTCGAGGCCGTCACGCACCAGATGGCGACGCTGGGCCACACGTCCAACCTGTACGCCACCGAACCGGCCATCGCGCTGGCCGAGGAGCTGGTCGGGCTGCTGGGCGCGTCCGACGAAAACGGGGCCCCGGCGCGGGCGTTCTTCTGCAACTCCGGCACCGAGGCCAACGAGATGGCGTTCAAGCTGTCCCGGCTCACCGGGCGCACGAAACTCGTTGCGGCGCAAGGGGCTTTCCACGGCCGGACGATGGGCTCGCTGGCGCTGACCGGGCAGCCGAGCAAGCAGGCGCCGTTCGCGCCGCTGCCCGGTGAGGTCACCCACGTCCCGTACGGGGACGCCGGCGCGCTGGCCGCCGCGGTCGGCGACGACACCGCCGCGGTGTTCCTGGAACCGATCATGGGGGAGGGCGGCGTCGTCGTCCCGCCCGAGGGCTACCTGGTCGCCGCCCGCGAGATCACCGCCCGGCACGGCGCGCTGCTGGTGCTCGACGAGGTGCAGACCGGGATGGGCCGCACCGGCGCCTTTTTCGCCCACCAGCACGACGGCATCACCCCCGACGTGGTGACCCTGGCCAAGGGCCTCGGCGGCGGGCTGCCGATCGGGGCGTGCCTGGCGGTCGGGGCGGCGGCGGAGCTGCTGACGCCGGGCCTGCACGGCAGCACCTTCGGCGGCAACCCGGTCTGCGCCGCGGCGGCGCTGGCGGTCCTGCGCGTGCTGGCGGCCGACGACCTGGTCCGGCGCGCCGAGGTGCTGGGCAAGTCGGTGCGCCACGGCATCGAAGGGCTGGGCCACCCGCTGATCGGCCAGGTGCGCGGCCGCGGGCTGCTGTTGGGCATCGTGCTGACCGCCGAGCGCGCCAAGCACGCCGAGGCGGCCGCCCGCGACGCGGGATTCCTGGTCAACGCCGCCGCGCCCGACGTCATCCGGCTGGCGCCGCCGCTGATCATCACCGAGGCCCAGATCGACGGCTTCGTCGCCGCGCTGCCGGCCATCCTGGACCGTGCTTCCAGAGACGGGGCCGCCGATGCCTAGGCACTTCCTGCGCGACGACGACCTCTCACCCGCCGAGCAGGCCGAGGTGCTGCAGCTGGCCGCCGAACTGAAGAAGGACCCGTTCGGCCGTCGCCCGCTGGAGGGGCCCCGCGGCGTCGCGGTCCTGTTCGACAAGAACTCCACCCGCACCCGGTTCTCGTTCGAGGTGGGCGTCGCGCAGCTCGGCGGGCACGCCGTCGTCGTCGACACCGGCAGCACCCAGCTGGGCCGCGACGAGACCCTGCAGGACACCGCGCGGGTGCTGTCCCGCTACGTCGACGCCATCGTGTGGCGGACGTTCGGGCAGGACCGGCTCGACGCCATGGCCTCGACCGCGACGGTGCCGGTGGTCAACGCGCTGTCCGACGAGTTCCATCCGTGCCAGGTGCTGGCCGACCTGCAGACCATCGCCGAACGCAAGGGGACACTGCGCGGGGTCCGGCTGTCCTACTTCGGCGACGGCGCCAACAACATGGCCCATTCGCTGATGCTCGGCGCCGTCACCGCCGGCGTCCACGTCACCGTCGCCGCGCCGGACGGCTTCGCGCCCGACCCGGCGGTGGTGGCCGCCGCCAAGCGGCGCGCGCGGGCCACCGGCGCCTCGGTGCTGGTCACCGCCGACGCCGAGGCGGCCGCCGCGGGCGCCGACGTCCTGGTGACCGACACCTGGACGTCGATGGGCCAGGAGGGCGACGGCCTGGACCGGGTCGCGCCGTTCCGGCCGTTCCAGGTCAACCCGCGGCTCGTCGGGCTGGCGGACTCGGAAGCGATTGTGCTGCATTGCCTTCCGGCCCATCGCGGGCACGAGATCACCGACGAGGTGATGGACGGGCCGCGCAGCGCGGTGTGGGACGAGGCCGAGAACCGGCTGCACGCGCAGAAGGCGCTGCTGGTGTGGCTTTTGGAGCGATCCCGATGACCCGCTCGAAGCCCACGCCGGAGACCACCCGGGCCGGACGGCAGGCCCGCATCGTGGCCATCCTGTCGTCGTCGTCGATCAGCAGCCAGAGCGAACTGGCGGCCCGGCTGGCCGGTGAGGGCATCGACGTCACCCAGGCGACGCTGTCGCGCGACCTCGAGGAGCTGGGCGCGGTGAAGCTGCGCGGCGCCGACGGCGGCGTCGGCGTCTACGTCGTCCCCGAGGACGGCAGCCCGGTGCGCGGAGTATCCGGCGGCACGGCCCGGCTGTCCCGGCTGCTGGGCGAGCTGCTGGTGTCCGCCGACTCCAGCGCGAACCTGGCGGTGCTGCGCACCCCGCCCGGCGCGGCCGACTATTTGGCCAGCGCAATCGACCGGGCGGCGCTACCGTACGTCGTCGGCACCATCGCCGGCGACGACACCCTCTTCGTGGCGGCCCGGGAGCCGATGACCGGAGCCGAGCTGGCCGCCACACTGGAAAGCCTCAAGTAAAGGCTCGAATAAAGGAGAGTCATGTCGGAACGCGTCATCCTGGCGTATTCGGGCGGCCTGGACACCTCGGTGGCGATCAGCTGGATCGGCAAGGAGACCGGCCGCGAGGTCGTGGCGGTGGCGATCGACCTCGGCCAGGGCGGCGAGGACATGGAGGTCATCCGCCAGCGGGCGCTGGACTGCGGCGCCGTCGAGGCGGTCGTGGTCGATGCCCGCGACGAATTCGCCGACGAGTACTGCCTGCCCACCGTGCTGAACAACGCGCTGTACATGGACCGCTACCCGCTGGTGTCCGCGATCAGCCGGCCGCTGATCGTCAAGCACCTGGTCGCGGCCGCGCGCGAGCACGGCGGCGGCATCGTCGCGCACGGCTGCACCGGCAAGGGCAACGACCAGGTCCGGTTCGAGGTCGGATTCGCTTCGCTGGCACCGGATTTGGAGGTGCTGGCGCCGGTGCGCGACTACGCCTGGACGCGGGAGAAGGCTATCGCGTTCGCCGAGGAGAACGCTATCCCGATCAACGTCACCAAGCGGTCGCCGTTCTCGATCGACCAGAACGTGTGGGGCCGCGCCGTGGAAACCGGCTTCCTGGAACACCTTTGGAACGCCCCCACCAAGGATGTCTACGCCTACACCGAGGACCCCACCGTGACCTGGAGCCCGCCCGACGAGGTGATCGTCGGGTTCGAGCGCGGCGCGCCGGTGTCCATCGACGGCCGGCCGGTGTCGATGCTGCAGGCGATCCAGGAGCTCAACGCCCGCGCCGGCGCGCAGGGCGTGGGGCGCCTGGACGTCGTCGAGGACCGGCTGGTCGGCATCAAGAGCCGCGAAATCTACGAGGCGCCCGGGGCGATGGTGCTCGTCACCGCGCACACCGAGCTCGAGCACGTCACCCTCGAGCGTGAGCTGGGCCGCTTCAAGCGACACACCGACCAGCGCTGGGCCGAGCTGGTGTACGACGGGCTGTGGTACTCGCCGCTCAAGGTCGCGCTGGAGAGCTTCGTCGCCAAGACGCAGGAGCACGTCTCCGGCGAGATCCGAATGGTGTTGCACGGCGGGCACATTGCGGTCAATGGCCGCCGCAGCGACGAATCCCTGTACGACTTCAACCTGGCCACCTACGACGAGGGCGACTGCTTCGACCAGTCCATGTCGAAGGGCTTCGTGTACGTGCACGGGTTGTCGTCGAAGATCGCGGCCCGCCGGGACCAGCAGTGACCCTTTCCCCGCGAGCAGACATAAAAGCCCCCGACACGCCGGGCAAAACGGTGCATTTGCGTCTGCTCGCCGGAGAAAAGTGAGCACCCGCGAGGGGTCGCTGTGGGGCGGGCGGTTCGCCGACGGCCCGTCCGACGCGCTGGCCGCGCTGAGCAAGTCCACCCACTTCGACTGGGTGCTGGCGCCCTACGACATCACCGCGTCGCGGGCCCACACCATCGTGCTGTTTAGGGCCGGGCTGCTCACCGAGGAGCAGCGCGACGGCCTGCTGGCCGGGCTGGACAGCCTCGCCGCGGACGTGGCCGACGGCAGCTTCACCCCGCTGGTCAGCGACGAGGACGTGCACGCCGCCCTGGAGCGCGGTCTGATCGACCGGGTGGGACCCGACCTGGGCGGGCGGCTGCGGGCCGGCCGGTCCCGTAACGATCAGGTGGCCACGCTGTTCCGGATGTGGCTGCGCGACGCGGTGCGCCGGGTCGCCGCCGGGGCGCTCGACGTGGTGGCGGCGCTGGCCGCCCAGGCCGGCGCGCACCCGAGGGCCATCATGCCCGGCAAGACCCATCTGCAGTCGGCCCAGCCGATCCTGCTGGCCCACCACCTGCTGGCGCACGCGCACCCCCTGCTGCGCGACGTGGACCGGATCGTCGACTTCGACAAGCGCGCGGCGGTGTCCCCGTACGGCGCGGGCGCGCTGGCCGGGTCGTCGCTGGGCCTGGACCCCGACGCGATCGCCGCCGACCTGGGTTTCGCCGCCGCCGCCGACAACTCCGTCGACGCGACCGCGGCCCGGGATTTCGCCGCGGAGGCCGCGTTCGTGTTCGCGATGATCGCCGTTGACCTGTCCCGGCTGGCCGAGGACATCATCATCTGGAGCTCGACGGAGTTCGGCTACGTCACGCTGCACGATTCGTGGTCCACCGGCAGCTCGATCATGCCGCAGAAGAAGAACCCCGACATCGCCGAGCTGGCCCGCGGCAAGTCGGGGCGGCTGATCGGAAACCTGGCCGGGCTGCTGGCGACCCTGAAGGCCCAGCCGCTGGCCTACAACCGTGACCTGCAGGAGGACAAGGAACCGGTGTTCGACTCGGTGGCCCAGCTGGAGCTGCTGCTGCCGGCGATGGCGGGGCTGGTGGGCAGCCTGACGTTCAACGTCGAGCGGATGGCCGCCCTGGCCCCGGCCGGGTACACGCTGGCCACCGATATCGCCGAATGGCTTGTGCGCCAAGGTGTTCCGTTCCGTTCCGCGCACGAGGCCGCCGGCGCCGCGGTGCGCGCGGCCGAGGCGCGCGGCGTCGGGCTCGAGGAGCTGACCGACGACGAGCTGGCCGCCATCAGCGCCGACCTGACGCCGCAGGTCAGGGAGGTTTTGACGATCGAGGGCTCGGTGGCGGCGCGCGACGCCAGGGGTGGCACCGCGCCGACCCGGGTCGCCGACCAACTCGACGCGGTCCTGGCCAGCTGCGAGCGGCTGAACGAGCGGCTGCGGCAGCAGTCGGCGGCCTGAACGGGACCTGAACGGGATCCGCCGTTTCTTTGCCGTCAATTTGCGAGCCGACTAAGCTGCCCTCAGCTATGCAGTCCGGGTGAACCTCTCGGCCCGGACGTTCGTTACCAAGGGGTGGGACCGATGAGCGTCATCGCAGGTGTTTCCGGTGCGTTGCCGCCGTATCGGTATCCCCAGCGGGAGCTCACCGACTTCTTCGTCAGCATTCCGGAGTTCGAGGGGTACGAGGACATCGTCCGCCAGCTGCACGCCAGCGCCAAGGTCAACAGCCGGCACCTGGTCCTGCCGCTGGAGCGGTACCCGGCGCTGACCGACTTCGGCCAGGCGAACCGGATCTTCATCGAAAACGCCGTCGACCTGGGCTGCGAGGCGCTGTCCGGCGCGCTGGACGAGGCCGGCCTGCGGCCGCAGGACCTCGACGTGCTCGTCACGACGACGGTCACCGGGCTGGCGGTGCCGTCGCTGGACGCCCGGATCGCGGGGCGGCTCGGGCTGCGCGACGACGTGCGGCGGGTGCCGCTGTTCGGCCTGGGCTGCGTGGCCGGGGCCGCAGGGGTGGCCCGGCTGAACGACTACCTGCGCGGCGCGCCGGACGGGGTCGCGGCGCTGGTTTCGGTCGAGCTCTGCTCGCTGACCTACCCCGGATACAAGCCGTCGCTGGCCGGTCTGGTCGGCAGCGCGTTGTTTGCTGACGGCGCCGGCGCGGTGGTCGCGGTCGGGGAGCGGCGCGCCGAACGGGTGGGCGCCGGCGGGCCCGACATCCTCGACTCCCGCAGCCACCTGTATCCCGACTCGCTGCGCACCATGGGCTACGACATCGGCACGACGGGGTTCGAGCTGGTGCTGTCGAAGGACGTCGCGGCCGTCGTGGAGCAGTACATCGAGGACGACGTCACGCAGTTTCTGGGGGCGCACGACCTGACCACCACCGACATCGGCGCCTTTGTCAGCCACCCCGGCGGCCCCAAGGTCATCGAGGCGATCAACG
Organism: Mycobacterium sp. 663a-19; assembly: GCF_035616495.1. Classification (NCBI taxonomy): domain Bacteria; kingdom Bacillati; phylum Actinomycetota; class Actinomycetes; order Mycobacteriales; family Mycobacteriaceae; genus Mycobacterium; species Mycobacterium sp. 663a-19. Next base: position 213,324 of record NZ_JAPJAV010000005.1, on the reverse strand, counting down.
CGAGCCTCGACCTGGCGCCCGAGGCGCTCGAGCTGACCTGGCGCTCGCTTGGCGAGATCGGCAACCTCAGCTCCGCATCGGTGCTGCACGTGCTGCGCGACACCCTCGCCAAACCGCCGCCCAGCGAGAGCGCCGGGCTGATGATCGCGATGGGCCCCGGCTTCTGCTCCGAACTCGTGTTGTTGCGTTGGCACTGATGCGCGCCCGTGGATTCCTGCTCGTCGGTTAGGCACCGCCATATTGGGGTCGCGGCGATGAAGGGTTTTACGTGGGTCGCATGAACAGCAGCCAGGACGAGCTTGTCAGGGCCCTGCGCGCGTCGTTGAAGGAAAACGAGCGGCTGAAGCGGGAGAACCGCGAGCAGCTGGCCGCGGCGAACGACCCGATCGCGGTGGTGGGGATGGCGTGCCGGTATCCGGGCGGGGTGGACTCCCCGGAGGCCCTGTGGGAGATGGTGGTCGAAGGCCGCGACGTGGTGTCCGATTTCCCGGCCGACCGCGGCTGGGATCTCGGCGGCCTGTTCGATCCTGATCCCGACGCGATCGGAAAGTCGTACGCCCGCTGCGGGGGGTTCCTTTCGGACGCAGCCGATTTCGATGCCGGGTTCTTCGGCATCGCGCCCAGCGAGGCGCTCGCGATGGATCCGCAGCAGCGCTTGCTGCTGGAGGTGTCGTGGGAAGCGTTGGAGCGGGCCGGGATTGACCCGTCGACGCTGCGGGGTTCGATGACGGGCGTGTTCGCCGGGATATTCCACGGTTCGTACGGCGGCCAGGGGCGGGTGCCCGGAGACCTGGAGCGATACGGGTTGCGCGGTTCGACGCTGAGCGTGGCCTCCGGGCGGGTCGCGTACTCGCTGGGCCTGGAAGGCCCCGCCGTGTCGGTGGATACGGCGTGTTCGTCGTCGTTGGTGGCGCTGCACCTGGCGGCGCGCTCGTTGCGGGCGGTCGAGTGCGACGTGGCGTTGGTCGGCGGGGTGACGGTGATGGCCACCCCGGCGATGTTCATCGAGTTCAGTCGTCAGCGCGCGCTGGCCGCCGACGGGCGGTGCAAGGCCTACGCCGGTGCGGCCGACGGAACTGGTTTCTCCGAGGGTGTCGGGGTTTTGGTGCTGCAGCGGTTGGCCGACGCGCGGCGGACGGGGCATCCGGTGCTCGCGGTGGTGCGCGGCTCGGCGGTCAACCAGGATGGCGCGTCCAACGGGCTGGCGACCCCGAACGGGCCGGCGCAGCAGCGGGTGGTTCGTGCCGCGCTGGCCAACGCGCGGCTGAGCGCGGCCGACGTGGACCTGGTGGAGGGCCACGGGACGGGCACCACGTTGGGCGATCCGATTGAGGCCCAAGCGCTTCTGGCGACCTACGGGCAGGACCGCCCCGCGGATCGCCCGCTGTGGTTGGGGTCGATCAAGTCGAACATGGGACACACGTCGGCCGCCGCGGGCGTGGCCGGGGTGATCAAGATGGTGCAGGCGATCCGGCACGGCCTGATGCCGCGCACCCTGCACGTGGATGTGCCGACGCCGCACGTGGATTGGTCGGCGGGCGCGGTCTCGTTGTTGGCGGAGCCGCGGTACTGGCCCGCGCAGAACCGGCCGCGGCGGGCCGGCGTGTCATCGTTCGGGATCAGCGGGACGAACGCGCACGTGATCCTGGAGGAAGCCCCGCCGCCGGCTCCGGAAGGCGTTGGCGCTTCGGGTGATAGCGACATGCCGGCGGTTCCGTGGGTGTTGTCGGCCCGTTCGGCCGAGGCGTTGGCCGCGCAGGCGGACCGGTTGCGGGCGCACGTGGCCGCCGACCCGGACCTGGATGCGGTCGACGTGGGCTGGTCGCTGGCGTCGACACGCTCGGTGTTCGAGCACCGGGCGGTGGTGGTGGGCGACCGTGAGCAGCTGATGGCCGGGCTGGCCGGGCTGGCGGCCGGCGATCCCGGCGCGAACGTCGTCGCGGGGCGGGCGCGCGGGGTGGACCGGACGGTGTTCGTCTTTCCCGGGCAGGGCTCGCAATGGGCCGGCATGGGGGCCCAATTGCTCGACACGTCAAGGGTATTCGCCGACCAGATGCACCAATGCGAAAAGGCGCTCGGCGAGCACGTGGAATGGTCCCTGATCGACGTCATCCGCGGCGCGGCGGGCGCGCCGGGGCTCGACCGCGTCGATGTGGTGCAACCGGTCCTGTGGGCGGTGATGGTGTCGCTGGCCGAGCTGTGGCGGTCGGTGAGCGTGCGCCCCGACGCGGTGATCGGCCACTCCCAGGGCGAGATCGCCGCGGCGTACGTGGCGGGGGCGTTGTCGCTCGAGGACGCCGCCCGGGTGGTGGCGCTGCGCAGCCGGCTGCTGGTTCGGTTGTCCGGCGCCGGGGGAATGGTCTCCCTGGCGTGTGGGCTGCCGAGGGCGCACGAGTTGCTGGCGCGATCGGCCGGCCGTCTCGATATCGCTGCCGTCAACGGTGTTTCGGCCGTCGTCGTCTCCGGTGAGGTGGACGCCCTGGAGGAACTGATGGGGTGCTGCGAGGCCCAGGGCGTGCGGGCCCGCAGGATCGACGTCGACTACGCCTCGCACTCGGCGCAGGTGGATGCGATCCGTGAGCCGCTTGCCCGGGCGCTGAGTGGCATCGAGCCGCACTCGTCCCCGGTGGCGTTCTTCTCGACGGTCACCGGTGGGCCGATGGACACCGCCGGTTTGGACGCCGAGTACTGGTACCGGAGCATCCGGCAGACCGTGCAGTTCGAGCGCGCGGTGCGCGGCGCCCGCGACGCCGGGCATCGGGTGTTCATCGAATCCAGCCCGCATCCGGTGCTGATCGCCGGCATCGAGGAGACCCTGGCCGGTGACGCCCCGCACGGCGGCGACGCCGTCGTCGTTCCGTCGCTGGGCCGCGACGACGGCGGGCTGGACCGGTTTTGGCTGTCGGCGGGTCAGGCCCACGCCGCGGGCGTGGCGGTGAACTGGCGGGCGGCGTTCACCGGTGGCTGCCAGGTGCCGTTGCCGACGTATGCCTTTCAGCGCCAACGGTTTTGGCTGCCGGACTCCGGCGCCGCTGCCGCGGACGTGGGCGGCCTGGGTTTGGCGGGGGCCGAACACGGCCTGCTGGGCGCGGTGGTCCAGCGACCCGACTCGGGCGGGGTGGTGCTCACCGGCCGGCTCTCGACGGCCGCCCAACCGTGGTTGGCCGATCACGCGGTGGCCGGGACGGTGTTGTTCCCGGGCGCGGGCTTCGTGGAGCTGGTGTTTCGGGCCGGCGACGAGGTCGGCTGCACCGTGGTGGAGGAGCTGACGCTGTCGGCGCCGCTGCCGCTGCGTGACGGGGCGCAGGTACAGGTGGTGGTGGGCGCCGCGTCCGGTTCAGGGGACCGGACCGTATCGGTGTATTCGCTTGGTGCCGAGCCCGGTTCGGAATGGGTGTTGCACGCCGAGGGCGTGTTGAGCGCCGGCACCGTGCGGCCGGCCGCGGACATGTCGGTGTGGCCGCCGGTGGGGGCGACGGCGATGGACGTCGCCGTCGCCTACGAGCGACTCGCCGAGCGGGGCTATGAGTACGGCCCGGCATTTCAAGGCTTGCGGGCGATGTGGCAGCGCGGCAACGAGGTCTTCGCCGAGGTCGCCGTCCCGGAGGCCGCCGGAACGGAGGTCGGCGGTTTCGGAATCCACCCGGTGCTGCTGGACGCGGCGTTGCACGCGATGGGCGTGGCCGGCGAACAGGCCGAGACGATGTTGCCGTTTTCCTGGCAGGGCGTGTGTTTGCACGCCGCGGGCGCGTCGCGGGCGCGAGTCCGGATCGCACCGGTGGGCGTGGCGGCGGTGTCGGTGGACCTGGCCGACGGTGCGGGCCTGCCGGTCCTGTCGGTGCGCGAGCTGGTGGTTCGCCCGGTCTCGGTGGCGCAGTTGTCGGCGCCGGCTGGGCCTCGGGGCGGCGGCGGGCTGTTCGAGGTGACCTGGGCGCCGGTGCCGTTGCAGCCCAACGCCGTTGGCGGTGACGTGATGATTTGGCGGCCGGGCGCGGGCGCCGATGTCGGGTCGGTGTATTCGGCCACCCACGAGGCGCTGGGGGTGCTGCAATCCTGGCTGGCCGGTGAGGGTTCCGGGGTGCTCGTCGTGGTCACGCAAGGGGCGGTGGGGCTGCCCGGTGAGGGCGTCGAGGATTTGGCCGGTGCGGCGGTGTGGGGGCTGGTGCGCTCGGCGCAGGCCGAGCATCCGGGACGGGTGGTCCTGGTGGACTCGGACGGGTCGATCGACCCCCGCGACGTGATCGGCTGCGGCGAACCACAATTGGTGGTGCGCTCCGGCGTCGCCCATGCAGCCCGGTTGTCGACCGTGGGCGCGCCGCAACTGCCGGCCGGCGCGTGGCGGATGACCGCGGGTGGCGGGGGCACGTTGGAGGACCTGGTGGTGCGGTCGTGCCCGCGGGGGGAGTTGGCCGCGGGGCAGGTGCGGGTGGCGGTGGCCGCGGTCGGGGTGAACTTCCGGGATGTGCTGGTGGCGTTGGGAATGTATCCCGGCGGCGGCGAGATCGGCGTCGAGGGCGCGGGCGTGGTCGTCGAGGTCGGCGACGGCGTGACCAGGCTCGCGGTCGGCGACGCGGTGCTGGGGCTGTTGGGGGTGGTCGGCTCCGAGGCGGTGGTGGATGCCCGGCTGGTGACCGCGATGCCCGCGGGCTGGTCGCCGGCGCGGGCCGCCGGGGTGCCGGTGGTGTTCTTGACCGCCCTGTACGGGTTGTCGGTGCTGGCCGGCGTCCAGGCCGGCCAGCGCGTGTTGGTGCACGCGGGCACCGGCGGGGTGGGCATGGCCGCGGTGCAGCTGGCCCGCCATTGGGGGGCCGAGGTCTTCGTCACCGCCAGCCGCGGCAAGTGGGACACGTTGCGGGCGATGGGTTTTGACGACGACCACATCGGGGACTCGCGAACGTGCGAGTTCGAGCAGAAGTTCCTGGCCGCCACCGGCGGGGCCGGGGTGGATGTGGTGCTCAACTCGCTGGCCGGCGAGTTCATCGACGCGTCGCTGCGATTGCTGGCCGGTGGCGGGCACTTCATTGAGATGGGCAAGACCGACCTGCGCGACCCCCAGGCGGTGGCAGCCCAACATCCCGGCGTGCACTACCGGGCATTCGACCTGATCGAGGCCGGCCCCGATCGCACCGCGGCGATGCTCGCCGAGCTGATGGCCCTGTTTGCGGACGGCACATTGAAGCCGTTGCCCGTCAAGGCCTTTGACGTGCGCTGCGCCGCGACCGCCTACCGCATGATCAGCCAGGCCCGGCACGTCGGCAAATTGGTGCTCATCGTCCCCGACGGGCCGGGCGCGCTGCTCAGTGGATGCGACGGCGGGCTGGCCGGGGGCAGCGTGGTGATCACCGGGGGGACCGGGATGGCCGGTTCGGCGCTGGCCGGGCATTTGGTGGCCCGCTATGGGGTGGGGCATGTGGTGTTGGCCAGCCGCAGCGGAGCCGGCGGCGAAGACGTATCCGATTTGGTGGCCCGGCTCGAAGGCGCCGGTGCGCGGGTGTCGGTGGTGGCCTGTGATGTGGCCGACCGCGGCCAGGTGGCGGCGCTGATCGCGGGGCTGCCGGACGAATATCCGCTCAGGGGGGTGTTTCATGCCGCGGGGGTGCTCGATGACGGGTTGATCGGGTCGTTGACGCGCGAGCGGGTGGACGCGGTGTTGCGGGCCAAGGTGGATGGGGCCTGGAATTTGCATGAGCTGACCCGGGGTTTGGATGTGTCGGCGTTTGTGCTGTTTTCGTCGATGGCCGGCATCGTGGGGACCCCGGGGCAGGGCAACTATGCGGCGGCCAACAGTTTTCTCGACGGGCTGGCCGCGCATCGGCGGGCGCAGGGGCTGGCCGGGTTGTCGGTGGCCTGGGGGCTGTGGGAGCAGGCCAGCGCGATGACCCGACACCTGGCCGACCGCGACATCGCCCGGATGAGCAGGCTCGGGCTCGCGCCGCTGTCCACCGAGCAGGCGCTACGGCTGTTCGACGACGCCATGCTCACCGACCGCGCCACGACGGTGGCCGCTCGCGTCGACCCCGCCGCGCTGGCCGACCAGCGCGCCGCGCTGCCGCCGCTGCTGAGCAAGCTGGTGGCCGCCCGGCCCGCCCGGCGCGTCATCGACGAGGCCGACAGCACGGCGGCGTCGATGACGAGCCTCGTCGCGCGGCTGCGCGGCCTCACCGCCGAGCAGCGCCACGACCAACTCGTCGGACTGGTGTGCGGCAACGCGGCCACCGTGCTGGGCCGCCAGAACGCCGCGGACATCAACGCCGGCAGCGTCTTTCAAGACCTCGGGTTCGACTCGCTGACCGCCGTCGAACTCCGCAACCGCCTCAAAACCGCCACCGGACTGAGCCTTTCGCCCACCCTGATCTTCGACTACCCGACGCCGATCGTCCTGGCCGAGCACCTCGACACCCGGCTGGCCGCCGACACCACCGGCGCCGAACCGAACATGAACCGCTTCGACGACATCACTCGTGAACTGCAAGCGCTGCTCGAGCGACCCGACTGGAAACCCGAGGACAGAACGCAGCTCGCCGCCCGAATCCAGGCCCTGCTGACCGTTCTCGGCACCCACCACGACCCCAACGAGCCGCACGACCTCGACGACGAGGACCTCCAAAATGCCACCGAAAGCCAGCTCTTCGCGATCCTCGACGAAGAGCTCGGCTCCTAACACGACGGAGCGACAGTGTCGGGGACCGACAAGCATCTTGACTACCTGAAGCGCCTCACCGCGGATCTGCGGCGCACCCGGCGGCGCCTTTCCGAATTGGAAGGCAAGCTGTCCGAGCCGGTGGCGGTGGTGGGGATGGCGTGCCGGTATCCGGGCGGGGTGGATTCGCCCGAGGGCCTGTGGGACATGGTGGTCGAGGGTCGCGACGCGGTGTCCGACTTTCCCGCGGATCGGGGCTGGGACGTGGCCGGGCTGTACGACCCGGACCCCGACGCGCCGGGCAAGATGTACGTGCGCCAGGGCTCATTCCTCACCGACGCCGGGGATTTCGACGCCGGATTCTTCGGCGTCGGTCCCAGCGAGGCGCTCGCGATGGATCCCCAGCAGCGGCTGATGCTGGAGCTGTCGTGGGAAGCGTTGGAGCGGGCCCGGATTGACCCGATGGGGTTGCGCGGTTCGGCGACGGGCGTGTTCGCCGGCGTGATCCACGCCGGCTACGGCGGCGAGGTGCACGGCGAGCTGGAGGGCTACGGCCTCACCGGCTCGACGCTGAGCGTCGCCTCGGGGCGGGTGTCGTACGTGCTGGGCCTGGAGGGCCCGGCGGTGTCGGTGGACACCGCGTGTTCGTCGTCGTTGGTGGCGCTGCACCTGGCCGCGCAGTCGTTGCGGTCGGGGGAGAGCGATCTGGCGGTGGTGGGCGGCGTGACGGTGATGGCCACGCCCGCGGCATTCGTGGAATTCAGCCGCCAGCGGGCACTGGCGCCCGACGGGCGGTGCAAGGTGTACGCCGGCGCGGCCGACGGCACCGCATGGTCCGAGGGGGCGGGGGTCCTGGTCGTGGAGCGCCTTGCCGACGCGCGACGGCTGGGGCACCCGGTGTTGGCCGTCGTGCGGGGCTCCGCGGTGAACCAGGATGGCGCGTCCAACGGGCTGACCGCGCCCAATGGGCCGGCGCAGCAACGGGTCGTCCGGGCCGCGCTGGCCGATGCCCGGTTGGCCGCGGCCGACGTGGACCTGGTGGAGGGCCACGGGACGGGCACCACGTTGGGCGATCCGATTGAGGCGCAAGCGCTTCTGGCCACCTACGGGCAGGATCGGCCGGCGGATCGGCCGCTGTGGCTGGGGTCCATCAAATCCAACATCGGTCACACGTCGGCCGCCGCGGGGGTGGCCGGGGTGATCAAGGTGGTGCAGGCGATCCGGCACGGCATCATGCCGCAGACGCTGCACGTGGATGTGCCCACGCCGCACGTGGATTGGTCGGCGGGGGCGGTGTCGGTGTTGAGCGAGTCACGGCCCTGGCCGGAGGGGGACGGCCCCCGCCGCGCGGGCGTGTCGTCGTTCGGGATCAGCGGGACCAACGCGCACGTGATCATCGAGCAGCCGCCGGCGCCGGAGGCCGAAAGCGTTGCGGCGCCGCCCGACGACTCCGCGACGGCGTGGGTGCTGTCCGCCCGCTCGGAGCGCGCGTTGGCCAACCAGGCCAGGCGATTGCTGGCGCGGGTGGCCGCCGAGGCGGACCTGAGCCCCGCGGACGTGGGTTGGTCGCTGGTGACGACGCGGTCCACATTCGACCACCGGGCCGTGGTGGTCGGCGCCGGCCGTGACGATCTCATGGCGGGCCTGATCGAGCTGGCCGCCGGCGAGCCGGGCGCGGGCGTCGTGGTCGGGCGCGCCCAGGCGGCGGGCAAGATCGCGTTCGTGTTTCCCGGCCAGGGCGCGCAGTGGCTGGGGGTGGGCCTAGAGTTGCACGAGCGCTTCCCGGCCTTCGCGGAGGCGTTCGACGACGCGGCGACAGCATTGGATCCCCACCTGAGATTGCCACTGCGGCAGGTGATCTGGGGCGATGACGCCGCGCTGCTGGAGAGCACGGAATTCGCGCAGCCGGCGCTTTTCGCCGTCGAGGTGGCAATGGCGGCGCTGCTGCGGCACGTCGGCGTGGTGCCGGACGTGGTGACGGGCCATTCCGTGGGCGAGATCACCGCGGCCCACGTCGCCGGGGTGCTGTCGCTTGCGGACGCGGCCAGGGTGGTGGCGGGCCGGGGCCGGCTGATGGCGGCCCTGCCCGCCGGCGGGGCGATGGTTGCGATAGCCGCCGCCGAATCCGAGGTGGCGCCCATGCTCACCGACGGCGTGGGCATCGCGGCGATCAACGGCCCCAACGCGGTCGTGATCTCGGGTGCCGACGGCCCGGTGACCGCGGTGGCGGAACGGTTGGCGCGGCAGGGCCGGCGGGTCCACCGCCTGGCGGTGTCGCACGCCTTCCATTCGGTGCTGATGGAGCCGATGCTCGAGGAGTTCGCGCGACTGCTCGCCGGGGTTTCGGCCGCCGAACCGCGAATTGCGCTGGTGTCCAACCTCACCGGTGAGCTGGCCGGTGCCGGGTACGGCTCACCGCGGTACTGGGTCGACCACGTGCGGCGGCCGGTCCGCTTCGTCGACGGCGTGCGGGTCGCCGAATCGATCGGCGCCGGCCTGTTCGTGGAGGTGGGTCCCGGCCGTGGTCTCACCGCCGCCGTCGAGCAGTCGCTGACCGCCGGGCAGGCGGCCTCGGTGGTGACGCTGGCCAAGGACCGGCCCGAACCCGAGTCGCTGCTGTCCGCGCTGGCGCAGATGTTCACCCGCGGCGTCGGCGTCGATTGGCCCGCCGCGCTGGAGGGCGGGCGTCGAATCGACCTACCAACCTACGGCTTTGTGCGGCAGCGGTTTTGGCTGCCCTACGGGGCGGTCGGCGCGGCGGACATCAGCGGCGCGGGGCTGACGCGCGCCGGGCATCCGTTGTTGAGCGCGGTGGTGGAGCGCCCCGACTCGGGTGGCGTGGTGCTGACCGGCGCGCTGTCGGTGGGCGATTTCCCCTGGCTGGCGGATCACGTCGTCGACGGGGTGATGCTGTTTCCCGGCGCGGGCTTCGTGGAGCTGGTGTTGCGGGCGGGCGACGAGGTCGGCTGCTCGGTGGTCGAGGAGCTGACGTTGCTGGCGCCGCTGGTGCTGCCGGCGCCCGGTGGGGTGCGGGTGCAGCTGGTGGTGGATGCCCCCGGCGAGTCGGGTTCGCGAACGGTGTGGGTCTATTCGCGCGCCGCGCAACCGGATTCGGTGTGGGTGCTGCACGCGCAGGGCGTGCTGAACACGGGTGCGCCCGCGCCCGCCGCCGATCTGTCGGTGTGGCCGCCGGCCGGCGCCTCGGCGGTGGACGCCGGCGACCTGTACGCCGTGTTGGCGGGCCGGGGCTACGAGTACGGTCCGGCGTTTCAAGGCTTGCGGGGGATGTGGCGGCGGGGACAAGAGATCTTCGCCGACGTGGCGATCGGCGAGGGCGTGACGGTCGCCGGGTTCGGGATTCACCCCGCGGTGCTGGACGCGGCGTTGCACGCGTGGGGGATCGCCGAGGGCCGAGACTCGACCGTGTTGCCGTTTTCCTGGCAGGGCGTGTGTTTGCACGCCGCGGGCGCATCGCGGGTTCGGGTCCGGATCGCACCGGCCGGGGTGGGCGCGGTGTCGGTGGACTTGGCCGATGGCGCGGGCCTGCCCGTGCTGTCGGTGCGCGAGCTGGTGGTTCGCCCGGTCTCGGCGAAGGCGCTGTCGGCCGCGATCGCGGCGGCCGCCGGGGGCGGCGGCGGCCTGTTCGACGTCGTGTGGTCACCGATCCGCTTGGAGCCCAACGGCGTTCGGAGCGACGACGTTGTGGTGTGGCGGCCGGTCGCGGGCGCCGATGTCGGGTCGGTGTATGCGGCCACCCACGAGGCGCTGGGGGTGTTGCAGCCGTTTCTGGCCGGTGAGGGTTCCGGGATGCTGGCGGTGGTGACCCACGGGGCGATCAGCTGGGCCGCCGAGGGAGTCGAGGATTTGGCCGGCGCGGCGGTGTGGGGGCTGGTGCGCTCGGCGCAGGCCGAGCATCCGGGCCGGGTGGTCCTGGTGGACTCGGACGGGTCGATCGATGCCCGCGACGTGATCGGTTGCGGCGAGCCGCAATTGGTGGTGCGCGCGGGTGTGGCGCACGCCGCCCGGTTGGCCCCGGTCGGGGCGGGGACCGTGCTGGAGTTGCCCGCGGGCGGGTGGCGGCTCGCCGCCGGCGGCGGGGGCACGTTGGAGGACCTGGTGGTGCGGTCGTGCCCGCGGGGGGAGCTGGCGGCCGGGCAGGTGCGGGTGGCGGTGGCCGCGGTCGGGGTGAACTTCCGGGATGTGCTGGTGGCGTTGGGAATGTACCCCAGCGGCGGCGAGCTGGGAGCCGAGGGCGCGGGCGTGGTCGTCGAGGTCGGCGACGGCGTGACCGGGCTCGCGGTCGGCGATGCGGTGCTGGGGCTGTTGGGGGTGGTGGGCTCCGAGGCGGTGGTGGATGCGCGGCTGGTGACCGCGGTGCCGGCGGGCTGGTCGCCGGCGCGGTCCGCCGGTGTGCCGGTGGTGTTTTTGACCGCGCTGTACGGGTTGTCGGTGCTGGCCGGCGTCACGGCGGGGCAGAAGGTGTTGGTGCACGCGGGCACCGGCGGGGTGGGCATGGCCGCGGTGCAGCTGGCCCGTCATTGGGGGGCGGAGGTTTTCGTCACCGCCAGCCGCGGCAAGTGGGATACGTTGCGGGCGATGGGTTTTGACGACGACCACATCGGTGACTCGCGAACGTTGGAGTTCGAGCAGAAGTTCCTGGCGACCACGGGCGGGGCCGGGGTGGATGTGGTGCTCAACTCGCTGGCCGGGGAGTTCATTGACGCGTCGCTGCGGTTGCTGGCCGGTGGCGGGCACTTCATCGAGATGGGCAAGACCGACCTGCGCGACCCGCAGGCGGTGGCAGCCGGGCATCCGGGCGTGAAGTACCGGGCATTCGACCTGATGGAGGCCGGCCCGGATCGCACCGCGGCGATGCTCGCCGAGCTGATGGCCCTGTTTGCGGACGGCACATTGAAGCCGTTGCCCGTCAAGGCCTTTGACGTGCGCTGCGCATCCTCGGCCTACCGTTTCGTCAGCCAGGCCCGCCATGTCGGCAAGGTCGTGTTGACCCTGCCCGACGGCCCCGGCAACGCGGTGCTGGCGGGCTCGGGCGGCGGGCTGGCCGGGGGCAGCGTGGTGATCACCGGGGGGACCGGGATGGCCGGTTCGGCGCTGGCCGGGCATTTGGTGGCCCGCTATGGGGTGGGGCATGTGGTGTTGGCCAGCCGCAGCGGAGCGGGCGGGGAGGGTGTGGCGGAGTTGGTGGCCCGGCTCGAAGGCGCCGGTGCGCGGGTGTCGGTGGTGGCCTGTGATGTGGCCGATCGCGGCCAGGTGGCGGCGCTGATCGCGGGGCTGCCGGACGAATATCCGCTCAGGGGGGTGTTTCATGCCGCGGGGGTGCTCGATGACGGGTTGATCGGGTCGTTGACGCGCGAGCGGGTGGATGCGGTGTTGCGGGCCAAGGTGGATGGGGCCTGGAATTTGCATGAGCTGACCCGGGGTTTGGATGTGTCGGCGTTTGTGCTGTTTTCGTCGATGGCCGGCATCGTGGGGACCCCGGGGCAGGGCAATTACGCGGCGGCCAACAGTTTTCTCGACGGGCTGGCCGCGCATCGGCGGGCGCAGGGGCTGGCCGGGTTGTCGGTGGCCTGGGGGCTGTGGGAGCAGGCCAGCGCGATGACCCGACACCTGGCCGACCGCGACAAGGCCCGCATGAGCCGGGCCGGGCTCGCACCGCTGTCCACCGCGCAGGCCCTACAGCTGTTCGACGACGCCATGCTGGCCGACCGCGCGGTGGTGGTCGCCGCCCGGCTCGACGGGGCGGGGTTGGGCGCGAGCGGCGTTGTGCCGCCGCTGCTTCGCGACCTGGTGACCCGCCCGGGGCGCCGGCTCGTCGTCGACCCCGACGACGCGGTGTCGACGTCGGGGTTGGCCTTCCGGCTGCACGGCCTCAGCCCCGAGCAGCGACACCTCCAGTTGGTGGAGTTGGTGTGCACCAACGCCGCGACCGTTCTGGGGCGTTCCAGCGCGGACGTCGAGGCCCAGCTGCCGTTCCAGGACCTCGGGTTCGACTCGCTGACCGCCGTCGAACTCCGCAACCGCCTCAAAACCGCCACCGGGCTGACCCTTTCACCCGCCCTCATCTTCGACTACCCCACCCCGGCGGCGCTGGCCGAACACGTCGACGAGCAGCTCAGCTTCGCGACGATCACCAACGGCGCCGAACCGGACCGGCTGGCCCGCTTCAACGACATCGCCCGCGAGCTGCAAACGTTGGTCAACCAGGGCGACTGGACCCCGGACGAAAAGGCTCACTTCGCTGCGCGCATCCAAACCATCCTCACCGGGCTCAGCGCGCCGGCCCCTAGCGCACCCATGGACGACGGCGGCGACGGCAACGACGGCGACGACATCGCGACCGCCAGCGAAAGCGAGCTCTTCGCCATCCTCGACGAGGACGTCGGCCCCTGATGACCGACATCGCGATCATCGGCCTGGCATGCAGGTTCCCCTGCGCCGCCGGGCCCGGCGATTTCTGGCGCCTCGTCCGCGACGGAGCCGAAGCGACGCGGCTGCCGGGCGACGTCGCCGGGTTCGACGCCGACTTCTTCAACCTGTCGCCCCGCGAGGCCCGCGCGATGGACCCGCGGCAGCGATTGGCCCTCGAATTGGCGTGGGAACTCTTCGAAGACGCTTTCGTGCTGCCGGAAACGCTGCGCGGCGAACGCGTTTCGACCTGCCTCGGGGCGATGACCGACGACTACGCCATCCTGACGCTGCGCGACGCCCCGAACAACCTCGACAATCTCGACCACCACTCGTTTGCCGGGATCAGCAGGGGAATGATCGCCAACAGGATCTCCTATGCCTTCGGGTTGCGGGGTTCCAGCCTGACCGTCGACTCCGGTCAATCGTCCTCCCTGGTCGCGGTGCACCTGGCATGCGAAAGCCTGCGCACGGGCGAGGCGCGGCTGGCGATCGCCGGCGGCATCCACCTCAACCTGGCCGACGAAACAGCGCTGCTCGAAACGGAATTCGGTGCGCTGTCGCCCTCGGGACACACCTACGCGTTCGACGAGCGTGCCGACGGTTACGTGCGGGGCGAAGGCGGTGCCCTGGTGCTGCTGAAATCGTTGCGCGCCGCCCTCGACGACGGGGACCGCATCCGCGCGATCATCCGCGGCAGCGCCGTGGGCAATGCGGGCCACAGCTCGGCGGGCCAGACCGTGCCCTCGGTTTCCGGGGAGGCCGACGTCATCCGGTGTGCGCTGAGCAACGCGAACCTTGCCGCCGACGAGATCGACTACATCGAGGCACACGGCACCGGAACCGAAGTCGGCGATCGAGTCGAGGCGAACGCGCTGGGTGAAATATTCGCCAACCGCGAAAGTCGTCCGGTCAGCGTGGGATCGGTGAAGACCAACATCGGCCACGCGGGTGGCGCCGCGGGAATCGCCGGCCTGCTCAAGGCCGTCCTGGCGCTCGAAAACGCTCTGATCCCACCGACTCTCAACCATGCGCGCGCGAATCCCCAGATCGACCTGGACAGCCTGCGGCTGCGCGTCGACACCGAGCTCACACCCTGGCCCGCGCGGGACCGGCCGCGGCGGGCCGGCGTGTCGTCGTTCGGAATGGGCGGCACCAACGCCCACGTGATCCTCGAGGAGGCTCCCGCGGCGCCGGAAAGCCCTGTGGCCGAGCGTGATCACGCCGCGACGGCCTTGGTGCTGTCGGCGCGATCGGTCGACGCGCTCGCGAACCAGGCCGGGCGGCTGGCCGAACACCTGCGAAACCATGAGGGTTTGGCCGTGGCCGACGTGGCGTGGTCGATGGCGACGACCCGGACGGTGTTCGAGCATCGGGCCGTGCTGGTCGGCGCCGACCGGGACGACGTCGCGGCGGGGCTGGCGGAATTGACGGCCGGGCGCCCGCATGCGGGCGTCGTCGCGGGGCGCGCCCAGGAGCCGGGCAAGACGGTGTTCGTGTTTTCCGGCCAGGGCTCGCAGTGGCTGGGGATGGGCGCCCCGCTGTACGACCGATTCCCGTTGTTCGCCAACGCGTTCGACGAAGCCGTGCGCGCACTGGACGGGCACCTGCGGATACCGCTGAAGCGGGTGATGTGGGGTGATGATGCCGCGCTGCTGCAGAACACCGAGTTCGCCCAGCCGGCCCTATTCGCCGTCGAGTTCGCGCTGGCGGCGTTGTGGCAATCGTGGGGTGTCGTTCCGGACGTCGTGATGGGCCATTCGGTGGGCGAGCTCACCGCGGCGTGCGTGGCGGGCGTTCTGTCGTTGGCGGACGCGGCAAAGGTGGTGGCGGCCCGGGGCCGGTTGATGGCCGGGCTGCCGGCCGGCGGGGCGATGGTCGCGGTGGCCGCCGCCGAGGACGAGGTGTCGCCACTGCTGACCGAGGGCGTCGGCATTGCGGCGGTCAACGGCCCGACGTCGGTGGTGATTTCGGGTGAGCGGGACCCGGTGGCCGCCATCGCGGACCGGATGGCGGAGCAGGGCCGCCGTGTGCATCGGTTGGCCGTCTCGCACGCGTTTCATTCGCCGTTGATGGAACCCGTCGTCGAGGAGTTCGGCCGGGTGGTGGCCGGGGTATCGGCGGATCGGCCGCGAATCCAGTTGGTGTCCAACGTGACCGGGCAGCCGGCCGGTACCGGGTATGGGTCGCCCGAATATTGGGTCCGGCACGTTCGGGAACCGGTCCGGTTCGTCGACGGGGTACGGGCCGCCGAGTCCCTCGGCGCCGACGTGTTTGTGGAGGTGGGTCCCGGCGCGGCCCTGACGGCCGCGGTGGATCAATCGTTGACGGGCGAGCGCGGCACCTCGGTCGCGACGCTCGCCGGCGACCGCCCCGAAATCGAATCGGTGCTCAGCGCGGCCGGGCGCCTGTTCGCCAACGGTGCGAACGTGGATTGGGCGGCGGTGTTGACCGGCACGGGGGCCCGCCGGGTGGAGCTGCCGACGTATGGATTCGCCCGGCAGCGATATTGGCTGGGCGAGCGCGAAGATGCGCCGGCTCCCATCGCGAGCCGGTGGGCGAGCCGGGCCGAGCGGTTGCGGGCGCTGCCGCCCGGGGAGCAGCTGCGTCAGCTGCTGGAGCTGGTGTGCCTGCATGCCGCGGCGGTGCTGGGGCATCCGGGCGGCGATCACATCGATACCGAACGCGCCTTCGAGGACCTCGGGTTCGAGTCGCTGACCGGGGTCGAGTTGCGCAACCGCCTCACGACCGAAACCGGACTGGCATTGCCGCGCACGCTGATCTTCGACTACCCGACGCCTGCGGCATTGGCCGCATACCTTCGGCACCTGCTGCTTGGGGATCGCGAAGCATCGGACGATCACAAGATCTGGTCGACGCTGCGCAAGATTCCCCTCGGGGAGCTTCGCAGAACCGGATTGCTCGACAAACTCCTACAGCTCGCCGGCGAATCCGAAAAGCCTGGTCCCGATTCGACCGTCGGCGACGACGTCATCGACTCTTTGAGCCCCGATGCCCTGATCGCGATGGCGCTGCATCCGGATGAGGACGGCGGTGTTGATTGACGAAAACCGCGTCGGCAGAATCGATTACGGGATCAATTCCGGGCACCTATTTGACAGACGTTGAATAGCAGCGACTTTGCCGCGCGTGCATGACGGCCTAAACTTTCGGGCACCGGGGAGATCTTTGAGCAAAGGGTAGGGCATGAGCGTCATCGCGGGTGTGTTCGGCGCCCTACCACCGCATCGCTACAGCCAGCGCGAGATCACCGATCAATTCGTCGAGTTCCCCGTATTGAAGGAACACGAGGCCATCGTCCGTCGGCTGCACGCCGGGGCAAAAGTCAACAGCCGCCACCTCGTTCTGCCCCTGGCGAAGTACCCGTCGCTGACCGACTTCGGTGAGGCGAACGAAATCTTCATCGACAAGGCGGTGGACCTCGGGTGCGAGGCGCTGCTGGGTGCCCTCGACGAGGCGGGCCTGCGACCGCAGGACGTCGACATGATCGTCACCACGACCGTCACCGGCGTCTTGGTGCCGTCGCTGGACGCCAGGATCACCGGACGACTCGGTCTGCGCCCGGACGTGCGCAGGGTGCCGATGTTCGGTCTGGGCTGCGCCGCCGGCGCGGCGGGGCTGGCCCGGCTGCACGACTATCTGCGTGGCGCGCCCGACGGAGTCGCGGTTCTGGTGTCGGTCGAGCTGTGCTCACTGACCTTCCCGGCCGTCAAGCCGACCGTGTCCGGCCTGGTTGCCACCGCGATGTTCGGCGACGGGGCGGCGGCGGTGGTGGCCGTCGGCGACCGCCGCGCCGAACGGGTGACGGCCGGCGGTCCCCACATCCTCGATTCGCGCAGTCGCCTGTACCCGGAATCGCTGCAGATCATGGGTTGGAATGTGGACTCCACCGGCCTGCAGTTCACGCTGTCTCCCGAGCTGCCGAGTGTCATCGAGCGCTACCTGGCCGACGACGTCAACACGTTCCTCGCCAAGCACGGCTTGACCAAGGACGACATCGGCGCCTGGGTGGCCCACCCTGGCGGACCCAAGGTGATCGGTGCGATCACCAAGAGCGTCCAGCTGCCCCCCGAGGCGCTCGAACTGACCTGGCGCTCGCTCGGCGAAGTCGGCAATCTCTCGTCGGCCTCCGTGCTGCACATCTTGCGTGACACCGCGGCAAAACCGCCGCCCAGCGGAAGCCCCGGGCTGTTGCTTGCGATGGGTCCCGGTTTCTCGTCGGAAATGGTGCTACTGCGCTGGCAGTGAGCCGAGCCGCGAATCATCCAGTCGCCCAACGGCTATGCGACCTCGGCGAGAACGTACGGGAAGCGAAAGACATCGCCGCGAAAGTGCGTCTAGCGAAAAAATAGTGCCGCCCTCTTGCCAGTTGTGATCTTGGTCGGTACTCTTCAACACCGGTGTTATAAGGGGTGTGCAAGTGGGGCGCCGAACCAAAAGTTCGGTGGTGCGAATCTACGTTTGGCGGATTTCCAGCGTGAGGTGTATTCGCGCTGCGCGAAAAACCATGCGTGACTGGCGTTTTCGTCGTTCCCCTGCAACGCAAGCAATGCCGGCATAACAGAACAGCACACAACAGAACAAGGACTCGAGAAAATGGTCGCACTCGGAAGCATCAACGAATGGCAACCGCCACACGGCCCGCTCACAATGTGGAGGGCCGCACCTCAGGCACACGAAGCGGCTCGCACTGCACGACGCGGCGGTCTGGCTCCGAGTTATCAACAGACTCAACACCTTTGGGCTGCCCATGCCGGTAATGCGATCGGCAGACAGCTACCCCGCCTGATGGTCGTGGCGTGGGACATTCCCGGCACGTGCGACATTCCCGCGATGACGGCAGCGATCAACGCGCACGTCCGTCGTCACGACACCTACCACAATTGGTTCGAAATCGAGGATGGCGTCATCGCGCGCCGAACGATCGACGATCCCGAAGCCATCGACTTCGTTCACGTGTCGTTGGGACACATGAACGCCGATCAAATACGCACCCACGTCTTGACGACGACTCCGGAAACGCTCGAATGGGGTTGCTTCACATTCGGTATCGTCCAGCACGCCGATTATTTCGCGTTCTACGCAAGCGTCGACCACCTGCACTGCGACGGCATGTCCGCCGCCCTCATCTTCATCGACATCCACCTGGCGTATCAGGAGATGTCGGGGGGCGAGCATTATCGCCCGCCCGCCACGCTTCCCCAGGTCAGCCGCTATCACGACTATGCAGCGCGGCAGCGCGAGAGGGTCGCGGGCTTGAGCCTGTCATCCCCCGAGGTCGAGGACTGGATCGGGTTCGCGCGCGCCACCGACGGCGACTGGCCGAGCTTCCCACTGCCACTCGGTGATACGTGGGCCAGCAGCAAAGGCGACTTCTTGACGGTCGACCTGCTGGACGGGGCCGGGACGGACGCTTTCGACGCCGCCTGCGGCGCCGCCGACGCCCGGTTCATCGGGGGAGTTCTCGCGTGCATGGGTTTGACCGAGCACGAATTGACGGGCAAGGGGACCTATCACGGGTTCACGGCCAGGGACACGCGGAGGGCGGGCATCGACACGATGACCGTGGGTTGGTTCGCCAGCATGATCCCGGTCACCGTGCCGACCGCCGGCGTTTCGTTTACCGAGGCAGCGCGGGCCGCCCAGAAGTCCTTCGACGACGCCAAGCCCCTCGCGGACGTGCCGGTTGAAACGGTGTTGGGGTTGGCCACACCGGATCAGCTGGGGATCAAGCTGCCCACGAGTCTGCCGATGATGATGTCGTTCTTCGATTTCCGGAAGGTGCCCCTCGCCGGGCTGTGGGAGGAGACGAATTTCGGCACCTACGGCGACAACCTGTCCATGGGGGGAATCAACCTGTGGATCAACCGTCATGCCACGAGAACCACGGTGACGATCTCGTTTCCGGACAACGCGACAGCGCGCGAGTCGGCGCGGCACTACATCGAGACGTTGACCCGGACGTTTGTGCGCGTCGCCGAGACCGGCCGGCCGAGCGTGGTTGCACCCCAGGGGGATCCGGACGAACTCTACGATTCCTACACCGTCGAACTGGGAGCCTAGAACTTGAGCAACGTGCTCGACCTGGTCGACCAGGTTCATTTGCTCGGCGAGCGCGCGACGGGCGCGTCCCAAGTGTTGCAGTGCGTCTGGGTCTACGACCGGGGCATCGAGATCGATCGCCTGCGACAGCTCCACCAACATCTGGGGCGGGGGCGCCTGTCCCGCCGCATCGAACGATCGCCATTGCCGTTCGGCCGACATCGCTGGGTAGCGGCCGGCGATCGGTCCGACCTCGAGGTCGTCGCGACGCCCCGGCCGCGCAGTGATCTCGACGCCTGGCTGGGCGAGCAAGCCGGTAAGCGACCGGATGCCGAGCACGGACCCGGATGGCACCTAGCGGTGCTGCCCTTCACCGACGGCGGCGCGGCGGTGAGCCTGGTCGTCACGCACTGCCTCATCGACGGCGTCGGGCTGTGCGAGGCGGTGGCGGACGCGGCATCCGGGCGCGACGACGCGATCGCCTGGCCGGCGGCGGGATCCCGGCGGCGATGGCGGGCGCTGCGCGAGGACGCACGCCAAACCGCGCGCGACACACCGGAAATCGGCCGCGCCGTCGTCGCAGCGGCACGGCTGGCCCGGCGTGGCCGCGGCGGTGCCGGATCCGCGGGCCCCCGACAGCGGTCCGCGCCGCCCACCGGACCGGGCGAACGCGTCACCCTCCCAACGGCGATGGTCTTTGTCGACGCCGACGAGTGGGACGCCCGCGCGAAGTCCCTCGGGGGCACCAGCAACGCGCTGCTCGCCGGAGTGGCGGTCCACCTCGCCCAGCGAGCGGGACGGGTCAACGCCGACGGCTTGGTCGATCTGACGTTGCCCGTCGACGAGCGCACCCCGGGCGACACCCGCGCCAACGCGATCACGAACCTGGACATCACGGTCGACCCGACACGTGTGACGGCGGACCTGCGCGAAATCCGCGCCGCGATCAAGCAGGCGTTGAGCCGCGATCGGGATGTACCCGACGAGCGGTGGACGTTGCTGCCCCTCGTTCCCCTGATACCGAAGTGGCTCTTCCGGCGAATGATGAGCGTGGCCGCCGGCAGCGAGACGACGGTGGTGTCGTCGAACCTCGGTGCGGTCAACCCGGCCGCCAACCGGCCGGACGGCACGGACGCCGACTACTTCGCCATGATGCGTCTGCTCCCGGGCGTGACCAGGGCAATGATGCACAGCACCGGCGGCGTGCTGGCTTTGGTGTCGGGAAGAGTGCACGGGCAGGTCTTCGTGTCGGCCCTTTCCTATCTCCTCGGCCACCCCAACTCGAATGACGAGGTGCGGCAGGCCATTTCGAGCGCCCTGAGCGACTTTTCGCTCACGGCGCGGAGCTGGGAAGCGCGAGACCTTTCGGCCCCCCAGCCGCCGCAGGGGGGCTGAATGCCGGAGGCCACTCGATGACGAAGTCGGTGCGTGATCACGATGACGTCGACTCGCGTCTGCCCGACCGGCGTGCGCGCATCTACGTTGGCGTTGCGATTGGCCTACTCACCTGGGCGGCGCTCGGCGTTTTCCTCGCGGCCACCGTAGTAAACGTCGACACGTACCTGTTCTCGTACTATGCCGCGGATTACACCTTCGGCTTCGTGCGTCGCGGCCTGGCCGGCGAGATGATCAATCTGTTTCCCGCCGGCAGTTACTTCACCGCCGCCACGGTATTGAGATGGGCATCCTCGGCGGTGTACTCGATCAGCCTGGCCGCCGTGGCCTGGCTGGTGCTCTCCCACGGCGGGAGATCCGAGCGTCGGATCATGCTCGCGTTGCTGATCCCGGTCCTGCCCTTCGGGTTTGCCTTCGCAATCGCCGCGCGCCCGGACCTGTTCGGAGCGGCCGTGTTTGTCGCCTACGCCATCGCGCTGGTGTACGCACGGTCCCCGCGTGCCATCACGGCATGCAGCGCGGCCTACGGAATATCGATAGCCGTTCTCGCGCTCGCGCACGAGGGGGTGGTATTCGAGCTTTCGCTGGGCGCGATTCTGGCAATCCTGGTGCTGGCCCGCCGTGCCGCGCCGAACGTGCAGCGGCTGGGCGCCGTGCTGGCCATCGGGCCGGGCGTGATATCGGCGCTGTGCATCTTGTTCTTGGGCCGGCACGGCATCAGCTCGCAACTGTGCTCGAGGGTGCCGCACAAGAGCGTCGGTGACGCGCTGACCAACCCGTCGTTCTCGAAGGGGGTGGATTACTTCATCCTCGGTCACCGGCCGCAGGTCGACTACCACGATTGGGTTTGCCACAACATAACGAAGATGAACGACTATGGGGTTGGCCACTTTATCGGGATTGTGGCCGGCAATCCTTCGCTCAGGCTGATGTCGTTGGTTCTGGGCCTGGCGGCCGTGGCGCTGACGCTATACCTGATCGGCTACTTCTCCAAGGTCCCATTCGGCGAGTTCACGAATCATATTCGGGGCAGGTCGATTTGGGTACTGCTCGGGGTGGCGTTGGCGGTTCCGCTGTTTTTGGCCGCGCTCGATTGGGTGCGGTGGTGCACCTTTTTCTCGTTGGACATTGGGGTTGTCTACATCCTCTATGCGCTCAATTCTCCGCAACTGCAGGGGAAACCGACGCCGAAGGAAGTCCGGGTGTTCGTGTGCGTCGTGGTGGCCCTGGCGTTGTTTCCCATCGGCACCGAGGCATGATGGGCGCACCATCTCCCGAAATGGTGCTATTGCGCCGGCACTGAGTCGACGATGTCGACGGTCAGGCCGGGCTTGGGGGAGAGTGCGGCGAGGTGGGCCGCCCGAATCCGCTGAGGCGGCAGCCGAAGCCTGGTCCTGGCGACCAGCCGGGCCAGCATGACCGTCATCTCGGTGGTCGCCATCGCCGCACCGATGCAGCGGTGCAAGCCGCCGCTGAACGGGATGAACTCGTGCGGCGCCGGCCTGCGATAGTCCGGTGAGTCGGTATCCCAACGGGCGGGCCGGAATTCGGTGGGCTCGGGCCACAGCTCGGGCAGCCGGTGGGTGACGTAGGCGCTGAAGATCAGCAGCCGTCCGGCCCGGATGCGGTGCCCGTCGAACCGGAGGTCGCGCATCACCCGTCGGGCCGAGATCACCCCGGGCGAGTACAGCCGAAGCGTCTCGTGGACGACGCCGTTGAGATAGGTCAGCGCGCCCAGGTCGGCGGCGGCCGGCGGCCGCTTGACAAGCACCCGGCGCACCTCCTCGGCGGCGTTGTCCCACGCGCCGGGCAGCGTCAGCAGGGTGTGGATCGCCCAGGCCAGCGCGCCGCTGGTGGTCTCGTAGCCGGCCGTGATGAGAGAGATGATCGAGTCGCGAATCTCGTTGTCGCTCAGGGCATACCCCTCGTCGCCCCGGCCGCTGAGCAGCATGGTCATCATGTGGTCGTCGGGCCTGGGCGCGGCGCGGGCGCCGGAGATCTGGGCGTCGACGAACTCGTTGAGGCGCGCGCGAGCGGCCATCGCCCGTCGCCAACCCGGGGAGTTGACCCGGCGGTGCAGCGCCACCGCCTGGGGTAGCAGATGCGTCAGGTCCAGCAGCGGTTGGAGTTGCTCCCCAAGGAAGTCGGAGTGCTCGGCCATGCGCCGGCCGAACAGGCTTTCCGCGGTGCTGCGCCGGACCGCGGAGCGACATTGCGCGTAGATGTCCAGCCGCTGGCCGGGCCGCCAGCCGTCGATGACGGCGTCGATATTGGACGCCATGGTCTGCACGTAGTCCTGGATCTGGCGGTGCCGCAGGCCCGGTGCGATCACGCTGCGGCGGCGCCGGTGGTCGTCGCCGTCGCTGACGATCAGCGCCGTCGGCCCGTCCACGATGGCCAGGTTCTCGAACGTTTCCCGCCAGCTGAACGCGTCGGCATTGGCGAAGACGAACTTGTTCGCCTCGCCGCCCAGCAGATAGGTGACACCGTGCCGGCCGATGCCGGCATTGATGACGGGGCCCCGCAGCCGGTACAGCGCCAGCAACGCCTCGCCGGGCGGATAACGCACCGTTCGGTACGTGGTCATTCGAGCACCTCCGATAGCTCCAGCCAGCGGGCCTCGGTCGCCGCCACCTCGTCCTCGAGGTCGCGCAACTCCTGGGTCAGTCGGGTCAACGCGACGTGGTCGGACTGGTCGTGCCCGGCGAGCTCGGCGTGTTTGGCCGCGATCCGGTCGGCGAGGCGGGCCAGCCGGCGGTCCGCCGCGGCGAGTTCCTTCTCCGCGGCGCGACGCTGGGCCCCCGGCTTGGACCGCGGCGGCTCGGCAGCCGTCGTCGTGCTCGCGGAAGGGGTTGCGAGCCGCAGGTATTCGTCGATGCCGCCGGGCAGGTGCCGCAGCCGGCCGTCGAGAATCGCATACTGCTGGTCGGTGACCCGTTCGAGCAGATACCGGTCGTGCGAGACGACGATCAACGTGCCCGCCCACGAGTCGAGTAGGTCCTCGGTGGCGGTGAGCATGTCGGTGTCGACGTCGTTGGTGGGCTCGTCGAGGAGCAGGACGTTCGGCTCGGACAACAGCGTGAGCATCAGCTGCAGCCGCCGCCGTTGCCCACCGGACAGGTCGCCGACCCGCGCGGAGAGCTGACCCCGGCCGAAGCCGAGCCGCTCGAGCAGCTGGGCCGGGGTCATCTCACGGCCGTCGACCTGATAGCCGCCGCGCAGCCGGCCCAACACGTCGGCGATCCGGTCGTCGGCCGACGCGGCCAGGTCCTCGCCCCGTTGGTCGAGCATGGCGAGCTTGACGGTCTTGCCGCGCTTGACGCGTCCGGTGTCGGGCGCAACGGTGCCGGCGATCAGCCCCAGCAGGGTCGACTTCCCGGCGCCGTTGGCTCCGACGATGCCGGTGCGCTCGCCCGGGGCGATCCGCCATTCGACGTCGCGCAGCACCGGGCGGCCACAGAACGACACCGACACGTCGAGCAGGTCGACGACGTCCTTGCCGAGCCGGGCGGTGGCCAGCTTGGCCAGCTCGACGGTGTTGCGCAGCGGCGGCACATCGGCGATCAGCTGGTTGGCGGCCTCGATGCGGAACTTGGGCTTCGAGGTGCGCGCGGGCGGGCCACGCCGCAGCCAGGCCAGTTCCTTGCGCATCAGGTTCTGGCGTTTGGCCTCGGCCGCGGCGGCCTGCCGGTCGCGCTCGACGCGCTGCAGCACATAGGCTGCGTACCCGCCTTCGAACGGTTCGACGATCCCGTCGTGCACCTCCCACATGGTGGTGGCGACCTCGTCGAGAAACCAGCGGTCGTGGGTGACCAGCAGCAGCCCGCCGGTGTTGCGCGCCCAGCGTTGCTTCAGGTGGGCGGCGAGCCAGGTGATGCCTTCGATGTCGAGGTGGTTGGTGGGCTCGTCGAGGGCGATGACGTCCCATTCGCCGACGAGCAGCCCGGCCAGCTGCACCCGTCGGCGCTGGCCGCCGCTGAGCGTGGAAATCCTTGCGTCCCAGTCGATGTCGGAGACCAGGCCGCCGACCACGTCGCGCACCCGGGGGTCGCCGGCCCACTGGTGGTCGGCCCGCGCGCCGACCAGGGTCCAGCCCACCGTGTGACGCGTGTCGAGGGTGTCCGCCTGGCTCAGCGCGCCGACCCGTAAACCGCTGCGCCGGGTGGCCCGCCCGGAATCCGGCCGCAGCTGACCGGTCAGCAGGCCCAGCAAGCTGGACTTGCCGTCCCCGTTGCGGCCCACGATGCCGATGCGCGCGCCGTCGTTGACGCCGAGCGTGACTGAATCGAACACCACCTGAGTCGGATATTCGAGGTGTACGGCCTCGGCCCCGAGTAGGTGTGCCACCGGGCCGACGCTAGCAAAACGGGCACGCGCGTCGGATGCTCAGTCGTCGTCCTGTAGCCGTTCGGTTTCGGCCATCTCGCGCGCGATGTCGGCCTGCTCCCGCTCGGCGGTGGCGTTGCTTCGCTCCGCCTGTTCGTCCATGCGTTGCAGTCGCTCGCGTTCACGCTCGGCGGCCGTGCCCTCGCGTTCGTCGGCGCGGCGCTCTCGTTCGTCTGCTACTTGTTCACGCTTGTTTGCGGTTTGGTCCCGCTCGTCGGCGATTCGATCCCGCTCGCCGGCGAACCACTCGCGTCTTGACAGCTGAGCCTCGCGGTGGGCGAGGGCCTCCTCGCGCTCATCGAGTTCGGCGGCCCGGCGGTCGAGCTCACCGGGTGTGTCGTCGCGGTCCTCAGGGGCCACGCCTCACCCTAACGCCGCAACGCCGGGGGCCGCTGGACAGGCGAATTCGCTCGGCTGCGTCTACTGTTTTCGGCGTCGACCACACCTCGGTAGGGGGAATGGATATGGCGCTGAGTGCGGGCATCATCCGGCCGGTTGGAACCGCCGTCGTCCTGGCGGTCGCGGCCGTGGCCGCCGTCCCGGCCGCGAACGCGGATCCGGCACCGGGATGCTTCCAGGGGTCCGGGCCGCAGCCGGTCCCGGACTGCGGCATGCGCGCGTTCGAGGCGGACATCGCCGCGGCCGGATACGGGGACGCTGGGGGCAACACGGTCGCGCTGGACCAGGGCCTGGACATGTGTGGCCTGATGGACCGGGGCCTCAGCCCGCAGGAGACGGCGAACTATTTACTGCGGGACAATCCGGCGCTGGACCCCGACGGCGCGACGCGGGTCGTCGGAATCGCCATCAACGACCTGTGCCCCTGGCACCGCTGAGGGCGCGAAAAGGCGGTAGCGTCAGTGGTCACCGGCTGATCTGTCGACGGCGACGGGAGGCAACCATGAAGCGCTGCATCGTCGGAGGATTGGCCGCCGCGGTGACGGCCGGGGGGCTGATCGCCTTGGCGCCGCCCGCCGGCGCCGGCTGCCAGTACGGGGGCGCGTTTCTCAGCAAGTGCGATGGACCCATCCAGCCCGACGGCACCTGGCAGCGGTGCGTGGTTTCCACCCATTGGGTGCTCAACGGCATGAGTTCCTTCCAGGTGCCCGAGCGGCGCTGCGATCCGATGGGGCCCAACCAGAGTCCCGGGGGTCCCGACTTCGCCGACCCACCGACGCACATCGACGGCTGACGCACAACCGCCCGCGCGGGGGCAAACGCGCTGACCAGAACCGCGTGGGGTGCCGATGTGCCATGATGTCCACGCCGTCAACAGTCAGGGAGCAGTGGGTGGATCTGAATCTTTCGATGCTCACACGACCGGTCGGGCGCCTGGTCGCCACGGCGCAAAACGGCCTGGAAGTCCTGCGGCTGGGGGGCCTGGAAACGGGCAGCGTCCCGTCGCCGTCCCAGATCGTCGAGAGCGTGCCGATGTACAAGCTTCGGCGATACTTCCCACCCGACAGCCGGCCCGGGCACGCGCCGGTGGGCCCGCCCGTGCTGATGGTGCACCCGATGATGATGTCGGCCGACATGTGGGACGTCACCCGCGAGGACGGCGCGGTGGGCATCCTGCACGCCGCGGGACTCGATCCGTGGGTCATCGACTTCGGCTCACCCGACAAGGTCGAGGGTGGCATGCGCCGCAACCTGGCCGACCACATCGTCGCGCTCAGCCAGGCCATCGACACGGTGCGGGACGCGACGGGCAGCGACGTCCACCTGGTCGGGTACTCCCAGGGCGGGATGTGGTGCTATCAGGTCGCGGCGTACCGGCGTTCGAAGAACATCGCCAGCATCGTGGCGTTCGGATCCCCGGTGGACACCCTGGCCGCGCTGCCCATGGGCCTCCCGCCGAACATGGCTCCGGCCGTGGCCGATTTCATGGCCGATCACGTCTTCAACCGGCTGGCCATCCCAAGCTGGATGGCGCGCACCGGTTTTCAGATGATGGACCCGCTCAAGACCGCCAAGGCCCGGGTCGACTTCGTGCGTCAGCTGCACGACCGCGAGGCGCTGCTGCCGCGCGAGCAGCAGCGCAGGTTCCTGGAACGCGAGGGCTGGATCGCCTGGTCCGGCCCGGCGATCTCGGAACTGCTCAAGCAGTTCATCGCCCACAACCGGATGATGACGGGCGGTTTCGCGATCAACGGGCAGATGGTCACGCTCACCGACATCACCTGCCCGGTGCTGGCCTTCGTCGGCGAGGTCGACGACATCGGACAGCCGGCGGCGGTGCGCGGGATCCGGCGGGCGGCGCCCTACGCCGAGGTCTACGAATGCACCATCAGGACAGGGCATTTCGGCCTGGTCGTCGGGTCCAGGGCGGCAAAGGAGAGCTGGCCGACCGTCGCCGCATGGGTGCAGTGGCTGGCCACCGGCGGGGACAAGCCCGCGGGCATCGACCTGATGGCCGACCAGCCGACCGAGCCCACCGATAGCGGGGTCGCGTTCAGCTCCCGGCTCGCGCACGGCATCGGGGAGGTCTCCGAGGCGGCGCTGGAACTGGTGCGCGGCGCGGCCGGCGCGGTCGTCGCGGCCAACAAGTCCATGCGCACCCTGGCCGTGGAGACCGTGCGCACGCTGCCGCGGTTGGCCCGCCTGGGACAGATCAACGACCACACCCGAATCTCGTTGGGCCGCATCATCGACGAGCAGGCGCACGACGCCCCGAAGGGCGAGTTCCTGTTGTTCGACGGGCGGGTGCACACCTACGAGGCCGTCAACCGGCGCATCAACAACGTCGTTCGCGGCCTGATCGAGGTCGGTGTGCGGCAGGGCGACCACGTCGGCGTGCTGATGGAGACCCGGCCCAGCGCGCTGGTGGCCATCGCCGCGCTGTCCCGCCTCGGCGCGGTCGCGGTGGTGATGCGCCCGGACGCCGACCTGGCCGCCTCGGTGCGGCTCGGGGGAGTGACCGAGATCCTGACCGACCCCACCAACCTGGACGCGGCGCGCCAGCTGCCGGGGCAGGTGCTGGTGCTGGGCGGCGGCGAGACCCGCGACCTGCACCTGCCCGAGGACGCCCTGCGGCAGAACCAGGTCATCGACATGGAGCAGATCGACCCGGACGCGGTCGAGCTGCCGGCGTGGTATCGCCCCAACCCGGGGCTGGCCCGCGACCTGGCGTTCATCGCGTTCAGCGCGGCGGGCGGCGAGCTGGTGGCCAAGCAGATCACCAACTACCGGTGGGCGGTGTCGGCGTTCGGAACCGCGTCGGCGGCCAACCTGGATCGCAGGGACACCGTGTACTGCCTGACGCCGCTGCACCACGAGTCGGCGCTGCTGGTCAGCCTGGGCGGCGCGGTCGTCGGCGGGACCCGCATCGCGCTGTCGCGCGGGCTGCAGCCCGAGCGGTTCGTCCAGGAGGTGCGGCAGTACGGCGTCACCGTGGTGTCCTACACCTGGGCCATGCTCCGCGAGGTCGTCGACGATCCGGCGTTCGTGCTGCACGGCAACCATCCGGTGCGGCTGTTCATCGGATCGGGCATGCCGACCGGGTTGTGGGGGCGGGTCGTCGACGCGTTCGCGCCCGCCCACGTCGTCGAGTTCTTCGCCACCACCGACGGACAGGCGGTGCTGGCCAACGTGTCCGGCGTCAAGGTCGGCAGCGAGGGCCGCCCGCTGCCCGGTGCCGGGCGCGTCGAGCTGGGCGCCTACGACGCCGAGCACGACCTGATCCTGGAGGACGAGCGGGGCTTCGTCCAGGTCGCCGAGACCAATCAGGTCGGGGTGCTGCTCGCGCAGTCCAACGGGCCGATCGACCCGAGCGCGTCGGTCAAACGCGGCGTCTTCGCTCCCGCCGACACGTGGATATCGACGGAGTACCTGTTCCGCCGGGACGAGGACGGGGACTACTGGTTGATGGGCCGGCGCGGCACGGTGGTGCACACCGCGCGGGGGCTGGTCTACGCCGAGCCCGTCACCGACGCGCTCGGCCTGATCAACGGCGTCGACCTCGCGGTGACCTACAACGTGCCGATCGGGGATGGGGAGGTGGCGGTCTCGGCGGTGACGTTGCTGCCGGGCGCGACCATCACCGCCGCCGACCTGACCGAGGCCGTCGTCAACATGCCCGTCGGGCTGGGGCCCGACTTCGTGTGCGTGGTGCCGGAGATGACGCTGAGCGCGACCTACCGCCCCACCGTCAGCCCCCTGCGGGCCGCCGGGATTCCCAAGGCGGGACGCGGGGTCTGGTATTTCGATGTGGGCAGCAACGAGTTTCGCCGGCTGACCCCGGCCGCGCGGGCGGAGCTGATCGGCGAGCACCGACATGGTTGACGATTCGCTGCTGAGCATCCTGGTGTGCCCGGCCGACCGGGGTCCGCTGCTGCTGACCTCCTCCGACGACGGGGCCGAGTTGCTGTACAACCCGCGCCTGCGGCGCGCCTACCGGATCGACGACGGCATTCCGGTGTTGCTGGTCGACGAGGCCCGCGACGTCGACGACGACGAGCACGCCCGGCTCATGGAACGAGCGCGTCCGGCAGCTCCCCGGTGAGGTAGCGCTGCAGGTTCGGCCCGACGGTGGCCACGATCTGCTCGGGCGGCAGCGACGCGAACGGTTCGATCTTGACGATGTAGCGGACCATCACCAAGCCCATCAACTGCGACGCGAAGAACTGGGTGCGGACGATGCCGGTGCCCGGTGGATTGTCCACCCGCGGAGCGACTTCCGCGATGACGACTTCCTGCAGGAAGGACCGCGCCAGGTTCACGTCGGCGCCGGCGATCAACGACCGCAGCGTGGCGATCAACCCGGCGCCGAGCTCGGAATCCCAGATCGGAATCAACACCGCCGGCAGCTTGAAGCCGAGCTCCTCGATCGGCACCTCGCGCATGGGCACGAGCACCGTCATCGGGTCGATGGGAATCTTGATGGCCGCGGCGAACAATTGCTGCTTGGTCCCGAAGTAGTGATGCACCAGCGCGGAGTCCACCCCGGCCCCCGCGGCCACCGCCCGTATCGAAGTCCGGTCGATGCCGTTGCGCGCGAACAACTCTCGGGCGCTGGCCAGAATCCGATCGCGGGTGTCGGAGGTCCCCGCCGGTCGCCCGGGCCGCCTGCGCCGGGTGTGGGCGGTCGCCATGCTAGGGGGTCCGCCGCCGCAGGGTCACCGCCGCCAGGCACAGCGATGCGAGCGCGAAACCCATGACGACGATGATGTCGCGCACCGCTGTGCCGGTCAATTCCGGGTGCGCGCCCACCTGCTGCAAGGCCTCCAGCGCGTAGCTGGCGGGCAGCACGTTGCTGATCCACTGCAGCCAGTGCGCCATCAAGGCCCGCGGCACGATGATGCCGGCCAGTAGAAGCTGCGGCACCATGACGAGCGGTATGAATTGAACCGCCTGAAACTCGGTGCGGGCGAACGCACTACACAGCAGGCCCAGGCCGACGCCCAGCACCGCGTTGACGATCGCGATCACGAACACCCAGACCGGGCTGCCGGCGGTGTCGAAGCCCAGCAACCAGAACGACACCGCGCACGCTACGACGGCCTGCACCGCCGCGGCGATCGAGAAGGCGGTGCCATAGGCGATCAGCAGGTCGAGCCGGCGCAGCGGCGTGGTCAGGATGCGCTCCAGCGTTCCCGACGCCCGTTCGCGCTGCATGGTTATCGACGTGATGATGAACATCACGAAAAGCGGGAAAAGGCCCAGCAGGATCAGGCAGGCATTGTTGAACGGCGTCGGGGTGCCCGGCCGGTGCGGGGCATTTTCGAACATGAAGTACATCAGCGTGATGACCAGGACCGGCACCACCAGGATCAGCGCGACGCTGCGGCGATCGGCGGCCAGCTGGCGCAGGATGCGCGTCGTCGTGGCGACGTACGCCTTGAGCCCTATCCGGCCTTTGGAGCGGTGTTCTGCGTGGTGCTGTGCCTGATGATGGACAGAAACGCGTCCTCCAGTGACGTGCATCCGGTGTCCTCTCGTAGTCGGGTCGGGGTGGTGTGCGCGACGAGGTGACCCTCGCGCATCAGCAACAGGTCGCCGCAGTGGTCGGCCTCGTCCATCACGTGGCTGGAAACCAGCAGCGTGGTGCCGCTGCGGGCCAGGTCGACGAACTGCTCCCAAAGATCCACCCGCAGAACGGGATCCAGGCCCACGGTGGGCTCGTCGAGCACGAGCAACTCGGGTTGGCAGACCAGCGCGCACGCCAGCGACGCCCTGGTGCGCTGACCGCCGGAGAGGTTGCCGCAATAGGCGGTGCGGTGATCGGTCAGCCCCACCCGGTCGATCGCGGTGTCGGCGGCGCTGCCGTCGAAGCCGTACAGCGAGGCCAGGTAGCGCACGTTGTCGATGATGCGCAGGTCGTTGTAGAGCGTCGGGTCCTGCGGCATGTATCCGACTCGGCGGCGCAGCGTCGCGGCGCCGGCGGGATGGCCCAGCACGGTCACGCTTCCCGACGTCACGATCTGGGTGCCGACGATGCAACGCATCAGCGTCGTCTTGCCGCAGCCGGACGGGCCGAGCAGCCCGGTGATGCTGCCGCGCGCGATCCGCACCGAGAAACCATGCAGGGCCGGGCGTTTCCCGCGGATCACCCGCAGGTTGTCGATGTCGATGGCCGGCTCGCCACCACCCGGCGGAAATTCATCGCGCGATGAAATCATCATGTGATGAATACTTCGCCGGTGCGGCGGGATTGTCAAGGGGTCGGTTTGCCCGCCGCGAAACTGCAACTACCGACGGCCGCACTCGCGAGATGCGTCGGCAGACGCAGTCTCGCGGTTGATCAGCTCCCGGCGCCCGGGCGACGCTGCGGCAGGTGCCCGTGCACGCCCTCGGCGTAGGCGGTTTCGGCGTGCTGGGTGAGGTCGACGCCGGTGGTCTCGTCCTCGACGCTGACCCGGAAGCCCACCACCCGGTCGATCAGCTTCGCGAGGATGAACGACGCGGCGAACGCATACAACGCGACGACGACGATCGCCAGCGCCTGCTTGCCCAGCTGGGTGAAGCCGCCGCCGTAGAACAGGCCCCGCGGGCCCGACGTCATGACCGCCGTCGCGAGCAGCCCGATCAACGAAACGCCGACGACGCCGCCGACGAAGTGCACCCCGACCACGTCGAGCGAATCGTCATAGTTGAAGCGGAATTTCGCGCCCACCGCGAACGAGCACACGACCCCCGCGGCGACGCCGACGACCGCCGCGCCGAGCGTGTTGACCGTTCCGCACGACGGGGTGATGGCGACGAGGCCGGCGACCACACCGGACGCCGCGCCGAACGTCGTCGGCCTGCCGTCGCGGATCTGCTCGACCGAGAGCCAGCCCAGCATGCCCAGGCAGCCGGCGACCAGCGTGTTGAGGAAGATGGCCGCGGCGGTTCCATTGGCGGCCATGGCCGAACCGGCGTTGAACCCGAACCAGCCGAACCACAGCAGCCCGACGCCGACGAACAGCAGCGGCAGGTTGTGCGGCCGCATGGCGTCCTTCTTGAAGCCGATGCGGGGCCCGAGCACCAGCGCCAGGGCCAGCGCCGAACAGCCCGAGACGATCTCGACGACGAGGCCGCCCGCGTAGTCGAGCACGCCCAGCTTGGCCAGCCAGCCACCGGGTCCCCACACCCAGTGTGCGACAACGGAATACACGACGATCGCCCACGCCGGGACGAACACGATCCAGGCCGCGAACTTGGCGCGGTCGGCGATCGCGCCGCTGACCAGCGCGGCGGTGATGATCGCGAACGTCAACTGGAATGTGGCGTAGAGCAGTTCGGGCACGGTGCCGTGGGCGGTATCGGGGGTGATGCCGAGCATCCCGATGTGCCTGAGGTTGCCGACGAGCCCGCCCGCCCCGTCCTGGGAGAACGCGAGGGTGTAGCCGACCAGCAGCCAGGCCACCGTGACCAGCGGGATGGAGATGAAGCTCATCATCATCATGTTGAGCACCCCGGTGGTGCGGACCATGCCGCCGTAGAAGATCGCCAGGCCCGGGGTCATCAACAGAACCAACGCGGTGCTGGCCAGTAGCCACGCAGTCGCGGCAGGGTCGATCGCATGCATGTTTTGGGCTCCTTCGCCACGCGGCAACCGGGATACTGCCATGCCCGCGGTGCCGGTAGGTTCGTTGGGTGCGATCCGGCCAACGCGCGGCTGCGGACCAGCTGTCAGGCGACCCGGTCGAGGCCGCGCATCGGTTGCTCGGCGCGACCATAACCAGCCGCGGGGTGCGCGCCGTCGTCGTCGAGGTCGAGGCCTACGGCGGGGTTCCCGATGGTCCCTGGCCGGACGCCGCGGCCCACTCGTACCGCGGCGTCAACGGCCGCAACGCCGTGATGTTCGGGCCCCCGGGGCACCTGTACACGTACCGCAGCCACGGGATCCACGTCTGCGCCAACGTGTCGTGCGGTCCCGACGGCACGGCGGCCGCGGTGTTGCTGCGGGCCGCCGCCATCGAGGACGGGCTCGACGTGGCCCGGGCCCGGCGCGGCGCGGTCCGCCACAGCGAGCTGGCGCGCGGCCCGGGGAACCTGTGCTCGGCGTTGGGAATCACCATGGCGGACAACGGGATCGACGTCTTCGACGCGAAGAGCCCGGTGCGGCTGGAACTGGGCGAGGCGCCCGCCGCGGCGACCGGCCCGCGCGTCGGGATCAGCCAGGCCGCCGACCGGCCGTGGCGACTGTGGCTCGCCGACCGGCCGGAAGTCTCCGCCTACCGACGCAGTCCCCGCGCACCGGCGCCGGGTGCCAGCGACTGAGTCCATTCGTCCTGGGAGACTCTTACACCATGATCCTCGACGAGCTCGGCTGGCGCGGGCTCATCGCACAGTCCACCGACATCGACGCGCTGGCCGCCGAGGCGCGGCGCGGGCCGATGACGGTGTACGCCGGTTTCGATCCCACCGCGCCGAGCCTGCACGCCGGGCACCTGGTGCCGCTGCTGGCGTTGCGGCGCTTCCAGCGCGCCGGGCACCGCCCCATCGTGCTCGCGGGCGGCGCCACCGGCATGATCGGCGACCCGCGCGACGCCGGTGAACGCGCCCTCAACGAGGCGGGGACCGTCGCGGACTGGACCGAGCGGATCCGCGGGCAGCTGGAACGGTTCGTCGACTTCGACACGTCACCGACGGGCGCGATCGTCGAGAACAACCTGGAGTGGACGCGCGGGATGTCGGTGATCGAGTTCCTGCGCGACGTCGGCAAGCACTTCTCGGTCAACGTGATGCTGGATCGCGACACCATCCGGCGTCGGCTGGAGGGGGAGGGCATCTCCTACACCGAGTTCAGCTACATGCTGCTGCAGGCCAACGACTACGTCGAATTGCACCGGCGGCACGGCTGCACGCTGCAGATCGGCGGCTCGGACCAGTGGGGCAACATCATCGCCGGGGTCCGCCTGGTCCGCCAAAAGCTCGGTGCCACAGTGCATGCGCTCACCGTCCCGCTGGTAACCGCGGCCGACGGCACCAAGTTCGGCAAGTCCACGGGCGGCGGCAGCCTGTGGCTGGACCCGCAGATGACCAGCCCGTACGCCTGGTACCAGTACTTCATCAACACCGCCGACGCCGACGTCATCCGCTACCTGCGCTGGTTCACCTTCCTGTCGGCCGACGAGCTGGCCGAGCTCGAGCGGGCCACGGCCGAGCGCCCCCAACAACGCGCCGCGCAGCGCCGGCTCGCGACCGAGCTCACCGTCCTGGTGCACGGCGAGGCGGCCACCGCCGCCGTCGAGCACGCCAGCCGGGCGCTGTTCGGGCAGGGCGAGCTGGACCGGCTCGACGAGGCGACGCTGGCCTCGGCGCTGCGCGAGACCCCGGTCGCCGAGCTCAAACCCGGCGGCCCGGACGGCATCGTCGACCTCTTGGTGGCCACCGGCCTGTCGGCCAGCAGGGGCGCGGCCCGGCGCACCATCAGCGAGGGCGGCGTGTCGGTCAACAACGTCCGCATCGACAGCGACGAATGGGTCCCCCAGAGCTCGGACTTCCTGCACGGCCGCTGGCTGGTGCTGCGCCGCGGCAAGCGCAACGTCGCGGGCATTCAACGGGTGGGGTAAAGGTCGGCCGCGGGCCCCAGATCGAACTGCTGCACGCGCTCGAGCGCATCCTCGACCAGGGTGTCGACCCCGGCCCGGGCCTCGACCGGCAGTAGCCGGTCGAGGGCCGCGTGGGTGGCGACGCGGAACCGCCGGCGGTTGCCGCGCTTGAGCGTCAATTCGCCGTACTTCAGCAAGACACACGATTGGGGCTGCATCCCTTTGGCTCACCTCCTGGCTAGGGAGTTACCCACGTCGGAAGAACCGAAATATACTGTTGCTGAGTTAGGTTTTATATGGCAGCAAACATAGATCCATGAATCCACGAGGAGGTGGTGAACATGCTGACCTTCGACCCGGTCCTTCGCGACTTCGACCGGCTCACCCAGCGGTTGTGGGGCGCGGTCCCGTGGGGCACCGCCGCCCGGCCCGCGCTGATCCCGATGGACGCCTGGCGCGACGGTGACAAGTTCGTCGTGGAGTTCGACCTCCCGGGCATCAAGGCGGACTCGCTGGACGTCAACGTCGAGCACGACCTGCTCACCGTGCGCGCCGAGCGACCGGACAGCGGCGACGACCGCGACTGGGTGGCCCAGGAGCGCCCGCACGGCGTGTTCAGCCGGCAGATGTTCCTGGACAACACCCTGGACACAGACAAGATCAGCGCCGACTACACCGATGGGGTGCTGCGGCTGACGATCCCGGTGGCCGAAGCGGCCAAGCCGCGCAAGATCGAGATCCTGCCGGGCAAGCAGCAGCACGCCCTGAGCGCCTGAGCGTCAGGTGTCGCGGGGCCCGGCGGTTCGGACTTGGCTTGGAGGAGCGATGCACAGTGAAGCGCAGCACGAGCGTCGCAGCGCCGAACGCATCCTCGACAGCGCCGAGGGTGTGCTGATCGCGTTGCGGCGCTACGGCTTCAACGACGCGTTCTTCGAACTGGCGCACACCGCCAAGCGGCACGGCGTCGGCCTGGTGAGCCTGGCCGACGCCCTCGTCGCGATGGCCCAGAACCAGCGCACCGACGACTGCGATCCGCGCGCCGTGCGCATCGCCCGCCAACGCTGGGGCGCCATGCTCGAGCGCAACCCGTCCGAGTCGGCGGGCTAGCGGCCAAACCTTTATCGCGCCGTGCTCCGGACGTGACCGTCGGCGACCACTGTGGTCACGGTGAATGGCGCGACGCGGGCCCTGCGGGTGGTCGGGATGGGTGCGGGCGTGGCCGGCCTGACCGCCGCGCTGGCCGCACCCGTCCACGCCGACCTGATGGGCGACGCGTTCCTGCGGGCCCTCACCAACGCCGGCGTTCCGGTTTCGCAGCCGGACAGCACGACGGCGCTGGGACATTCGGTGTGCCCGATGCTGTTCCAGCCGGGCGAGTCCTTCGACTCCGTCGTCTCCGAAATGGCCGCCAGGAGAGGAACGTCCGAGAAAACCGCGGGCGTATTCACCATCGTGGCCATCGCGACATACTGTCCGTCGGTGCTGGCGCCGTTGCTGAGTGGACGGCTGCAGGCCTAGTTCGTCCGTGGCGCGCCCGCCCGTATTCTTTGC
This sequence comes from Mycobacterium sp. 663a-19, assembly GCF_035616495.1. Taxonomy (NCBI): domain Bacteria; kingdom Bacillati; phylum Actinomycetota; class Actinomycetes; order Mycobacteriales; family Mycobacteriaceae; genus Mycobacterium; species Mycobacterium sp. 663a-19. The sequence continues at coordinate 176,886 of NZ_JAPJAV010000005.1, read as the reverse complement.
AGGTGGTCGACGACAGGCACGACGGGCAGCGACGGCCGCGCTCGGCATCCCGCTGGTCGGGACCGGGGCGGGCGCGCCCGGCCCAACCCCAGAGCGACGGGGACCGCGCGCCCGAGGACGGGCCGCCGCTACCGCCGGGCGTCGACGCCCGGCAACTCGCACCCGAAGTCCGGGGCGAGCTGAGCACCCTGGACCGCGCCACCGCCGACGCGGTGGCGCGCCATCTGGTCGCCGCCGGCGAACTGCTCGACGAGGACCCCGAGGCCGCCCTGCGCCACGCTCGCGCCGCGCGGTCGCGGTCCAGCAGGATCGCCGCCATCCGCGAAGCCGTCGGAATCGCCGCCTACCACTGCGGGGACTGGGGCCAGGCGCTCGCCGAATTGCGCGCCGCCCGGCGGATGGGCAGCAAGTCCTCGCTGCTGGCGCTGATCGCCGACTGCGAACGCGGCCTCGGCCGCCCGGAGCGGGCGATCGAGCTGGCCCGCGGGCCGGAGGCGGCCCAGCTCAGCGGCGACGACGCCGACGAGCTGCGCATCGTCGCGGCCGGCGCCCGCGCGGACCTGGGGCAGCTGGAGCAGGCGCTGACCGTCCTGTCCACGCCGCAGCTCGACCCGAGCCGCACCGGCTCGACAGCCGCCCGGTTGTTCTACGCCTACGCCGACACGCTGCTGGCGCTGGGCCGTGCCGACGAGGCCCTGCAGTGGTTCCTGCGTTCGGCGGCCGCGGATGTCGACGGCGTCACCGACGCCGAGGACCGCGTCAGCGAGCTGGGCTGAACTGGTCTGAAATGAAAAGCCTTGCGCAACAACATGATTGCCTGCTGATCGACCTTGACGGCACGGTGTTTCGCGGCGCCGCGCCCACCGACGGCGCCGTGCAGTCGCTGGACGAGGTGCACAGCCGCAAGCTCTACGTCACCAACAACGCCTCGCGCAGCCCCGACGAGGTCGCGGCGCACCTGCGCGACCTCGGCTTCGCCGTCACCGCCGCCGACGTCGTCACCAGCGCCCAGAGCGCCGCCCACCTGCTCGCCGGCGAGCTGCCCCCGGATTCGCCGGTGCTGATCGTGGGCACCGAGGCCCTGGCCGACGAGGTCGCCGCGGTCGGCCTGCAGCCGGTGCGCCGCTACGACGACGGCCCGGTCGCGGTCGTGCAGGGCCTGTCCACCACCATCGGCTGGCCGGACCTGGCCGAGGCCGCGCTGGCCATCCGGGCCGGCGCGCTCTGGGTGGCGGCCAACATCGACCCCACGCTGCCCACCGAGCGGGGCCTGCTGCCCGGCAACGGGTCCTTCGTCGCCGCACTGCGGACGGCCACCGGCGCCGAACCCAAGGTGGCGGGCAAACCGGCGCCGGCGCTGATGCGGGACGCGGTGGCGCGCGGCGACTTCCGGGCGGCGCTGGTGATCGGCGACCGGCTGGACACCGACATCGAGGGGGCCAACGCCGCCGAACTGCCCAGCCTGCTGGTGCTCACCGGGGTCAACACCGCGCGGGACGCCGTGTATGCCGAGCCCGCGCGGCGGCCCACCTACATCGGCCACGACCTGCGCGCGTTGCACCGGGAGGCGAAGCTGCTCGCGGTGGGGCCGCAGGCCGGCTGGCGCGTCGAGGTCGGCGAGGCGACGGTGACGGTCAGTGGCAGCGGCTCCGGCGAGGACGACTCCGACGGGCTGTCGATCGTGCGCGCCGTGGCCAGCGCGGTGTGGAGCGCGCCTGATTCGCACGGGCGGCCGCCGCCCATCGAGGCCGCCGACGACCGGGCACACGACGCCCTGCGGCGCTGGTCTCTGGTCTAGCGTAGGTACGCGATGAGTATCGATCCCGATCAGCTTCGCGCTGAGATTGACGCCCTGGTTGCCCAGCTGTCCGAGGTCGGGGACCCGGAAAACCCCGACCACCAGCCGTCGCTCGAGGAGCTCGAAGAGATCGCCCGCCGCCTCTCCGAGGCGCACGACGTGCTGCTGCAGGCGCTGGAGTCCGCGGAGAAGGGCTGAGTGCATGCCTCGACGGGCCCGCGTTGACGCCGAGCTGGTGCGGCGCGGCCTTGCCCGGTCCCGCCAGCAGGCCGCGGAGTTGATCGGCGCGGGGAAGGTCAGCATCGACGGCATGCCGGCGGTCAAGCCCGGCACCGCCGTCGCCGTCACCGCGGCGCTGACCGTCGCCGACGACGGCGAGCGCACCTGGGTGTCGCGCGGGGCGCACAAGCTCATCGGCGCGCTGGACGCCTTCGGGATTCCCGTCGCCGGCCGGCGCTGCCTCGACGCCGGCGCGTCGACGGGCGGCTTCACCGAAGTGCTGCTGGACCGGGGTGCCGCCCGGGTGGTGGCCGCCGATGTCGGGTACGGCCAGCTGGCCTGGTCGCTGCGGTCCGACCCGCGGGTGGTCGTCGTCGAGCGGACCAACGCCCGGGAGCTGTCGCCCGAGGCGATCGGCGGGCGCGTCGATCTGGTGGTGGCCGACCTGTCGTTTATCTCGTTGGCCACGGTGTTGCCCGCGCTGGCTGGATGCGCTTGCCCCAGCGCGGATATCGTTCCCATGGTGAAGCCACAGTTTGAGGTGGGGAAGGGACAGGTCGGTGCCGGCGGGGTGGTGCGCGACCCGGGGCTGCGCGCGGACTCGGTGCTGACCGTCGCACAGCGCGCCGGCGAGCTCGGCTGGCACACCGTGGGTGTGACGGCCAGCCCGCTGCCGGGGCCGTCGGGCAACGTCGAATACTTCCTGTGGTTGCGCGCCGAGACCGATCGGGGGCTGTCGGGCGACGGGCTGGTGGAGGCGGTTCGGCGCGCGGTTGCGGAGGGTCCGCAATGACCGCCGATCGCACCGTCCTGCTGGTGGTCCACACCGGCCGCGACGAGGCCACCGAGACCGCACGACGCGTAGAGAAAGTGTTGGGCGACAACAACATTGCGCTTCGTGTCCTGTCCGCCGAGGCGGTCGACCGGGGATCGCTGCACCTGGCGCCCGACGACATGCGAGCGATGGGCGTCGAGATCGAGGTGGTCGACGCCGACCCGCACGCCGCGCAGGGCTGCGAGCTGGTGCTGGTTCTCGGCGGCGACGGCACCTTCCTGCGGGCCGCCGAATTGGCACGCACCGCAGGCATTCCGGTGCTGGGGGTCAACCTGGGCCGCATCGGCTTTCTGGCCGAGGCCGAGGCCGAGGCCATCGACACGGTGCTGGATCATGTCGTCGCCCGGGACTACCGGGTGGAGGAGCGCCTGACCCTGGATATCGTGGTGCGCCAGGGCGGCCGCATCATCGATCGGGGGTGGGCGCTCAACGAGGCCAGCCTGGAAAAGGGCCTGCGACTGGGCGTGTTGGGCGTGGTCGTCGAAATCGAGGGACGGCCGGTGTCGACGTTCGGCTGCGACGGGGTGCTGGTGTCGACGCCCACCGGGTCCACCGCCTACGCGTTCTCCGCCGGCGGCCCGGTGCTGTGGCCGGACCTGGAGGCAATCCTGGTGGTGCCCAACAACGCTCACGCGCTGTTCGGCCGGCCGATGGTGACCAGCCCCGACGCCACCATCGCGATCGAGATAGAGGCGGGCGGCAACGACGCCCTGGTGTTCTGCGACGGCCGCCGCGAAATGCTGGTCCCGGCCGGGGGGCGGCTCGAGGTGACCCGTTGCGCCACACAGGTGAAATGGGCACGCCTGGACAGCGCGCCGTTCACGGACCGGCTGGTGCGCAAGTTCAAGCTGCCGGTGACCGGGTGGCGCGGGAAGTGACGGCGCTGCTGCGGTGCTGACCGAAATCCGAATCGAGTCGCTGGGCGCCATCGGCGTCGCGACCGCCGAGTTCGATCGCGGCCTCACGGTGCTCACCGGTGAGACCGGCACCGGCAAGACCATGGTGGTGACCGGGCTGCACCTGCTCGGCGGTGCCCGCGCCGACGCCACCCGGGTGCGATCCGGGGCCGAGCGTGCGGTGGTCGAAGGGCGTTTCAGCACAGACGATCTCGACGACGCGGCGTGCGCCGAGCTGGACGAGATGCTGGACGCGTCGGGGGCCGAGCGCGACGAGGACGGCAGCGTGATCGCGCTGCGCTCGGTCAGCCGCGACGGGCCGTCGCGCGCGTACCTGGGCGGCCGCAGCGTGCCGGCCAAGTCGCTGAGCGGTTTCACCACCGAACTGCTCACGCTGCACGGGCAGAACGACCAGCTGCGGCTGATGCGGCCCGACGAACAGCGCGGGGCGCTGGACCGGTTCGCGGCGTCGGGCCCCGCGCTGGAGCGCTATCGCAAGCTGCGCGACGCGTGGCTGTCGGCGCGCCGCGACCTCGTCGACCGCCGCAACCGGGCCCGCGAACTCGCCCAGGAGGCCGATCGGCTGAAATTCGCGCTCAACGAAATCGATTCCGTCGACCCGCAACCCGCCGAGGACGACGCGCTGGCCGCCGACATCTTGCGGCTCTCCGAGCTGGACACGCTGCGCGAGGCAGCCATGGCGGCGCGCGCGGCGTTGTCCGCGGACGAAACCGACGGCTTGGGCTCCAGCGCCGTCGACAACCTGGGGCGGGCCAGGTCGGCCCTGGAATCGACCGACGACGCGACGCTGCAGGGATTGGCCGGGCAGGTCGGCGAGGCGCTGCCCGTGATCGTCGATGTGGCACGCGAACTCGGCGACTATCTGGAGCAGCTGCCGGTGGATGCCAGCGCGCTGGAGTCCAAGCTGGCGCGTCAGGCGCAGCTGCGCACGTTGACCCGCAAGTACGCCGCGGACATCGACGGGGTGCTGCGCTGGGCGGACGAATCGCGGCAGCGGCTGGCGCAACTCGACGTGTCCGAGGAGGCGCTCACCGGGCTGGAACGCCAGGTCGACGAGCTGGTGCGCGAATTGGCCCAAGCCGCAGTCGATCTCAGCAACCTTCGCCGCAAGGCCGCCAAGCGACTGGCCAAGGAGGTGACCGCGGAGCTGTCCGCGCTGGCGATGGACGACGCCGAATTCACCATCGGCGTCACCACGGACGTCGTGGCCGACGACGACCCCGCCGCGCTCGCGCTGCCCTCCGGGGAGCGGGTGCGGGCCGGCGGCGACGGCATCGACCAGATCGAGTTCGGCTTCGCGGCCCACCGCGGCATGACGGTGCTGCCGCTGGCGAAGAGCGCGTCGGGCGGCGAGCTGTCCCGCGTCATGCTGGCGCTGGAGGTGGTGCTGGCGACCTCCCGGAAACAGGCGGCGGGCACCACGATGGTGTTCGACGAGGTCGACGCCGGGGTCGGCGGCTGGGCCGCGGTGCAGATCGGGCGGCGGCTGGCGCGGCTGGCCCGCACCCACCAGGTGATCGTGGTGACGCATCTGCCCCAGGTCGCCGCGTACGCCGACGTGCACCTGGTGGTGCACAGCGCGAAGGGCGCCAGCGGGGTGCGGCGCGTGACCGGCGACGATCGGGTGGCCGAGCTGGCGCGCATGCTGGCCGGACTGGGCGAGTCCGACAGCGGCCGCGCCCACGCCCGCGAACTGCTCGAGGCCGCACAAAAAGACGCCATCTGACCCCCCTCTATGCGCGAGCGTGCGTGTCGGTACACCGACACGCCGCAAACTCCGTACATTTGCGCACCCTCGCGGCGATCAAGCCGTGACCAGCTTGTGACAGATGTGACTCTAGATAACTTCTGGGGCTGGTGTTACGGCGCGCCTCCACGCCTCCACCCGGGTTCCCCGACAGAATCGCCCCCATGAGAATGTCAGGACTGCTATCTCGTAACGCCTCCCGACCGGGCCTTACCGGCACCGCGCGGGTTGACCGCAACATCGACCGACTGCTGCGCAGGGTCTGCCCCGGCGACATCGTGGTGCTCGACGTCCTGGATCTGGATCGCATCACCGCCGACGCCCTCGTGGAGGCCGACATCGCGGCCGTCGTCAACGCGTCGCCGTCGGTCTCCGGGCGCTATCCCAACATGGGGCCGGAGGTGCTGGTCAACAACGGGGTCACCCTGATCGACGAGACCGGGCCCGACATCTTCAAGAAGGTCAAGGACGGGGCCAAGATTCGCCTGCACGAGGGCGGCGTGTACGTCGGCGACCGCCGCCTGGTCCGCGGCACCGAGCGCACCGACCACGACATCGCCGACCTGATGCGGGAAGCCAAGAGCGGACTGGCCGCGCACCTGGAGGCGTTCGCGGGCAACACAATCGAGTTCATCAAGAGCGAAAGCCCGCTGTTGATCGACGGCATCGGGATCCCCGACATCGACGTCGACCTGCGTCGCCGGCACGTGGTGATCGTCGGCGACGAGCCCAGCGCCGAGGACGACCTGCGCTCCCTCAAGCCATTCATCAAGGAGTACCAGCCGGTGCTCATCGGCGTCGGCACCGGCGCGGATGTGTTGCGCAAGGCGGGATATCGGCCGCAGATCATCGTCGGCGACCCCGAGCAGATCAGCACCGAGGCCCTCAAGTGCGGCGCCCAGGTGGTGTTGCCCGCCGACGCCGACGGACATGCGCCCGGGCTGGAACGAATTCAGGACCTCGGCGTCGGGGCGATGACCTTTCCGGCCGCGGGCTCGGCGGTCGACCTGGCGCTGCTGCTGGCCGACCACCACGGCGCCTCGCTGCTGGTGACGGCGGGCCACACCGCCAACATCGAGACGTTCTTCGATCGCACGCGCGCGCACACCAACCCGTCGACGTTCCTGACCCGGCTTCGGGTGGGGGAGAAGGTGGTGGATGCCAAGGCCGTCGCCACGCTGTACCGCAGTCACATCTCGGCGGGCGCCATCGCGCTGCTGGCGCTGACGATGTTGATCGCGGTGATCGTGGCGCTGTGGGTGTCGCGCACCGACGGCGTGGTGCTGCATTGGATCAACGACTACTGGAACCACGCCTCGCTGACCGTGCAGAGGTGGGTGACCTAGTTTTCCCAAGGACGGTGGGCCCATGATCTCGTTGCGCCAACACGCGTTCTCGCTGGCCGCGGTCTTCCTGGCGTTGGCCGTGGGGGTCGTGCTGGGTTCCGGCTTCCTGTCGGACAGCCTGCTGTCCAGCCTGCGCGACGAGAAGCGCGACCTGTACAACCAGATCGGCGGGCTCAACGACCAGAAGAACGTGCTCAACGAGAAGCTCAGTGCCGCAAACAATTTCGACACCCAACTGGGCGGCCGGATCGTGCACGACGCGCTCGGCGGCAGGTCGGTGGTCGTCTTCCGTACCCCCGACGCAAGGGATGACGACGTCGCTGCGGTGTCGAAAATCATCGGCCAGGCCGGCGGGACGGTGACCGGCACCGTGTCGCTGACGCAGGAGTTCGTCGACGCCAACTCCGCGGAGAAGCTCCGCACGGTGGTCAACTCGTCGATCCTGCCCGCCGGCCAGCAGTTGAGCACCAAGCTGGTCGACCAGGGTTCGCAGGCCGGCGATCTGTTGGGCATCGCCCTGCTGGTCAACCCCAACCCCACCGTTCCACCGGTCGACGACGCGCAGCGGGACACCGTGCTCGCGTCGCTGCGCGACACCGGTTTCATCGCCTATCAGCCCAGCGATCACCTGGGCGCGGCGAACGCCGCGCTCGTCGTCACCGGCGGCGCGCTGCCCCAGGACGCCGGCAATCAGGGGGTCAGCGTCGCCCGGTTCTCGGCCGCGCTGGCGCCGCACGGCGGGGGCACGCTGCTGGCCGGGCGGGACGGATCGGCCACCGGGGGCGCCGCGGTCGCCGTCACCCGCGCCGACGCCGGCATGGCCTCGACGGTCAGCACCGTCGACGACGTCGACACCGCACCCGGGCGAATCACCGCGATCCTGGGCCTGCATGACCTGATCAACGGCGGTCACGTCGGGCAGTACGGCACCGGTCGCGGGGCGACATCGATCACCGTGCCCCAGTAGCAAGCCCCGCAACGGCGTTGTGCATGGCGGGCGTGTTCGCCGCGACGCGGGCTCGCCGGATGTTAGGGTGGGTTTCCGTGGGTCGGCAGGCCCAACTGGTCGAAGACCAGAAAAATCAAAGCCCTGCCCGTCTTCACGGAGGTCGCCAGTGCGTAAGCACCCGCAATCCGCCACCAAGCACCTCTTCGTCAGCGGTGGGGTCGCTTCCTCCCTCGGCAAGGGCTTGACCGCCAGCAGCCTCGGTCAGCTGCTGACCGCCCGCGGGTTGTACGTGACGATGCAAAAGCTCGACCCGTACCTCAACGTCGACCCGGGCACGATGAACCCGTTCCAGCATGGCGAGGTCTTCGTCACCGAGGACGGCGCCGAGACCGACCTCGACGTCGGCCATTACGAGCGATTCCTGGACCGCGACCTGTCCGGCTCCGCGAATGTCACTACCGGACAAGTGTATTCGACCGTTATCGCCAAGGAGCGGCGAGGCGAGTATCTCGGCGACACCGTGCAGGTGATCCCGCACATCACCGACGAGATCAAACGACGGATCGTGGCGATGGCCCAGCCCGACGCCGAGGGAAACCGTCCCGACGTCGTGATCACCGAAATCGGTGGCACCGTGGGCGATATCGAGTCGCAGCCGTTCCTGGAGGCGGCCCGCCAGGTCCGTCACGACCTGGGCCGGGAAAACGTCTTCTTCCTGCACGTGTCGCTGGTGCCCTACCTCGCCCCGTCGGGCGAGCTGAAGACCAAGCCGACGCAGCACTCGGTGGCGGCACTGCGCAGCATCGGTATCACCCCGGATGCGCTGATCCTGCGCTGCGATCGCGATGTCCCCGAGGCGCTGAAGAACAAGATCGGGCTGATGTGCGACGTCGACATCGACGGCGTCATCTCCACACCGGACGCGAAGTCGATCTACGACATTCCGAAGGTGCTGCACCGCGAGGAACTCGACGCCTATGTGGTGCGCCGCCTCAACCTGCCGTTCCGCGACGTCGACTGGACCGAATGGGACGACCTGCTGCGCAGGGTTCACGAACCGCACGAGACGGTGCGAATTGCGTTGGTGGGCAAGTACGTCGAGCTTTCCGATGCCTACCTGTCGGTGACCGAGGCGCTCCGCGCCGGCGGGTTCTCCCACCACGCCAAGGTCGAGATGGTGTGGGTGGCGTCCGACGACTGCGAGAGCGCCGCCGGGGCGACGGCGGCCCTGGGCGACGTGCACGGCGTGCTGATCCCCGGCGGGTTCGGCATCCGTGGCATCGAGGGCAAGATCGGCGCCATCCGGTACGCCCGGTCGCGCGGGCTGCCGGTGCTGGGGCTGTGCCTCGGGCTGCAATGCATCGTGATCGAGGCCGCCCGCGCGGTCGGGCTGACCGAGGCCAACTCGGCCGAATTCGAGCCGGCCACACCGGATCCCGTCATCTCGACGATGGCCGATCAGGAGCAGGCCGTCGCCGGCGAGGCCGACCTCGGCGGCACCATGCGGCTGGGCGCCTATCCCGCCGTGTTGCAGCCGGATTCCATTGTGGCCCAAGCGTATGGGGTGACCGAGGTGTCCGAGCGGCACCGGCACCGCTACGAGGTCAACAACGCCTACCGCGACCGGATCGCCGAGAGCGGCCTGCGCTTCTCCGGGACCTCGCCCGACGGCCACCTGGTGGAGTTCGTGGAATACCCGCCGGACGTCCATCCGTTCGTCGTCGGCACCCAGGCCCACCCCGAACTGAAGAGCCGGCCCACCCGGCCGCACCCGTTGTTCGTCGCGTTCGTCGGGGCGGCCATCGATTACCAGAAGGGCGAGCAGCTGCCGGTGGAAATCCCCGAGCACACGTCCAACGGCGATCAGTATCTCGACAGCGCGCGGCGGCCGTTACCCGAGCCGGCGACCCGTGGCTGAGCACGTCTTCGAGACGGCGTCATCCGAAACGCTGTATACCGGAAAGATTTTCGCGTTGCGCCGGGATCGGGTGAGGATGCCCGGCGGCAAGGTGGTCATCAGGGATGTGGTCGAACACTTCGGCGCGGTCGGCGTGGTGGCGATGGACGACGACGGCAACATCCCGTTGGTGTACCAGTACCGCCACGCGTTCGGCCGGCGGCTGTGGGAGCTGCCCGCCGGGCTGCTCGACGTCGGCGGCGAGGCCGCGCATCTGACGGCGGCCAGGGAACTGCGGGAGGAGGCGGGCCTGCGGGCCGACACCTGGCGGGTGCTGGTCGACCTCGATTCCACGCCCGGATTCAGCGACGAGTCGGTGCGCGTCTATCTGGCCACGGGACTTACCGAGGTAGACCGGCCCGAGGCGCACGACGAAGAGGCCGACATGACGCTGCAGTGGTTTCCCCTCGCGGACGCCGCGCGCAAGGTGCTCGGCGGTGAGATCGTCAATGCCATTGCGGTGGCCGGGATTTTGGCCGCCCACGCGGTGGCCGGCGGTGTCGCCGACCCGCGTCCGGTGGACAGCCCGTGGAAGGACAAGCCGACGGCGTTCATCGCGCGCAGGGACCGGCGATGAGCGCGCCGGCGCTGGAAACCCAGATGCAGGACTACCTCGACCACCTGACGATCGAGCGGGGCGTGGCGGCCAACACGCTGAGCTCCTATCGTCGCGATTTGCGTCGCTACTCGAAACACCTGTCGGACCGCGGAATTCACGACCTGGCCAAGGTCGGCGAGGACGACGTCAGCGAGTTCCTGGTGGCCCTGCGGCGCGGCGATCCCGATACCGGAACCGCGGCGCTGTCCGCGGTGTCGGCGGCGCGGGCGCTGATCGCGGTGCGCGGCCTGCATCGCTTCGCCGCCGCCGAAGGCCTGGCCGAGCTCGACGTGGCCCGGGCCGTGCGGCCGCCCACCCCGGGCCGGCGGCTGCCGAAAAGCCTGACCATCGACCAGGTTCTGGCGCTGCTGGAAGCCGCGGGCGGCGACAGCCCGGCCGACGGCCCGCTCACGCTGCGCAACCGCGCGCTGCTGGAGCTGTTGTACTCCACCGGATCACGGATCTCCGAGGCCGTCGGCCTCGACGTCGACGACATCGACACCCAGGCCCGCTCGGTGTTGCTGCGCGGCAAGGGCGGCAAGCAGCGGCTGGTGCCGGTGGGCCGCCCCGCCGTGCAGGCGCTGGACGCCTACCTGGTGCGCGGGCGCCCGGAGCTGGCCCGCCGCGGCCGGGGCACCGCGGCCATCTTCCTCAACGTGCGCGGCGGGCGGCTGTCGCGGCAGAGCGCGTGGCAGGTTTTGCAGGACGCCGCCGAGCGCGCCGGCATCACCTCGGGCGTGTCGCCGCACATGCTGCGGCATTCGTTCGCGACCCACCTGCTGGAGGGCGGCGCCGACGTCCGGGTGGTCCAGGAGCTCCTCGGTCATGCGTCGGTGACGACGACGCAGATCTACACGCTGGTGACCGTGCACGCGCTGCGCGAGGTGTGGGCCGGGGCCCACCCGCGCGCGCAATGACTCGCTAGCCCAGGTAGTCGGATTCCAGCACCAGGTCGGAGACCAGCGTCTGGTACTCGACGTGGGTCTTGTGCTCGACGGTGTTCCACCGCTTGCCCTGCTGCCGGCGCATGTACTCGCGGTACTTCGGGGCGCCGGGGATCCTGACGTTGTCGGCGACCACGATCGACCCGGGATGCAGCCAGCCCCGGTCGAGGATGCTCTGCAGGTCGTCCAGGTAGGCGTCCTTGTCGTGGTCGAGGAACACGAAATCGAGTGCGCCGGAAGCAAACCCGTGCTGGTTCGCCAGCGCGTCCAGGGTTGGCCCGCCGTCGCCGATGGTTCCGACCACACAGGTCACCCGGTCGGCGACGCCGGCGTGTTGCCAGATCTGGCGGGCGTTGACGGCGTTGGCCTCGGCGAGTTCGACGGAATACACCCTCGCGTTGGGGGCGGCCCTGGCGATCCGCAGCGCCCCGTAGCCGCAGTAGGTGCCCAGCTCCAGCGCCAGCGCGGGATCGGCGCGGCGCACGGCGGCGTCGAGCAGCAGCCCCTTCTCGTCGCCGACGTTGATCAGCATCGACTTCTCGTAGGCGAACCTGTCGAGGGTGGCCAGCACGTCGTCGAGGTCGCCGGCCCGTGCGTTGGTCAGGACGTACTCGACCGCGGCGGCCTCGCGCCCGTCGCCGATCTGGCCGGTCGTGACGATGTTGCGGGTGCCGGTGGCCATCCGCCACACCGACCACCGCAGCAGCGGCATCCGTCGCTTGAGGTCCATGCAAACCCACGATAGTGCCACCGCCGGGCGGGGCGGGGCCGCCGCCGCGTGGGCCCGCCAATGGTGCTGGTGTGACTGGTGTTAACGCTGCGCGCTATTGTGTGCTTCACCAGCGGCATTCGGCCGTATTCGCTGGTTAACTCGCCCGCGGGTCGCCCGGCTTCTGCGCGCCAAGCCGATAGACTCTGCTGCGATGTTCACCTCCCGACCACCCGACCGGCGATGACCGATCCGACCGACAGCGATGTCGTCATCGGTCTGACCGGGCGTCCGCCCCGGTCGATCCCGGAGCCGCAGCCGCGCACCTCGCACGGTCCGGCCAAGGTCGTCGCGATGTGCAACCAGAAGGGCGGGGTCGGGAAAACCACGTCGACGATCAACCTGGGCGCAGCGCTCGCCGAGTACGGCCGGCGGGTGCTGCTCGTCGACATGGACCCGCAGGGCGCGCTGTCGGCGGGCCTCGGCGTGCCGCACTACGAGCTGGAAAAGACCATTCACAACGTGCTGGTGGAGCCGCGGGTGTCGATCGACGACGTGCTGCTGTCCACCCGGATCAAGCACATGGACCTGGTGCCCAGCAACATCGACCTCTCGGCGGCCGAGATCCAGCTTGTCAACGAGGTGGGCCGCGAGCAGACACTGGGCCGGGCGCTGCATCCGGTGCTGGACCGCTATGACTACGTGCTGATCGACTGCCAGCCGTCGCTGGGCCTGCTCACCGTCAACGGGCTGGCCTGCTCGGACGGCGTCGTCATCCCCACCGAGTGCGAGTTCTTCTCGCTGCGCGGCCTGGCGTTGCTCACCGACACCGTCGACAAGGTGCGCGACCGGCTCAACCCGAAGCTGGAGATCAGCGGCATCCTGCTGACTCGTTACGACCCGCGCACGGTCAACGCGCGCGAGGTGATGGCCCGCGTCGTGGAGCGCTTCGGCGACCTGGTGTTCGACACCGTGATCACCCGCACCGTGCGCTTCCCGGAAACCAGCGTGGCGGGCGAGCCCATCACCACCTGGGCGCCCAAGTCCACGGGCGCCGTCGCCTACCGCGCCCTGGCCCGCGAGTTCATCGACCGATTTGGCGCGTGAACGGCACCGCCAATGGCGAGGCGCCGACGCAGAACGGCCACCCCGCTGACTACTCGGATGGTTTCCGGGTCCGCCTGACCAACTTCGAGGGGCCGTTCGATCTGCTGCTGCAGCTGATCTTCGCCCACCGGCTCGACGTCACCGAGGTGGCGCTGCACCAGGTCACCGACGAGTTCATCGCCTACACGAAAGCGATCGGGTCCCAGCTGGAGCTGGAAGAGACCACGGCGTTCCTGGTGGTGGCCGCCACGCTGCTCGATCTCAAGGCGGCCCGGCTGCTGCCGGCCGGGCAGATCGACGACGAGGAGGACCTGGCGCTGCTGGAAGTCCGCGACCTGCTGTTCGCCCGGCTGCTGCAATACCGCGCGTTCAAGCACGTCGCGGAGATGTTCGCTGAGCTGGAGGCCGCAGCGCTGCGCAGCTACCCGCGGGCGGTGTCGCTGGAGGACCGCTACACCGAACTGCTGCCCGAGGTGATGCTCGGCGTCGACGCGCAACGGTTCGCCGAGATCGCCGCGGTCGCGTTCACTCCGCGGCCGGTGCCGACGGTGGCCACCGAGCACCTGCACGAGCTGCAGGTCTCGGTGCCCGAGCAGGCGCAGAAGTTGCTGACGATGCTGCAAGCGCGGGGGACCGGCCACTGGGCGACGTTTTCCGAGCTGGTCGCCGACTGCCAGGGGCCGATGGAGGTCGTGGGCCGCTTCCTGGCGCTGCTCGAACTGTATCGGTCCCGGGCGGTAGCATTCGACCAGTCGGAGCCGCTGGGCGTGCTCCAGATTTCATGGACCGGCGAACGTCCGGCCAGCGAAGCCCTGGTAGAAGTGCGGGACGAATGACCCGCGCCAGCGACGATGCAGAGCGCAGCGATGAGGAGGAGCGGCGCTTGAGTAGTGAGTTGCCCGAAGAGCTGCCCGACGTCGACCTCGATGCCGGCATCCCGGACATCGCCGAGGCGGCGCCGATGGACGCCGACGAGCTTGGCTCGGTGCTGGAGGCGCTGCTGCTGGTCGTCGACACCCCGGTCAGCGTCGAGGCGCTGGCCGCGGCCACCCAGCAGCCCGTCTACCGCATCGCCGCCAAGCTGCAGCAGATGGCCGACGACCTCACCGAGCGCGACAGCGGCATCGACCTGCGGCAGAACAGCGAGGGCTGGCGCATGTACACCCGGGCGAAGTTCGCGCCCTACGTGGAGAAGCTGCTGCTGGACGGCGCGCGCTCCAAGCTCACCCGGGCCGCGCTGGAGACGCTGGCCGTGGTGGCCTACCGCCAGCCCGTCACTCGGGCGCGGGTGAGCGCGGTCCGCGGCGTGAACGTCGACGCCGTCATGCGCACCCTGCTGGCGCGCGGCCTGATCACCGAGGCGGGCGTCGACGAGGACACCGGCGCGACGACGTTCGCCACCACCGAGCTGTTCCTGGAACGCCTCGGGTTGACGTCGCTGGCCGACCTCCCCGACATCGCGCCGCTGCTGCCTGACGTCGACACGATCGAGGACCTCAGCGAATCACTGGACAGCGAGCCACGTTTCATCAAGCTTGCGGGCCGTCAGGCACCCGAGCAGGCGCTGTCGTTCGACGTGGACCAGGATTGATGGTCGCACCGGAGGAGCGCCGGGGAACGCGTCTACAAAAGGTGTTGTCCCAGGCCGGGGTCGCGTCGCGGCGGGCCGCGGAGAAGCTGATCATCGACGGCCGCGTCGAGGTCGACGGGCGGGTGGTGACCGAGCTGGGCACCCGGGTCGACCCGGACGCCTCGGTGATCCGCGTCGACGGCGCCAGGGTGGTCGTCGACGACTCGATGGTCTACCTGGCGCTGAACAAGCCCCGCGGCATGCACTCGACCATGTCCGACGAGCGCGGCCGGCCCTGCATCGGCGACCTGATCGAGCGCCGGGTGCGCGGCAACAAGAAGCTGTTTCACGTCGGGCGGCTCGACGCCGACACCGAGGGGCTGATCCTGCTCACCAACGACGGCGAGCTGGCCCACCGATTGATGCATCCCTCCCATGAGGTGCCCAAGACGTATCTGGCGACGGTGACCGGTACGGTGCCGCGGGGGCTGGGCAAGAGGCTGCGGGCCGGTATCGAGCTGGACGACGGGATGGCGCGGGTCGACGATTTCGCCGTGGTGGACGCGATCCCGGGAAAGACGTTGGTGCGGTTGACGTTACACGAGGGGCGCAACCGCATCGTGCGCCGCCTGCTGGCGGCCGCGGGCTTCCCGGTGGAGTCGCTGGTGCGCACCGACATCGGCGCGGTGTCGCTGGGCAAGCAGCGCCCGGGCAGCATCCGGGCGTTGCGGCTCGACGAGATCGGGCAGCTGTACAAAGCGGTGGGCCTGTGAGCTCAGATGTTGTCGTCGCCATCGACGGTCCCGCCGGAACCGGAAAGTCCTCGGTATCAAGGGGATTGGCGCATGCGCTGGGCGCGCGCTACCTTGATACCGGGGCGATGTACCGGATCGTGACGCTGGCGGTGCTGCGCGCCGGGGTCGATCCCTCGGACGCCGCGGCCGTCGGCGAGATCGCGTCCG
Organism: Mycobacterium sp. 663a-19; assembly: GCF_035616495.1. Taxonomy (NCBI): domain Bacteria; kingdom Bacillati; phylum Actinomycetota; class Actinomycetes; order Mycobacteriales; family Mycobacteriaceae; genus Mycobacterium; species Mycobacterium sp. 663a-19. The sequence continues at coordinate 161,228 of NZ_JAPJAV010000005.1, read as the reverse complement.
ACGTGCAGATGTCGGTGAGCTACGACCCCGATGCTCTCACCTGTTACCTTGGCGGAGAGGATGTTTCGGCGGAGATCCGCGGTGACGAGGTGACCGCCGCGGTCTCGGCGGTGTCGTCGGTTCCCGCCGTGCGCACCCGGCTCGTCGAGTTGCAGCGGGCCATGGCCGCGGGCCCGGGCAACGTCGTCGTCGAGGGCCGCGACATCGGGACCGTGGTGTTGCCCGACGCGCCGGTGAAGATCTTCCTGACCGCTTCGGCGGAGACCCGCGCCCGTAGGCGCAACGACCAGAACGTCGCCGCGGGCCTGACCGACGACTACGCGGGTGTGCTGGCCGATGTGCGCCGCCGCGACCACCTGGATTCCACCCGGCCGGTGTCGCCGCTGCGCGCGGCCGCGGATGCGGTGATCGTCGACACCAGCGACATGACCGAGGCGCAGGTGATCGCCCATCTGCTGGAGCTGGTCAAGCAGCGAAACGGGGCGGTGCGGTGACCCAGGACGGCACCTGGACCGACGAAAGCGATTGGGAATTCGTCGATTCCGTCACCGAGGAAGCCGGTCCCGCGCCGGTGGTCGCAGTGGTGGGCCGGCCGAACGTCGGTAAGTCGACGCTGGTGAACCGGATCCTGGGCCGGCGCGAGGCGGTGGTGCAGGACGTTCCCGGCGTGACCCGTGACCGGGTGTCCTATGACGCGCTGTGGACCGGGCGACGGTTTGTCGTGCAGGACACCGGCGGTTGGGAGCCCGACGCCAAGGGCCTGCAGCAGCTGGTGGCCGAGCAGGCGTCGGTGGCGATGCGCACCGCCGACGCGGTGATCCTGGTGGTCGACTCCGTCGTCGGCGCCACCGCCGCCGACGAAGCCGCCGCCCGCATCCTGCTGCGCTCGGGCAAGCCAGTGTTCTTGGCCGCCAACAAGGTTGACAGCGAGAAGGCCGAGGCCGACGTGGCGGCCCTGTGGTCGCTGGGGCTGGGGGAGCCGCACGCGATCAGCGCGATGCACGGCCGCGGGGTTGCCGATCTGCTCGACGCGGTGCTGGCCGCGCTGCCCGAGGTGTCCGAGGCGGCGCCGGCGGCTGGCGGTCCCCGGCGGGTCGCGCTGGTCGGCAAGCCCAACGTCGGCAAGAGCTCGCTGCTGAACAAGCTGGCGGGCGACCAACGCTCGGTGGTGCACGAGGTGGCCGGGACGACGGTGGACCCGGTGGACTCGCTCATCGAATTGGGCGGCAAGGTCTGGCGGTTCGTCGACACCGCGGGCTTGCGGCGCAAGGTGGGCCAGGCCCGCGGGCACGAGTTCTACGCTTCGGTGCGCACGCACTCGGCCATCGATGCCGCCGAGGTGGTCATCGTGCTGATCGACGCGTCGGAGCCGCTGACCGAGCAGGACCAGCGGGTGCTGTCCATGGTCATCGAGGCCGGGCGGGCGCTGGTGCTGGCGTTCAACAAGTGGGATCTGGTCGACGAGGACCGGCGCGAGCTGCTGGAGCGCGAGATCGACCGCGAACTGGTGCAGCTGCGGTGGGCGCAGCGGGTCAACATCTCCGCCAAGACGGGGCGCGCGGTGCAGAAGCTGGTGCCGGCGATGGAGGCCGCGCTGGCGTCGTGGGACACCAGGATCGCCACCGGCCCGCTGAACACGTGGATCAAGGAAGTGGTGGCGGCCACGCCGCCGCCGGTGCGGGGCGGGAAGCAGCCGCGCATCCTGTTCGCCACCCAGGCCACCGCGCGCCCGCCGACGTTCGTGCTGTTCACTACCGGCTTTCTCGAGGCCGGATATCGACGTTTCCTGGAACGACGGCTGCGGGAGACATTCGGGTTCGACGGCAGCCCGGTCCGGATCAATGTGCGGGTGCGCGAAAAGCGGCGCGGCAAGCGTCGCTGAGCGTTCGAGCACTTGAGTGTGCGCTCACGCATTCGACTGTGAGCCCAGGGATTCGAGCGTGCATTCACGGCGGGCAGTTCGATCTGATCGCACCATGGGCTCACACTGAACGCCATCGGCTCACACTGAAAGCCCAGTCTTCACGCTCGACCGTCCCGTGACGCCATGACTGGGTCGAGCCTCGTCTGCGGTAGGCTTTCGACCTGCTGCCGATGCTCTAGGCGGCGGACAACGGGCTGTGGCGCAGTTTGGTAGCGCACTACACTGGGGGTGTAGGGGTCGCAGGTTCAAATCCTGTCAGCCCGACCAAAGTTTCCGCAGGTAGATCGCTTACCGGCGGTCCGCGACTCCTCGGATTCCTTACCTATAGGAGTGTGTGCAGCAAGCGGTGCAGCAACTCTCCACGGCAGCCCGCGCCGTGTTGTCGGATGTGTGCCATACACGTCACCGGTGATCGTCCATCCCGAACCGCGGCAACACCTCTCGGCCTGGATTGTGCCGGCAGACGATGGGTTGCGCCGCTACCGGCACCTAATGGCCGACCAGTGGCGTCTAAGCCGCGGTAAACCGCCTCGGTACGCCTAGGGTGTATTGGGTGCAGCCGAAACGGCCGGTAAGGGCGGTCAAGGTGTAGGTCCGTTGATTCCTGGCCGCTGCTGCACCCTGATCGGTCGGAGGTCGTCGAAGACATTGTCATCAACGGCGCCGTCGAACTTCTCCAGCGCCGTGGTTGTCCGACAGCCGCGCGAAAGGAACATCAATCAGCGTCTTGTAAAGACCGCTGGTTTGCGTGCGGCTGCTCCGAGACGCGGCGCGTCGTCAGCGGCATCGAGCGAGGACATCAGTTTGTCGAATTGTTCGGGTTCCATTGCCGTTACGAACTCCTGACGCAGGATGTCTTCGGCTCGCTGCATCGCGGCTTTCCGCACAAATTCCGACGTCTGCTCATGGACAACGTTGGCGGCGCGCTGGATGCGGTCAAACGTCGCTTCCTCCGCGCGAAGCTCGATGCGCTTCGTCTTAGCTGCCACAGCGACGCCTCCTTCTTTGCTTCGGTAATCTCGGCTCGCAACGGTCGGCCACTTCATTTTGCGGTCAACCTACGTACACAGCTAGTGGCGACGGCCAGGGCTGGGGACCACCCTGGGGACCTCACGGAATGCTGCCATGTCCCGGGACATAGTTGACAGGTGTCCCGAGACACGATTTACGCCCGGTGTTCAGGCCGGACGGATAGGAGTACAAACACGATGACCACGGCGGAATTGGCTCGGGAGCTTGGCCAGCCCGGCGCACAGAGGCTGCTCTCCGGCTCCATGGCCCGGCTCGCCTACAACGGACACGATGGCTTCCCGCGGGTAATCCCCGTCGGGTTCTACTGGACCGGCGAACGCATCGTTGTCTCCACAGCACCGACGTCGCCCAAAGCACGCGCGCTTTCGTCCCGCCCGAAAGTCGCATTGACGATCGACACCGGTTCCACGCCAGAAGAAGCGAAGGCCCTACTGGTGCGTGGCCTCGCCACACTGGAAACCGTCGACGGCGTCACCGACGAGTATCTCGCGGCAGCCAAAGGATCAATGGACGAAGCCCAACTTGCCGAGTTCGAACGCAACGTGCGGTCGACGTACAAGCAGATGGTGCGCATCTCCATCGAACCGCAATGGGCGCGGTTCTACGACTTTGGCGCCGGCCGGTTGCCCACTTTTCTCGCGGACCTCGTCAGCGATGGTTAACAAGACGCTCTTTGGATTGAGCCGGACCATTTCTGTCCCCAATATGCGGGCGCAATACGTGTCGGCGGAACTCCTAAGTTTCCGCAACGCAGAGTCCGCGGCGGAAACGACGCAACCGTTGGTTCGATGCGTTAGCTGCGTTCGACACTCGCACCGCACGCGCTGGCCCGAGTCTCCCGGCCGCGTTCACGTGGTCTGGCTAAGGCCAACCGGGTCAACCGGTGACGACGAACTTCGTCGGCGCGGCAATGGTCCGAACCTCGAATATCGCACTGCGGCAAGACGTTACGAAACCGTTAAGTCCGCTGGGTGTGCACGACCGATCTCGAACTTAGCTCGTCGATCGGGCGTCCCAAGTGCCGCCGCGGGTGAACCCCCCGGACACCGGGTGTACTTCGTGTTTGATTTGAGTCCTCGACTGGGCCTGGCTCGCAACCTTCAGTCCGGCCACGTCTGCGAGAGGCTCGAAGGCTAAGCGACCTGCGGTGACGGGGTCTAGGAGGCGCGACCAACGCGGTTGACAAGTTTGCGAAGCCAGTTGGTCGAGGGGTCGACGCCGCGCCGGCGCGGCGCGAGCCTAGTGCATGAACCTGTGATGAACGTAAGACCAAGGCGAAATGACCATAGCTGCCGCTGATTTGGGCCGCCTGGTCCGTCCGACGGTACGGTCACGATTCGGTAACGGACTGAGGGCGTGACGCAGATAACGCTCGGCACTTCCAACCGTGTCGCGGCCGCGCGGCTCACGGTGTGTATGCCCAGGCACGTAGGTATCGACAAGCCAGGACAGCGCCCGGTCTTGAGGGCGCGGCATCCCAGGAGGCGCATCCCAACGACGCGCGGCATTCGCGACGAGTTGGCATCGCGTGCGGTCCCGCTGGTAGTACGTAACGTGAGAGTCAAAGCAAGGCTTGGCGTTTGAGACGCCGGGCCGACGGTACCCCCTCCCAGGGGTGAGTACCCCAACCCTTAGTTGCCGTTGGGAGAGCGCCTTAATGGTTGTTGCTGATCATGTACTCCCGCTGACGCGAGGTCAGCTGGATATGTGGCTCGCGCAGCAAACAGGCCATTCCGAGGCCGCGTGGCAGCTGGGCATCCTCATCCGAATAGAGGGCGCCGTGGACGCCGGTTTGCTCGAGCGGGCGATCCGTCAGGTGGTGGGCGAGACCGAAACGTTCAGGACGTCCATTTTCGACGTGGACGGCGAGGTTTTCCAGAAGGTCGTCGATTACCCCGACGTCAAGCTGCCTTTGCATGACCTGAGCGACGCGCCCGATCCCGTGGCGAAAGCCCACGAGATGGCGTCGGCTATACAACGAAAGCCGATGCCGTTTACCGGCCCCTTGTTCGAATTCGCTTTATTTCGAACGCGGCCCGACGAATATTACTGGTTCAGCTGTTGCCACCACATAATGACCGACGGTCTGGGCCTTGCGCTGGTGGGCCACCGGATCGCAGCCGTCTACTCCGCACTCGTTTCGGGTGAGCCGATTCCACCGGCCTTCTTCGGGTCGTTGCGAGACCTGGTCAGCGGCGAGATGGAGTACGAAGCTTCCCCGGATTATCTCGAAGACCAAGAGTATTGGACCCGGCGGCTTCCTGCGGAAGGCGAATCGGGTTATCAGTCATCGGCATCCGCCAACGACCAGCATTTACCGTCTGCGCCAGTCCAATTCGACAAGAGCGTGGTAGCCCAGGTCGACGAGCTGTCGAAGGCGCTGGGCATCCGGCGAACATCGATCCTCACGGCGGCTTGCGCGCTCTTGGTGCGCGGATGGTGCGCCGACGGTCCGGACGACGTCGTGCTCGACTTCCCGGTCAGCAGGCGAACGCACCCGTGGGCAAAGCTGCACCCCGGCATGCTTGCCGGGGTCGTACCGCTGGTCCTGAACACGCCGCCGGCATCCACGGTCTCCGACTTTTGCTTACACGTTCACGGCCGGATACGAGAAGTGCTGCAGCATCAGCGGTTTCCGGTGCACATGCTCGACGGCGAAGGCGACTTTCGCGGCCCAAGCCAGGCGTCGAATCGGATGGTCGTCAATTTCATCCCGGCCACAATCACCCTGGATCTCGCGGGCGTGCCGGCAACCGCGACATACACCACTTTCGGCCCGGTAGGTCATTTCGGGCTGTTCTTCCTCGGATCGGGCGATCAGCAGTCCCTGAGCACCGTGGGTGCGGGACAACCTTTTTCGAATTTCGACGCCTCGGATCTGGCGGCGCGGTTGCAGCGGGTGCTGGCGGCGATGGCAGCCGACCCGACGCGACCGTTGTCGGAGCTGGATCTGCTCGACGCGCGCGAACGCGCGGGGCTGGACGAGTGGGGAAACCGGGCGGTGCTGAACCGGCCGGTGACCGCGCCGGTGTCGGTTCCGGACGTCTTCGCCGCGCACGTGGCCCGCATACCGGACGCGACCGCGCTGACCTGCCGGGGCCGCTCCCTGACCTACCGCGAGCTCGACGACGCGTCTAATCGCCTGGCCCACCTGCTGATTGGCCGGGGTGCGGGCCCGGGACAGTGCGTGGGCCTGCTGTTCAACCGGTCCACCGAGGCGATCGTGGCGACCCTGGCGGTGCTCAAGACGGGGGCGGCGTATTTGCCGATCGACTCGTCGGCCCCCGCCGCCCGCATCGGGTTCATGCTCGGCGACGCCGCGCCGATGGCGGTCATCACCACGGCCGATCTCGCCGAAAGGCTGGACGGGCATGACGTCGCGGTCATCGACGTCGGTGACATCGACGCCGCCGCCGCACACAACGCGCCCGGCACCGCATTGCCGGCGCCCGCCCCCGACGACATCGCGTACTTCATCTACACCTCGGGCACCACCGGCGCCCCGAAGGGCGTCGCGGTCACCCATCGCAGCGTCACCCAGCTGATGACATCGTTGGATGCGGGGCTGCCGAGCGCGGGGGTGTGGTCGCAGTGCCATTCGCACGCGTTCGACGTCTCGGTGTGGGAGATGTTCGGCGCGCTGTTGCGCGGTGGCCAGCTGGTGGTGGTGCCCGACGACGTGGCGCGCTCTCCAGAGGACCTGCACGATCTGCTGATCGCCGAACAGGTCACGGTGTTGACCCAAACCCCTTCGGCGGTAGCGATGTTGGCGGTCGAGGGTTTGGAGTCGGTCTCGTTGGTGATCGCCGGCGAGGCTTGCCCGGCCGAGGTGGTGGACCGGTGGGCGCACGGGCGGGTCATGATCAACGCCTACGGCCCGAGCGAGACCACCATGGCCGTGGCGATCAGCGAGCCATTGACACCCGGATCGGGCATCCCGCCGATCGGGGTGCCGGTGTCGGGCGCGGCGTTGTTCGTGCTCGACGGGTGGATGCGCCCGCTGCCCACCGGGGTGGTCGGGGAGCTGTATGTGGCCGGCACCGGCGTGGCAACCGGCTACGTCGGCCGGGCCGGGCTGACGGCGTCGCGGTTCGTGGCCTGCCCGTTCGGCGGGTCCGGGGCCCGCATGTATCGCACCGGCGACCTGGCCTGTTGGGGTGATGACGGGCAACTCCGGTACTTCGGGCGCGCCGACGAGCAGGTCAAGATCCGCGGGCACCGCGTCGAGCCCGGCGAGGTCCGGGCGGCCCTGGCCGACCTGAACGGGGTGGAGCAGGCGGCGGTCATCGCCCGGGAGGACCGTCCCGGCGACAAACGCCTCGTCGGGTACATCACCGGCACCGCCGATCCGGTCGAGGCGCGCGCCGCGCTGGCCGAGCGGCTCCCGCCGTACATGGTGCCGGCCGCGGTGGTGGTGATCGACGCGCTGCCCCTGACGTCGAACGGCAAGCTCGACACCCGCGCCCTCCCGTCGCCCGAATACACGACCGGTGAGTACCGGGAGCCGGGCAACGCGGGCGAAGAGATCCTGGCCGGCATCTTCGCCGAGGTGCTCGGTGTCGAGCGCGTCGGGGCCGACGACTCCTTCTTCGAGCTGGGTGGCGACAGCATCTTGTCGCTGCAGGTGGCGGCGCGCGCCCGCGCCGCCGGGCTGAAGTGTCGGCCGCGCGACGTGTTCGTCGAGCAAACCGTGGCCCGGCTCGCCCGGGTGGCCGGCGTGATCGACGGCGAGGCCGAGGTGATCGACGAGGGCGTCGGGCCGGTGGTGGCCACCCCGATCATGCGGTGGCTGCGAGCCGTCGACGGCCCGGTGCAGCAGTTCAACCAGACGATGATGGTCCAGGCCCCGGCCGGGGCGACCGAGGCCGACGTGGCAATCGTGCTGCAGGCGTTGGTGGATCGGCATGCCATGTTGCGGCTCCGCGTCGACGACGACGGCGCCGGGGGCTGGGCCTTGACGGCTCGCGAGCCGGGATCGGTGGACGCCCGCGCTTGCCTGCAATCGGTGGACGAGTTGTCCGATGAGGCGCTGGTGGCCGCGCGGTCGCGGCTGAACCCGGCGGCCGGGGTGATGCTGAGCGCGCTGTGGGTCGGCCCCGCGGGCCGGCTGGTGGTGATCATTCACCACCTCGCAGTCGATGCGGTGTCGTGGTGGGTTCTGTTGGAGGACTTGAACATTGCGTGGGCACAGCATCGCCGCGGTGGGCCGGTGACATTGCCGGCGACCGGCACGTCGTTCGCCCGCTGGGCCGCGCTGCTGGCCGAGCACGCGCGTCACCCCGCGGTGGTGGAGGAGGCCGACACCTGGCGGCGGGTGGCGTCCACCCCGGCCGCGCTGCCCGCGCCGCGCCCCGGGGTTGATACGTATGCCAACGCCGGGCACCTGTCGGTCGAGCTCGACACCGAGACCACCGGGGCCCTGCTCGGCAAGGCGCCGGCGGCGTTTCATGCCGGCATCCACGACATCCTGTTGATCGCGTTCGGTTTGGCGTGGGCGGAGTTCCTGGGCAACAACACCGCGCCGATCGGCATCGACGTCGAGGGCCACGGCCGCCACGAGGAGCTGGCCGCCGACGTCGACCTGTCCCGCACCGTGGGCTGGTTCACCACCAAATACCCTGTGGCGCTGGAGGTTACCGGCCTGCGTTGGGCCCAGGTGGTGGACGGCGGCCCGGCGCTGGGCGCGGCGATCAAACGCCTCAAGGAGCAGCTTCGGGCGCTGCCGGAACCCGTGACCTACGGTCTGCTGCGTTATCTCAACACCGAAGTCGACCTGGCCGGGCCAGACCCGTCGATCGCGTTCAACTACCTGGGGCACCTTGGCGCGGCGACCGACCTCTCCGTCGATGGCTGGCGAATCTGCCAAGAGGGCTTGTCGTTCCTCGGCGCCGCCGCCGCGGTGGACATGCCGCTGATGCACACCGTCGCGCTCAACGCCGGGATCATCGACATCGGCACCGCCGCGCACCTGCATGCCGAATGGACCTGGGCGCCAACGGTGCTCGACGAGGCGCACATCACCCGGCTGAGCCGGCTGTGGTTCGAGGCCCTGGCCGGCATCTGCGCGCACGTCCGGGCCGGCGGCGGCGGGCTGACCCCGTCGGACATCGCGCCCGCCCGTCTCACCCAACAGCAGATCGACGGGCTGGCCGAGCAACACCGGATAGCCGACATACTGCCGCTGACCGCGTTGCAGCAGGGCCTGCTCTTCCACTCCAGCACCGCGCAGGACAGCGACGACATGTACGCGGTGCAGCTGGACTTCACCCTGACCGGCGCCCTGGACCCCGACCGCCTGCGCGAGGCGGTGCACACCGTGGTCAACCGCCATCCCCACCTGGCCGCCCGATTCTGCGACCAGTTCGACGAGCCGGTGCAGATCATCCCCGCCGATCCCGAAATCTCCTGGCGTTACCTGGATCTCGGAACCGACGACACCGGCGACCCGGACGAGGTCATCGAACGGCTCTGCGCCGACGAACGCGCCGCGGTCTGCGACCTTGCCGACGAAGCCGCCTTTCGCGCCGCGCTGATCCGGACGGGGGAGCGCCGGCACCGGTTCGTGCTGACCAATCACCACATCGTGCTCGACGGCTGGTCGATGCCGATCCTGCTGCGGGAAATTTTCGCCGGCTACTACGGGCAGCGGCTGCCCGCCGCGGGCTCATACCGCGCGTTTCTCACCTGGCTGGCCGCCCGCGACCTCGATGCGGCCCGCGCGGCCTGGCGTGAGGCGCTGGCCGGCCTCGAAACGCCCACCCTCGTCGGGCCGGAGGGCCGGTTGGGGCAAGGGCGGCGAGGCGCCGAAAAGTTTCGGGTGCCCGAGCAGACCACGCGGTCGCTGCGCGCGCTGGCGCGCTCCTGCCACACCACGCTGAGCACCGTGCTGCAGGGCGCCTGGGCGCTACTGCTGACCTCCCTGACCGGTCGGCACAACGTCGTCTTCGGCACCCCCCGGTCCCGCGTCGGACAGATGGAGGTCGCCGACGCGAAATCGATGGTCGGGCTGCTGATCAACACCGTGCCGGTGCGGGCCTACGTCACGGCGGCAACCACCACCGCAGACCTGCTGGAGCAGCTGCAAAACAGCCATAACGACCTGCTCGAGCACCAGCACCTGGCGCTGGCCGAGATCCACCGAGCCACCGGGCACGACATCCTGTTCGACACGCTGTTCGTGTACGAGAACTATCCGATCGACACCGACGCGCCGTTGGGCCCGTCGGGCGGCGAAGACGGGTTGGCCATCGCGGAGTTCGCCAACCGCGAATACAACCACTACCCGCTGACCGTGGAGGCGCTGCCGGGCCGCGAACTCGGCCTGCACGTCGAATACGACACCGACCTGTTCGACGCGGCGCGCATCGCGGCGCTCATCGAACGGTTCCAGCGGGCGCTGTTGGCGATGACCGCCGACCCCGAGCGGCCGCTGTCGTCGGTGAACCTGCTCGACGCCGGTGAGCGCGGTCGGGTGCTATCGGAGCTGTCGGGCGCCGGCGTGGCGGCGCCGACGGGGGTGGCGCCGCGGTTGCTGGCCGCGGCGGTGGCGGCCGACCCGGACTCGGTGGCGGTGGTCGACGGCACCCGGGAGCTGTCGTACCGCGAGCTCGACGAGTGGTCGACGCGGTTGGCGCGGGCGCTGATCGACGCGGGCGTGGGCCCGGAGCGCGCGGTGGGCGTGGCCATGGATCGGTGTGTCGAGCTCGTCGTGGCGTGGTGGGCCGTCGTCAAGGCCGGCGGCGTGTACGCGCCGGTGGATCTGGACCATCCCGTCGAGCGCGTCGCATCGGTGCTGGACGCCGTCGACGCGGTGTGCGTATTGACTTGCGGCACAGACGAAGTCGCCGCTGCCGGCGCGCGCCCCGTGATGCGGATCGACGGCCTGGACCTGTCCACGCGCTCAGCCGAGGCGATCACCGACGCCGACCGGCCGGCCGCGCTCGACGTCGACAACACCGCGTACCTGATCTTCACGTCGGGATCGACGGGCGCCCCCAAGGGCGTCGCGGTCAGCCACGCCGGCCTGCTGGGCTGGGCCGAGTCACAACGCGAGACGTTCGGGTTGGGCGCGAACGCACGCGTGCTGATGGTGGCCTCGCCGACCTTCGATGCGTCGATCGGCGAGCTGTTGTGGGCGGCGGGCTCCGGCGCGGCGTTGGTGGTGGCACCGCCGCAGGTGTACGCCGGGGAGCCGCTGACCGAGCTGCTGGAGGAGCAGCGGGTCGACGCGGCGATCCTGACCCCCACGGTGCTCTCGACGCTGGACCGGGCCCGGCTCGACGAGGGGCTGCGCACGCTCATCGCCGTCGGCGAGGCCTGCCTGCCGGAATTGGTGGACGCCTGGGCGCCGGGCCGGCGGATGTTCAACGGCTACGGGCCCAGCGAGACGACCATCTGGGTAACCTGCACGCCGCTGCTGGCCGGGCAGCCGATCCGCATCGGGGCACCGCTGCCGGGCGTGCGCGCGGTGGTGCTCGACGCCTGGCTGAAGCCGGCCCCCATCGGGGTGATGGGCGAGCTGTATCTGGCCGGGCCGGCGCTGGCGCACGGCTACGTGGGCCGGACGGGGCTGACCGCGGAACGGTTCGTGGCCAACCCCTTTGGCGAGATCGGCGGGCCCGGGACGCGGATGTATCGCACCGGCGACCTGGTGCGCTGGACACCCGACGGGACCCTGGACTACCTGGGCCGCGCCGACACCCAGATCAAGTTGCGCGGGCAACGCATCGAATTGGGCGAAATCGAAAACACTTTGATGGCGTGCCCGGAGGTCACTCAGGCCGCCGTCACCGTGCATGACGGCGCCACCGGATCGCACCTCGCCGCCTACGTCACCCTCGAACACGCCGCCACCACCGATGGGGGCGTTTCGGATGCCGAGAGCGTCGAGGAGTGGCAACGGCTGTACGACGAGCTGTACGGCGCCGACGCCGAGGCGTCGGCGTTCGGCGCGGACTTCCGCGGCTGGAACAGCAGCTACACCGACGGCCCGATCCCGCTCGACGAGATGCTGGAATGGCGTTCGGCCACGGTGGATCGGATCATGGCCCTGCGGCCGCGGCGCGTGCTGGAGATCGGCGCGGGCTCGGGCCTGATCGTGTCGCAGGTCGCCCCGCACTGCGAGCACTATGTCGCCACCGACATGTCGCCGGTCGCCATCGACTACCTGGCCCGCTCGCTTCAGCGCATCCCGTGGCGCGACCGGGTCGAGCTGCTGGCCCGGCCCGCGCATGTCACCGAGGGGCTGCCGCGCGGCCACTTCGACACCATCGTCCTCAACTCGGTCGTCCAATACTTCCCCAACGCGGGCTATCTGGCCGACCTGATCGACGACGCGATGGGGCTGCTTGCCCCCGGCGGCGCGCTGTTCATGGGCGACGTGCGCAACCACGCCCTGCAGGGTGCGTTGCAAACCGGGGTCGCGCTGGCCCACGCCGACCCCGCCGCCGACGCCGTCGAGGTGCGCAAGCGGGTCCACCGCGCCATGCTCGGTGAGAACGAATTACTCTTGGCGCCAGAGTTTTTCACTACCTGGGCCGCCGGCAACCCGGCGGTCGCCGGGCTCGACATCCAAGTCAAACGCGGATCGGCCGACAACGAACTCAACCGATACCGCTACGAGATCGTCGTGCACAAGACCCCAACACTGGTGCGCTCGGTCGCCGCCGCACCCACCTGGGCGTGGGCCGAGTGCGCGGGCCTGCGCGGGCTGCGGGAACGGTTGACGTCGCAACGCCCCGACGCCATCCGCATTACCGGCATCCCTCGCCCCGGCCTGATCGGCGACGTCCAGGCCGAAGCCGCCCTCGCCGCCGGGCTGCCGGTGGCCGACGCCCTCGCGAAGGCCACCGCGACCTACGACACCGCCGACCCCGAAGAGTTGCACCGCCTCGGCGAGACCACCGGCTATCACGTCGCGGTCACCTGGGGCGCCCAACCCGGCACCGTCGACGCGGTCTTCTTCAACGTCACCGAGAACGTCACCGAGCCGGCGCTGACCGACCTCTATCTGCCCCCCGCCGGGGACCGCCAGCGGTCCGTCCACGCCAACGACCCGCACACCAACACCAAGATCAGCGCGGTGCGCCAGCGGTTGACCGGGTGGCTGCCCGAGTACATGGTGCCGACCCACATCGTGGTGCTCGAGGAATTCCCGCTGACCTCGTCGGGCAAGCTCGACCGCAAGGCCCTGCCGGCACCGGACTACCAGGACGCCGATCGCTACCGCGCCCCGGCCGGCGCGGTCGAGGAGATCCTGGCCGGCATATACGCCCGCGTCCTCGGGCTGGAACGAGTAGGGGTGGATGACTCGTTTTTCGATCTGGGTGGGGATTCGCTGTCGGCGATGCGCCTGATCGCGGCGATCAACTCGACTCTGGATGCCGACGTCGGGGTGCGCACGGTGTTCGAGGCGCCGACGATCGCCGAGCTGGCGCCGCGTGTCGGTGGCGATGCGGGCCAGCTGGAGCCGCTGGTCGCCGGGGAGCGGCCGGAGGTAGTGCCGCTGTCGTTCGCGCAAACCCGGTTGTGGTTCTTCGATCAGTTGCAGGGGCCGTCGCCGATTTACAACATCGCGGTGGCATTGCGGCTGCGCGGACTCGTCGACGCCGACGCGCTGGGCGCCGCGCTGGGCGACGTGGTGGGCCGCCACGAAAGCCTGCGCACGCTGTTCGCCGCGCCCGACGGCGTGCCGCGGCAGGTGCTGGTGCCCGCGGAGCAAGCCGACTTCGGGTGGGACGTCGTCGATGCCGCGGATTGGTCGCAGGGCCGGCTGGGTGGGGCGATCGACGCCTGCGCGCGTTACGCCTTTGATCTGGCCAACGAGATCCCGTTGCGGGCAAGGCTTTTCACTCTCGCCGAGGATGAGCATGTGTTGGTGGTCGTGGTGCATCACATCGCCGCCGACGGCTGGTCGATCACCCCGCTGGCGCACGATCTGGGGGCGGCGTACACCAGCCGGTGCGCGGGACAGCCGCCCGGCTGGGTGCCGCTGGCGGTGCAGTACGCCGACTACACGCTGTGGCAGCGCGACCAGTTCGGCGATCTCGATGACCGCGACAGCCGCATCGGCGCGCAGCTGGCCTACTGGGAAGAGGCCCTGGCCGGGGTGCCCGAACAGCTGCAGCTGCCCACCGATCGGCCCTACCCGCGGGTGGCCGATCACCACGGCGCCCGGGTGGCCGTGGACTGGCCGGCGGAGTTGCAGCACCAGGTTCGCCGCATGGCCCGCGACCACAACGCGACCAGCTTCATGGTGATCCAGGCGGCGTTGGCCGCGCTGCTGTGCAAGATCAGCGGCAGTCGCGATGTGGCCGTTGGGTTTCCGATCGCCGGGCGGCGCGACCCCGCGCTGGATGAGCTGGTCGGCTTCTTCGTCAACACCCTGGTGCTGCGGGTGGATCTGGCCGGCAATCCCAGCTTCGCGGAGCTGCTGGAGCAGGTGCGCCGGCGTAGCCTGGCCGCTTTCGAGCACCAGGACGTGCCGTTCGAGCTACTGGTGGAGCGGCTCAACCCGGCCCGCAGCCTGACCCATCACCCGCTGGTGCAGGTGCTGTTGGGGTGGGAGAACTTCCCCGGCTACGGCGGCGCGCCCGGCACCGGGCTGGCCCTGGGCGACCTGCAGGTCACGCCGATGCCGCTGGACACCCACACGGCCCGAATGGATTTGGCGTTCTCGCTGGCCGAACGCTGGACCGAGGACGGCCGGCCCGACGGCATTTCCGTAACGGTCGAATATCGCACCGACGTGTTCGACGCGGCGACCATCGAGAAGCTGATCGAGCAACTGGGGCAGGTGTCGGCGGCGCTGACCGCCGACCCGGGGCGGCGGTTGTCGTCGGTCGACCTGCTGAACGCCGACGAGTCGGCCCGGCTGGAACGCTGGGGTAATCGGGCGGCGTTGACCCGGGCGGTGACACCGGTGTCGGTTCCGGTGTTGTTCGCCGCGCAGGTGGCCCGGACACCCGACGCGGTGGCGCTGGTGTGCGGAGACCGGTCGTTGACCTATCGGGAGCTCGACGAGGCCGCCAACCGCCTGGCCGGGCTGCTGGCCGCTCACGCCGCCGGCCCGGATACGTCTGTGGCGCTGCTGTTTTCGCGTTCGACCGAGGCGATCGTGGCGATCCTGGCGGTGCTCAAGTCCGGGGCGGCCTACCTGCCGATCGATCCCGCGCTGCCGGTGGCCCGCGTCGGGTTCATGCTCGCCGACGCCGCGCCGATCGCCGCGGTCACCACCGCAGAGTTCGCCGATCGGTTCGACGGGTTCGACCTGGCGGTCATCGACGTGCACGACCCCGCGGTGGACGCCCAACCCGCCACCCCGCCGCCGGCGCCGGCTCCCGACGACCTGGCCCACATCATCTACACCTCCGGCACCACCGGGGTGCCCAAAGGCGTTGCGGTCACCCACCACAACGTCGTCCAGCTGTTCGACGGGCTGGACATCGGCGTCGAGCTGACGCCCGAACAGGTGTGGACGCAGTTCCATTCCCACGCGTTCGACTTCTCGGTGTGGGAGATCTGGGGCGCGCTGCTGCACGGCGGGCGGCTGGTGGTCGTGCCCGACGGGGTCGCGCGTTCGCCGGAAGAGTTCCACGCGTTGCTGATCCGCGAGCGCGTCACGGTGCTGACCCAGACCCCGTCGGCGGCGGGGCTGCTCTCACCCGAGGGGCTGGACTCGACGGCGCTGGTCATCGGCGCCGAGCCGTGCCCGCCCGAGCTGGTGGATCGCTGGGCGCCGGGCCGGGTGATGGTCAACGTCTACGGCCCCACCGAGACCACGATGTGGGCGTGCAAGAGCGCGCCCCTGGCCGCCGGCTCCGGGTTCCCGCCGATCGGCTCGCCGACGGCGCGGGCCGCGTTCTTCGTGCTCGACGGGTGGTTGCGGCCGGTGCCGGCCGGGGTGGTCGGCGAACTGTATCTGGCCGGCGAGGGCGTCGGGGTCGGCTATTGGCGCCGGCCGGGGTTGACGGGGTCGCGCTTCGTGGCGTGCCCGTTCGGGCGGCCCGGACAACGGATGTACCGCACCGGCGATCTGGTGTCCTGGGGCCCCGACGGGCAGCTGCGCTATCTGGGGCGCGCCGACGAGCAGGTCAAAATCCGCGGCTACCGGATCGAACTCGGCGAGATCCAGGCCGCCCTGACCGCGCTCGACGGGGTGGAGCGCGCGGCCGTCGTCGCCCGCGAGGACACCCCCGGAGACAAGCGCCTCGTCGGCTACATCACCGGAACCGCCAACCCCGCCCAGGCCCGCAACCAGCTGGCCGAGCGGCTGCCCGGCTACATGATCCCCGCCGCGGTGGTGGCGCTCGACGCGCTGCCGGTGACGGTCAACGGCAAGCTCGACACCCGCGCGCTGCCGGCGCCCGACTACCGCGACGTCGGCCATTACCGCGCCCCGGCCAGCGCCACCGAAAAGACCCTGACCGAGATCTACGCGCAGGTGCTGGGCGTGGAGCGGATCGGGGTCGACGACTCGTTCTTCGACCTGGGCGGCGATTCGCTGTCCACGATGCGCCTGATCACGGCCGTCAACGCGGCGCTGGATACCGATCTTCCGGTGCGCGTCGTGTTCGAGGCGCCCACGGTCGCCCAGCTGGCGCCGCGCGTCGGTGAGGGCGCGGGCCGGCTCGAGCCGCTGGTGGCCGGTGAACGCCCGGCGGTGGTTCCCCTGTCGTTCGCGCAGAACCGGCTCTGGTTCATCGACCAACTGCAGGGGCCTTCCCCGGTCCACAACATGGCGGCGGCCCTGCGGTTGAGCGGCGCTCTCGACGCCGACGCACTGCGGCAGGCGCTGGCCGATGTGGTGGGCCGCCACGAGAGCCTGCGCACGGTGTTCGTCGCACCGGAGGGAACACCCCGGCAGGTCGTATTGCCCAGCGAGCGAGCCGATTTCGGGTGGGACGTCGTCGACGCCGGCGGCTGGCCGGAAGGCCGGCTGGACGAGGCCATCGACACCGCCGTGCGGCACCCGTTCGATCTGGCCGCCGAGATCCCGTTGCGGGCAAGGCTTTTCCGCATCTCCTCGGACGAGCACGTGCTGGTGACCATCGTGCACCACATCGCCGCCGACGGCTGGTCGTTGACGCCGCTGGTGCGTGATCTGGGCGTCGCCTATGCGAGCCGCTGTGCGGGTCGCGCGCCCGGCTGGCCCGATCTGCCGGTGCAGTACGCCGACTACACGCTGTGGCAGCGCGCGCAATTCGGCGACCTCGACGACAGCGACAGCCGCATCGCCGCGCAGCTGGCCTACTGGGAGAATGCGCTGGCCGGGATGCCCGAGCGGGTGCAGCTGCCCACCGATCGGCCCTACCCGCGGGTTGCCGACCAACGCGGCGCCACCGTGCCGGTCGACTGGCCCGCCGAGTTGCAGCAGCGGATTGCCCGGCTGGCCCGTGAGCACAACGCGACCAGCTTCATGGTGGTGCAGGCCGCCCTGCTGGCGCTGCTGTCCAGGATCGGCGCCAATTCCGATGTGGCGGTTGGCTTCCCGATCGCCGGACGGCGCGACCCCGCGCTGGACGAGCTGGTGGGATTCTTCGTCAACACCCTGGTGCTGCGCGTCGACGTCGCCGGCGATCCCACCCTCACCGACCTGCTGGGCCAGGTGCGCCAGCGCAGCCTGGCCGCCTACGAGCACCAGGACGTGCCCTTCGAGCTGTTGGTCGAGCGGCTCAACCCCGCCCGCAGCCTGACCCATCATCCGCTGGTGCAGGTGATGCTGGCCTGGCAGAACTTCGCCGGGCTCGACGACCCGGCCGCGGGCCTGGCGCTGGAGGGCCTGCAGGCCACGTCCATACCGGTGGAAACCCAGGTCTCCCACATGGATCTGGTGTTTTCCCTGGCGGAACGCTGGACCCCGGGCGGCGAGCCCGCCGGCATCGGCGGCCGGGTGGAATTTCGCACCGACGTGTTCGACGCGGGCAGCATCGAGGCGCTGATCGCGCGGCTGCAGCGGATGTTGGTGGCGATGACCGATGACCCCGCCCGGGCGCAGTCGTCGGTGGATCTGCTCGAGGAACGCGAGCGCGCGCTCCTTGACGAGATCAGCAATCGGCCGGCGCTGACCCGGCCGGCGGCCACGCCGGTGTCGGTTCCGGCGTTGTTCGCCGAACAGGTGGCCCGGGCACCGGAAGCGGTGGCGTTGGTGTGCGAGGGCCTGTCCCTGACGTACCGGGAGCTGGACGAGGCGTCGACCCGGCTGGCGCACCTGCTTGCCGGTCACGGCGCGGGTCCGGGACAGTTTGTGGCGCTGCTGTTTTCGCGCTCGGTCGAGGCGGTCGCGGCGATCCTGGCGGTGCTGAAGACGGGGGCGGCGTACCTGCCGATGGACCCGGCGGTGCCGGCGGCGCGGATCGCGTTCATGCTCGCCGACGCCGCGCCGGCGGCCGCGGTCACCACCGCCGAGCTGGCCGACCGGTTCGACGGGCACGACATCGCGGTCATCGACGTGGACGATCCCGCGGTGCACACCCAGCCCGCCACCGCGTTGCCGGCGCCGAACCCGGCCGACATCGCCTACCTGATCTACACGTCGGGCACCACCGGCACCCCGAAGGGCGTGGCGGTCACCCATCGCAACGTGACCCAGCTGCTGGCGTCGCTGGACGCCGGCCTGCCGGCGGCGGGGGTGTGGGCGCACAGTCATTCCCTGGCCTTCGACGTCTCGGTGTGGGAGATCTTCGGCGCGCTGCTGCGCGGTGGCCGGCTGGTGGTGGTGCCGGAGTCGGTGGCGCGCGCGCCGCAACGGCTCCGCGAGGTGCTGGCCGGCGAACGGGTCAGCGTGTTGACCCAGACCCCGTCGGCGCTCGGCGTGCTCTCACCCGGGGGGCTGGACTCGGTGTCGCTGGTGACGGCCGGGGAGGCCTGCCCGCCCGAGCTGGTGGATCGGTGGGCGCCCGGGCGGGTGATGGTCAATGCCTACGGACCGACCGAGACGACGATGTGCGTGTCGATCAGCGCGCCGCTGACGGCGGGGTCGGGCGTGGCGCCGATCGGCTCCCCGGTGCCGGGGGCGGCGTTGTTCGTGCTCGACGGCTGGTTGCGTCCGGTGCCGCCCGGTGTGATCGGGGAGCTGTATGTCGCCGGCTCCGGCGTGGCGGCCGGCTACGTCGGGCGCGCCGGGCTGACCGCGTCGCGGTTCGTGGCCTGCCCCTTCGGGGAGCCGGGCGAGCGCATGTACCGCACCGGCGACCTGGTGTGCTGGGGCGCCGATGGGCAGCTGCGCTATCTGGGCCGCGCCGACGAGCAGGTCAAGATCCGCGGGTACCGCATCGAATTGGGTGAAATCCAAACGGCTTTGGCCGCGCTGCCGGGCGTGGAGCGGGCCGTGGTGATCGCCCGCGAGGACCGCCCGGGCGACAAACGCCTCGTCGGCTACGTCACCGGCACCGCCGACGCGGCCGCGGCGCGAACCGCGCTGGCCGACCGGCTCCCGGCGCACATGGTCCCGGCGGCGGTGGTGGCGCTCGACGCGCTGCCGCTGACACCCAACGGCAAGCTCGACACCCGGGCCCTGCCGTCGCCGGAATACACGACCGGCGACCACCGCGCCCCGGGCGACGCCGTCGAGGAGATCCTGGCCGGCATCTTCGCCGAGGTGCTCGGCGTTGACCGGGTCGGCGTCGACGATTCGTTCTTCGACCTTGGCGGTGACAGCATTTCGGCGATGCGGCTGGTCGCGGCCGTCAACAACGCAATGGGTTCTGACGTCGCCGTGCGCACCGTGTTCGAGGCGCCCACGGTCGCTCAGCTGGCGCCCCGCATCGGCGAGGGCGCGGGCGGGTTCGCGCCGCTGGTGGCCGGCGAGCGGCCGGCGGTGGTGCCGCTGTCGTTCGCGCAGAGCCGGCTGTGGTTCCTCGACCAATTGCAGGGGCCCTCAGCGGTTTACAACATGGCGACGGCGCTGCGGCTGGACGGGCGGCTCGACGCCGACGCGCTGGGGGCGGCGCTGGGCGACGTCGTGTCCCGCCACGAAAGCCTGCGCACACTGTTCGTCGCCCCCGACGGCATACCCCGGCAGCTGGTGGTGCCCGCCGACGGCGCCCGGGCGGACTGGCAGGTCGTCGACGCCACGGCCTGGCCGGCGGCGCGGCTGGACGAGGCCATCGACACCACGGCACGGCACACATTCGACCTGGCGACCGAAATCCCGTTGCGGGCACATATTTTCCGCGTCGCCGAGTACCGGCACGTGCTGGTGGCCGCCGTGCACCACATCGCCGCCGACGGCTCGTCGATCACCCCGCTGGTGCGCGACCTCGGCGTGGCCTACGCCAGCCGCTGCGCCGGGCAAGCCCCCGACTGGGCCGACCTGCCGGTGCAGTACGTCGACTACACGCTGTGGCAACGCGCGCAATTCGGCGACCTCGACGACGGCCAGAGCCCGATCGCCGCCCAGCTGGCCTACTGGGAGGACGCGCTGGCCGGTATGCCCGAGCGGGTGCAGCTGCCCACCGATCGGCCCTACCCGCTGGTCGCCGACCAGCGCGGCGCCACCATCGCGGTGGACTGGCCCGCCGAGTTGCAGCAACGGGTCGCCCGGGTGGCCCGCGAGCACAACGCCACCAGCTTCATGGTGATCCAGGCCGCGCTGGCGGTGCTGCTGTCCAAGATCAGCGCCAACTCCGATGTCGCCGTTGGCTTCCCGATCGCCGGTCGCCGCGACCCCGCGCTGGACGAGCTGGTGGGATTCTTCGTCAACACCCTGGTGCTGCGCGTGGACGTGGCCGGTGACCCCAGCTTCACCGACCTGCTGGGCCAGGTGCGCCAGCGCAGCCTGGCCGCCTACGAGCACCAGGACGTGCCCTTCGAGGTGCTGGTGGAGCGGCTCAACCCCGCCCGGAGCCTGACCCATCACCCGCTGGTGCAGGTCATGCTTGCCTGGCAGAACCTGCCCGGGCACACCAGCGACCCCGCCGCCGGGCTGACGCTGGGCGACGTTTGGATCACCGCGATGCCGGTGGACACCCAGACCGCGCGGATGGACCTGACGTTCTCGTTGGCCGAACGCTTCAGCGACGCCGGCGATCCGGCCGGGATCGGCGGGACGGTGGAATACCGCACCGACGTGTTCGACGCGGGCACCATCGAGGCGCTGATCGCGCGGTTGCGCCGGGTGCTGACGGCCCTGACAACCGATCCCGCATACCCGGTGTCGTCGGTGGACCTGCTCGACGACACCGAACACGCCCGCCTCGACGAGTTCGGCAACCGGGCCGTGCTGACCCGGCCGGCGGGCGCGCAGGCGTCGATCCCGGCGCTGTTCGCCGAGCAGGTCGCCCGCACCCCGGATGCGGTGGCGCTGGTGTGCGACGGCCGGTCCCTGACGTACCGCGAGCTGGATGCGGCATCGACCCGGTTGGCGCACGAATTGGCCGGCCGCGGCGCGGGTCCGGGACAGGTTGTGGCGCTGCTGTTTTCGCGTTCGGCAGAGGCGATCGTGTCGATCCTGGCGGTACTGAAGAGCGGCGCGGCCTATCTGCCGATCGACCCGGCGCTGCCGGCGGCGCGAATCGGATTCGTGCTCGCCGACGCCGCGCCGATCGCGGCGGTCACCACCGCGGATCTGTCCGACGAGCTCGACGGGCACGGCGTCACGGTCATCGACGTCGACGACCCCGCGGTGTACACCCAGCCCGCCACTGCGCTGCCCCCGCCGAGCCCGGACGATCTCGCCTATCTGATCTACACGTCGGGCACCACCGGCACGCCGAAGGGTGTGGCAGTCACGCATCGCAACGTGACCCAGCTGCTGGCGTCGATGGATCCGGGCCTCCCGTCAACGGGGGTGTGGTCGCAATGGCATTCGTTGGCCTTCGACGTCTCGGTGTGGGAGATCTTCGGCGCGCTGCTGCACGGCGGCCGGCTGGTCGTGGTGCCCGAACACGTGGCCCGCTCACCGGAAGACCTCCACGCCCTGCTCGCCGTCGAGGACGTCGGCGTGTTGAGCCAAACCCCTTCCGCCGCGGGGATGTTGCCGCCGGAGGGTTTGGAGTCGACGGCGTTGGTGGTGGCCGGCGAGGCCTGCCCGGCCGAGCTGGTGGACCGGTGGGCGACCGGGCGGGTGATGATCAACGCCTACGGCCCCACCGAGGCCACCGTGTACGCCGCGATGAGCGCGCCGCTGACAACCGATTCGGTTGACGTGCCGATCGGTTCGCCGGTGCCGGGGGCGGCGCTGTTCGTGCTCGACGGCTGGTTGCGGCCGGTGCCCACCGGCGTGGTCGGCGAGCTGTACGTGGCCGGCGCCGGGGTGAGCGCCGGGTATTGGCGGCGTGCGGGCCTGACCGCATCGCGGTTCGTGGCATGCCCGTTCGGCGGTTCCGGGACACGGATGTATCGCACCGGCGACCTGGTGCGCTGGGGTGCCGACGGGCAGCTGCAGTACCTGGGCCGCGCCGACGAACAGGTCAAGATCCGCGGCTATCGCATCGAATTGGGCGAAATCCAAACGGCTTTGGCCGGGCTCGACGGGGTGGAGCAGTCGGCGGTCGTCGCCCGCGAGGACCGGCCCGGGGACAAGCGCCTCGTCGGCTACATCGTCGGCACCGCCGACCCGGCGAGCGTGCGCGCCGCGCTGGCCGAGCGGCTGCCGGCGTACATGGTGCCGGCCGCGGTGGTGGTGTTGCAGGAGCTGCCGCTGACGCCCAACGGCAAACTCGACAAGCGGGCGCTGCCCGCGCCGGAGTACCGCGATGGCGATCGATATCGCGCCCCGGACAACGCGATCGAGGAAATCCTGGCCGGCATCTACGCCCAGGTGCTCGGGCTCGAGCGCGTCGGCGTCGACGACTCCTTCTTCGACCTCGGTGGCGACAGCATTTCGTCCATGCAGGTGGTCACGCGCGCGCGTGCCGCCGGCCTGACCTGCAGGACGCGCGACATCTTCGTCGAGCAGACCGTGGCCCGGCTGGCCCGGGTGGCCGGCGTGGCCGACGGCGAATCCGACGTGATCGACGAGGGCGTCGGCCGGCTGCCGGCGACCCCGATCATGCGGTGGCTGCAGGACGTGGACGGCCCGGTTGAGCAGTTCAACCAGGCGATGCTGGTGCAGGCCCCCGAGGGCGTCACCGACGCCGACGTCATGACGGTGCTGCAGGCCTTGCTGGATCGGCATGGGGCACTGCGGCTTCGCGTGCACGACGACGGCGCCGGGGGGTGGTTGTTGACGGTGCCCGAGCCGGGCTCGGTGGACGCCCGCGATCTCGTGCGCCCGGTCGACGAGCTGTCCGAGGCGGCGGTGGCGGGCGCGCCGATGCGGTTGGACCCGGCCGCGGGGATCATGGTGAGCGCGTTGTGGGTCGGCGCCACAAGGCAACTGTTGGTGATCATTCACCACCTGGCTGTGGACGGGGTGTCGTGGCGAATCCTGTTGGAGGACTTGAATATTGCCTGGGCCCAGCATCGCGGCGGGCAACCGGTGGCGCTGCCGGCCGGCGGAACGTCGTTTGCGCGGTGGGCCCAGCTGCTGGGCGAGCACGCGCACGACCGCGTGGTGGTCGAGCAGGCCGACGCGTGGCGGCAGGTCGCGGCCACGCCCGCAGCGCTGCCAGCGGTGCGGCCGCAAACCGACACCTACGCCACCGCCGGGCATCTGTCGGCGCAGCTGGACGCCGACACGACCCGGATGCTGCTCGGGGAGGTGCCCGCGGCGTTCCATGCAGGCGTCCACGACATCCTGCTGATCGCCTACGCCCTGGCCCTAGCGGAGTTCCTGGGCACCGACAAGAAACCCGTCGGCATCGACGTCGAGGGACACGGGCGGCACGAGGAACTGGGTCGCGACGTCGACCTGTCCCGCACCGTCGGATGGTTCACCACCAAATTCCCCGTGTCGCTGGCGGTGGCCGGGCTGGACTGGTCGCGGGTGGTGGCCGGCGAGGCCGCACTGGGCGCCGTCGTCAAGGACGCCAAGGAGCAGCTTCGCGCCCTGCCGGGTGCCCTGACCTATGGGCTGCTGCGCTACCTGAACCCCGACGTCGACCTGGACGGGACCGACCCGCCGATCGGGTTCAACTACCTGGGCCGTCCCGGCGGCGCGACCGAGCTCTCCGCCGACCTGTGGCGGATCGGCCGGGGCGGCGGGTCGGTCACCGCCGCGGCCGCGGCAATCCCCATGCCGCTGATGCACACCGTGGAGCTCAACGCCGTCACCGCCGACACCGACAACGGCCCCCAGCTGCACGCCAGTTGGACGTGGGCGCCCTCGGCGCTGGACGAGGAGCGGGTAACCCGGCTGAGCCGGTTGTGGTTCGACGCCCTGGCCGGCATCTGCGCCCACGTGCGATCCGGCGGCGGCGGGCTGACGCCGTCCGACGTCGCACCCGCGCGCCTGACCCAGCCGCAACTCGACGAGCTGCAGCGGCAATGCCGCGTCGCCGACGTGCTGCCCCTGACCTCGGTGCAGCAGGGGCTGCTCTTCCACGCAAACACCGCGCACGACAGCGACGACCTGTACGCCGGGCAGCTGGACATCAGCGTGACCGGCCCGCTCGACGCCGACCGCCTGCGCGACGCCGTGCACGCGGTGGTCACCCGGCATCCGAACCTGGTGGCCCGATTCTGCCGGCAGTTCGACGAGCCCGTGCAGGTCATTCCCGCCGATCCCGAGATCCCTTGGCACTGCCTGGATATCAGCGACGACGCCGACAACCGCATGAACCGCCTCTGCGCCGACGAGCGCGCCGCGGTCTGCGACCTCACCGACCAGCCGGGCTTTCGGGTGGCGCTGATCCGCACCGCGGCCGACCGGCACCGGCTGGTGCTGACCAACCACCACATCGTGCTCGACGGCTGGTCGATGCCGATCCTGCTGGGTGAGATGTTCGCCGCCTACTACGGGCAGCGGTTACCGGCGGCGGCGCCCTACCGCAGCTTCATAACCTGGCTGGCCGACCGCGACCTCGACGCCGCCCGCGCCGCCTGGGACGAGGTGCTCGCCGGGTTCGACGCCCCCACGCTCGTCGGCCCCCGGGACCGGCTGGAGCCGGGGCGGCAACGCGTCGAGACGTCCGCGCTGCCGGCCGAGCTCACCCGGGCCGTCGGCGACCTGGCGCGCTCGTGTCACACCACCGTCAACACCGTGCTGCAGGCCGCCTTCGCGCAGCTGCTGTGCGGGTTGACCGGGCAGCGCGACGTCGTGTTCGGCACCACGGTCTCGGGTCGGCCCGCCGAGGTCGCCGGCGCGGAAACGATGGTGGGCCTGATGATCAACACGGTGCCGGTGCGGGCGACCATCGCGGCCGCGACCAGCACCGCCGATCTGCTCGACCAGCTGCAGGGCGCCCACAACCACACGCTGGAGCACCAGCACCTGGCCCTCAGCGAGATTCACCGAATCACCGGTCAGGACAGGCTTTTCGACACCCTGTTCGCCTACGAGAACTATCCGATCGACGCCGGCGCGCTGTCGGGCGACCACGACCTGGCCGTCACCGATATCACCACCCGGGAATCCACCCACTACCCGCTGACCGTGCAGGCCCAGCCCGGCCACGAGCTGCGCCTTCGCGTCGAATACGACGGCGACATCTTCGACGCGGAAACCATCGGCGCCCTGATCGAGCGGTTGCGGCGGGTACTGGCATTCATGACCGCCGACCCGGCCCGGCGGCTGTCGTCGATGGACATGCTCGACGAACCCGAGCGCGCCCGCCTGGACGAGTGGGCCGGCCGCGCGGCGCTGACCCGGCCGGTGAAGCCGGCATCGATTCCGGCGCTGTTCGCCCAACAGGCGGCACGCACGCCGGACGCGGTGTCCATCGGCTGCGCCGGCACGTCGATGACCTACCGCGAACTTGACGAGGCCGCCAACCGGTTGGCGCACCTGCTGGCCGCCCGCGGCGCGGGCCCGGGAAGCTCGGTGGCACTGCTGTTTTCGCGCTCGGCCGAGGCCATCACCGCGATCCTGGCGGTGCTGAGGACGGGGGCGGCCTACCTGCCGATCGACCCGGCGCACCCGGCGGCCCGGATCGAGTTCATGCTCGGCGACGCCGACCCGATCGTCGCGATCACCACCGCCGATCTGGCCGACAAGCTCGACGGTTACGGTGTTCCGGTCATCGATGCCGGTGACGCCCCGGAGGTCGACCCCGGCATCGAACTTCCCGCGCCGGCGCCCGATGACATCGCCCACATCATCTACACGTCGGGCACCACCGGCACCCCGAAGGGTGTGGTGGTCACCCACCACAACGTGACCCGGTTGTTCGACTCGCTGGACGTCGGCCTGACGTTGGCGCCGGGGCAGGTGTGGACGCAGTTCCACTCCTACGCCTTCGACTTCTCGGTGTGGGAGATCTGGGGCGCGCTGCTGCACGGCGGGCGGCTGGTCGTGGTGCCCGAGTCGGTGGCCAGCTCCCCGAAGGACTTCCACGCGCTGCTGGTCGACGAACGGGTCACCGTCCTGAGCCAGACGCCGTCGGCGGCGCGGATGTTGTCGCCGCAGGGCCTCGATTCGACGGCGCTGGCGATCGGCGCGGAGCCCTGCCCGGCCGAGCTGGTGGACCGGTGGGCGCCGGGCCGGACGATGATCAACGTCTACGGCCCGACCGAAACCACGATCTTCGCGTCGATCAGCGCGCCCCTGGCGCCGGGATCCGGGTCGCCGCCGATCGGCTCGCCCGTGCCCGGGGCCGCGCTGTTCGTGCTCGACGGGTGGCTGCGCCCGGTGCCGGCCGGTTTGGTCGGCGAACTGTACGTGGCCGGCCGCGGGGTCGGGTCCGGCTATGTGCGCCGGGCCGGGCTGACCGCGTCGCGGTTCGTGGCATGCCCGTTCGGAGAGCCGGGCGAGCGCATGTATCGCACCGGCGACCTGGTGCGCTGGGGCGCCGACGGGCAGCTGCGCTACGTCGGTCGCGCCGACGAGCAGGTCAAGATCCGCGGGTACCGCATCGAATTGGGCGAAATCCAAGCGGCTTTGGCCGCGCTGCAGGGCGTCGAGCAGGCGGTCGTGATCGCCCGCGAGGACCGGCCCGGCGACAAACGCCTCGTCGGCTACATCACCGGCAGCGCCGACCCGGCCGGGGCGCGTAGCGCGTTGGCCGACCGGCTGCCCCCGTACATGGTTCCGGCGGCCGTGGTGGGACTCGACGCGCTGCCGCTGACGGTCAACGGGAAGCTCGACACCCGCGCGCTCCCGTCGCCCGAATACACCGCGGCGGGATACCGCGCCCCGACCAACGCCGTCGAGGAGATTCTGGCCGGCATCTTCGCCGAGGTGCTCGGCGTCGAAAGGGTCGGCGTCGACGATTCGTTCTTCGACCTTGGCGGCGACAGCATTTCGGCCATGCGCCTGATCGGAGCCATCAACAACGGCATGGACGCCGACCTCGCGGTGCGCACCGTCTTCGAGGCGCCCACGGTCGCACAGCTGGCGCCCCGCCTCGGCGAGGGCGCGGGCGGGCTCGCGCCGCTGGTGGCCGGCGAGCGGCCGGCGGTGATTCCGCTGTCGTTCGCCCAAAACCGGCTCTGGTTCATCGACCAATTGCAGGGGCCCTCACCCGTTTACAACATTGCGGTCGCGTTGCGGCTGGACGGGCGACTCGATCCCGACGCGCTGGGAGCGGCGCTGGCGGACGTGGTGGGCCGTCACGAAACCCTGCGCACGCTGTTCGAGGCGCCCGACGGGATACCGCAACAGGTCGTGCTTCCCGTCGAGCGGGCCGACTTCGGGTGGGACGTCGTCGACGCCACCGGGTGGCCGCAAAGCCGGCTGCACGAAGCCATCGCCGCGGCGGCCGCCCACACCTTCGATCTGGCCACCGAAATCCCGTTGCGGGCACGGCTTTTCCGCATCCGCGACGACGAGCATGTGCTGGCGGCGGTGGTGCATCACATCGCCGCCGACGGTTGGTCGATCACCCCGCTGGTGCGCGACCTCGGCGTGGCCTATGCCAGCCGCTGCGCCGGGCAAGCCCCGCAGTGGCCCGACCTGCCGGTGCAGTACGTCGACTACACCCTTTGGCAGCGCGCCCAATTCGGCGACCTCGACGACAGCGAGAGCCCCCTGGCCGCGCAGCTGGCCTACTGGGAGGACGCGCTGGCCGGGATGCCCGAGCGGGTGCAGCTGCCCACCGATCGGCCCTACCCGCTGGTCGCCGACCAGCGCGGCGCCACCATCGCGGTGGACTGGCCGGCGCAGTTGCAGCGGCAGGTGGCCCGGGTGGCCCGCGAGCACAACGCCACCAGCTTTATGGTGGTGCAGGCCGCGCTGGCGGTGCTGCTGTCGAAGATCGGCGCCAACTCCGATGTCGCCGTTGGCTTTCCGATCGCCGGTCGCCGCGACCCCGCGCTGGACGAGCTGGTGGGATTCTTCGTCAACACCCTGGTGCTGCGCGTCGACGTGGGCGGCGATCCCAGCTTCACCGACCTGCTGGGCCAGGTGCGCCAGCGCAGCCTGGCCGCCTACGAGCACCAGGACGTGCCCTTCGAGGTGCTGGTGGAGCGGCTCAACCCCGCCCGCAGCCTGACCCATCACCCGCTGGTGCAGGTCATGCTGGCCTGGCAGAACCTGCCGGGGCACACCAGCGGCCCCGCCGCCGGCCTGGGCCTGGGCGATCTGCGGGCCGTGCCGCTGCCGCTCGAAACGCAGTCCGCCCGCATGGATTTGACGTTCTCCCTGGCCGAGCGCTGGAACGATGCCGGCGAGCCGGCCGGGATCGGCGGCAGGGTGGAGTTCCGCACCGATGTGTTCGAAGCAAGCAGCATCGAAACGTTGGCGGAGCGATTGCGGCGGGTGCTGACGGCGATGACGGCCGATCCCGCGCAGTCGGTGTCGGCGGTGGACCTGCTCGACGAGCCCGAGCGCGCGCGGCTGGACGAGTTCGGCAACCGGGCCGTGCTGACCCGGCCGGCGGGCGCGCAGGCGTCCATCCCGGCGCTATTCGCCGAGCAGGTCGCCCGCACCCCGGATGCGGTTGCGCTGGTGTGCGACGGCCGGTCGCTGACGTACCGGGAGCTGGACGAGGCGTCGAACCGGTTGGCGCACGAATTGGCCGGCCGCGGCGCGGGCCCGGGACAGGTTGTGGCGCTGCTGTTTTCGCGCTCAGCCGAGGCCATCGCCGCGATTTTTGCCGTCCTGAAGACCGGGGCGGCCTACCTGCCGATCGATCCCGCGCTGCCGGCGGTGCGAATCGAGTTCATGCTGGCCGACGCCGAACCGGCCGCCGCGGTCACCACCGCCTCGCTGACCGAAAAGCTCGACGGGTGCGGCGTTGCGGTCGTCGACGTCGGTGATCCCGGCCTCGACACCCAACCCGACACGGCGCTACCGGTACCGGCCCCGGATGATCTCGCCTACCTGATCTACACCTCGGGCACCACGGGGACGCCCAAGGGGGTGGCCATCACCCACCAGAACGCGACCGAGCTACTGAAAACACTGGGCGCGGGCCTGCCGTCGAGCGGGGTGTGGTCGCAAACCCATTCGCTGGTCTTCGACGTCTCGGCCTGGGAGATCTTCGCCCCGCTGCTGCACGGTGGGCGCCTGGTCGTGGTCCCCGAAGACGTGGCGCACTCACCGGAAGACCTTCGCGCCCTGCTGGCCGCCGAGCGGGTCGGCATGATCACCCAAACCCCCTCCGCCGCGGGCATGTTGTCACCCGACGGGTTGGGCGACGCGACCTTGATGGTGGCCGGCGAGGCCTGCCCGGCCGAGCTGGTCGACCGGTGGGCACCCGGACGGGTGATGCTGAATGCCTACGGCCCGACGGAAGCCACGATCTATGCGGCGGTCAGCGCGCCGCTGAAGACCGGCACCGGCGTGGTGCCGATCGGTTCGCCGGTGCCGGGGGCGGCGCTGTTCGCTCTCGACGAGTGGTTGCACCCGGTTCCCATCGGCGTGGTCGGCGAGCTGTACGTCGCCGGTCGCGGCGTGGGCGTCGGATACATGCGTCGCGGCGGGTTGACCGCTGCGCGGTTCGTGGCCTGCCCCTTCGGAACGGCGGGACAACGCATGTATCGCACCGGCGACCTGGTGCGCTGGGGCGCCGACGGGCAGCTGCAGTACCTGGGCCGCGCCGACGAGCAGGTCAAGGTCCGCGGCTATCGCATCGAATTGGGCGAAATCCAAACGGCTTTGGCCGGGCTCGACGGGGTGGAGCAGGCTGTCGTCGTCGCCCGCGAGGACCGCCCCGCTGCCTTGCGCCTCATCGGCTACATCGTCGGCACCGCCGATCCGGCCGGGGCGCGCAACGCGCTGACGCAACGCCTCCCGGCGTACATGGTGCCGGCCGCCGTCGTCGTGGTGGAGAAGCTGCCGCTGACGCCCAACGGCAAACTCGACAAGCGGGCGCTGCCCGCGCCGGAGTATCGCGACGCCGATCGATATCGCGCCCCGGACAACGCGATCGAGGAAATCCTGGCCGGCATCTACGCCGAGGTCCTGGGCGTGGACCGCGTCGGCGTCGACGACTCCTTCTTCGAGCTGGGCGGCGACAGCATCCTGTCGATGCAGGTGGTGGCGCGGGCCCGCGCCGCTGGCCTGACGTGTCGGCCGCGCGACGTTTTCGTCGAGCAGACCGTGGCTCGGCTGGCCATGGTGGTCGCGGAGGCCGGCGATGGCGGCGGCGACGTCGACGAGGGCGTCGGACGGCTGCCGGCGACCCCGATCATGCGGTGGCTGCAGGACGTGGACGGCCCGGTGGGGCAGTTCAACCAGGCGATGCTGGTGCAGGCCCCCGACGGGGTCACCGAGGCCGACGTCGTGACGTTGCTGTGGGCGCTGCTGGATCGGCATGGGGCGCTGCGGCTTCGCGTGGACGACGACGAGGCCGGGGGTTGGTCGTTGACGGTTCCCGAGCCGGGGTCGGTGGACGCCCGCGAGCTGGTGCGCTCGGTCGACGAGTTGTCCGAGGCGGCGGTGGCGGGCGCGCGGATGCGGTTGAACCCGGCCGCCGGGATCATGCTCAGCGCGCTGTGGGCCGCCCCCACCCGCCAACTGGTGGTCATCGTTCACCACCTGGCCGTCGACGGGGTGTCCTGGCGAATCCTGTTGGAGGACTTGAACATCGCCTGGGCCCAGCATCGCGGCGGGCAACCCGTGGCCCTGCCGGCCGGCGGGACGTCGTTCGCGCGGTGGGCCCAGCTGCTGGCCGAGCACGCCCACCACCCGAAAGTGGTCGCCCAGGCCGAGGCCTGGCGCCGGGTGGCGGCCACCCCTGCCGCGCTGCCCCCGGTGCGACCCGACATCGATACCTACGCCAGCGCCGGGCACCTGAGCGCGGAGCTGGACGCCGAGACCACCCGGATGCTGCTCGGCGAGGTGCCCGCGGCGTTCCACGCCGGAATCCACGACATCCTGTTGATCGCCTACGCCCTGGCCCTAGCCGAGTTCCTGGGCACCGACAAGAAACCCGTCGGCATCGACGTCGAGGGCCACGGGCGGCACGAGGAGCTGGGCCGCGACATCGACCTGTCCCGCACCGTCGGCTGGTTCACCACCAAATACCCGGTGGCGCTGGCGGTCGGCGGACCGTCGTTGGCTCAGGTGGTCGTCGGCGGCGCGGCGCTGGGCCCGGTGATCAAGGACGCCAAGGAGCAGCTCAGGGCAACGCCCGACGCCCTGACCTACGGGCTGCTGCGCTACCTCAACGACGACACCGCCCTCGACGGCTCCGACCCGCCGATCGGGTTCAACTACTTCGGGCGGATGGCCACCGCAGTAGCGGCGCAGGCCGGCGATGGTTGGCGCATCAGCCCGGACGGCTCGTCGGTCAGCTCCGTGGCATCGGCGATTCCGATGCCGCTGATGCACACGGTGGCCGTCAACGCCGTCACCGTCGACACCGACGCGGGGCCGCGCCTGCACGCCGACTGGACCTGGGCGCCATCCGCGCTCGATCGGGAGCAGGTCACCCGGCTGAGCCGGCTGTGGTTCGACGCCCTGGCCGGCATCTGCGCCCATGTCCGCTCCGGTGGCGGCGGGTTGACCCCGTCGGACGTCGCGCCGGCGCCCCTGACCCAAGCGCAGCTCGACGAGCTGCAGCGCCAGTACCGGATCGCCGACGTGCTGCCGCTGAGTCCGCTGCAGCAGGGGCTGCTGTTCCACGCCGGCATCGCGCACGGCAACGACGACCATCCGTATGCGGTGCAGCTCGATTTCACGGTGACGGGTTCGCTTGACGCCCGGCGCCTGCGCGACGCGATGCGCACGCTGGTCACCCGGCATCCGAACCTGGTGGCGCGCTTCAGTCAACAGTTCGACGAACCGGTGCAGATCATCCCGGCCGATCCCGAAATCGCTTGGCGCCACCTGGATCTCAGCGGCGGCCAGAACATCGACGACGCGGACATGCGACGGCTGTGCGCCGACGAGCGCTGCGCGGTCTACGAGCTGGCCGACCAGCCGCCCCTCCGCGTGGCCCTGATCCGCACCGCGCCGGACCGGCACCGGCTGGTGCTGACCATCCACCACATCGTGCTCGACGGCTGGTCCCTGCCGATCATGCTGGGGGAGATCTTCGGCAGCTACTTCGGCCGGCGACTGCCGGCCGCCGCGCCCTACCGCAGCTTCATCACCTGGCTGGCCGATCGCGACCTCGACGCCGCCCGCGCGGCCTGGAGCGACGTGCTGGCCGGTTTCGACGTCCCAACGCTGGTCGGGCCGCCGGAGCGGCCGGGCCTGGGCGCCCGCGGCGTCAGGTCGTTCGGGGTGTCCGCCGAGACGACGCGCGCGCTCACCGAGTTGGCGCGCTCGCGCCACGCGACCGTCAGCAGCGTGCTGCAGGCGGCCTGGGCGCAACTGTTGCGCTGGGTGACCGGCCACCACGATGTCGCGTTCGGCACGACGGTGTCGGGCAGGCCGGCCGAGCTGGCCGGCGCCGAATCGATGGTAGGCCTGCTGATCAACACGATCCCGGTGCGGGCGAACATCGCGGCGGCGACCACCGCCGCGGACCTGATCGACCAGCTGCAGGGCGCCCACAACCACACGCTGGAGCACCAGCACCTCGCGCTGAGCGAGATGCACCGAATCACCGGTCAGGACAAGCTGTTCGACACGCTGTTCGCCTACGAGAACTACCCGATCGACACCGGCGCATTGTCGGGGGGCGACGAGCTCGCCCTGACCGACGCCAGCGTCCGCGAATACAACCACTACCCGCTGACGATGCAGGCCGCCCCGTCGGGCGACGAGCTGGGCTTCCGCGTCGAGTACGACACCGACGTCTTCGACGCGCAGACCATCGACGCGCTGAGCGAGCGGATGCGGCGGGTCCTGATCGCGATGACCGCCGACCAGAGCCGGCCGCTGTCATCGGTGGATCTGCTCGACGCGCGGGAGCACGCCCACCTCGACGAGATCGGCAACCGCGCGGCGCTGACCCGACCGATGCCCGCGCCGCCGTCGATCCCGGCGTTGTTCGCCGAACAGGTGGCGCGCCGGCCGGACGCGGTGGCCATCAGCTGGGGAGACCTGTCCATGAGCTACAGCGAGCTCGACGAGGCCGCCAACCGGTTGGCGCACCTGCTGGCCGGCCACGGCGCGGGCCCGGGAGAGTCTGTGGCGCTGCTGTTTTCGCGGTCCGCGGAGGCCATCACCGCGATCCTGGCGGTGCTCAAGACGGGGGCGGCCTACCTGCCGATCGATCCGGCTGCGCCGGCGACCCGGATCAGGTTCATGCTCTCCGATGCCGCGCCGGTCGCCGCGGTCACCACCGCGGGTTTGCGGTCCCGGCTGGACGCACGAGACCTGAGCGTCATCGACATCGAGGACCCCGAGATCACCACCCGCCCGCCCACGCCGTTGCCGGCACCCGCGGCGGACGGCGCGGACGACATCGCCTACCTGATCTACACGTCGGGCACCACCGGCACCCCCAAGGGTGTTGCCGTCACCCACGGCAGCGTGACCCGGCTGCTGGCATCACTGGATGCCGGCCTGCCGCGCCCGGGGGTATGGACGCAAAGTCATTCGTACGCCTTCGACGTGTCGGTGTGGGAGATCTTCGGCGCGCTGCTGCGCGGCGGCCGGCTGGTCGTGGTGCCCGAGTCGGTGGCGCGCTCGCCGGAAGGCCTGCGCGCCTTGCTGATCGGCGAGGAGGTCAGCGTGCTCACGCAGACCCCGTCGGCGGTGGCGATGTTGTCGCCGGAGGGGCTGGAGTCGGTGGCGTTGGTGATGGCCGGCGAGGCCTGTCCGGCCGAGGTGGTGGACCGGTGGGCGCCCGGGCGGACGATGGTCAACGCCTACGGCCCGACGGAGACGACGATGTGCGTGTCGATCAGCGCGCCGCTGATATCGGGGACGCCCCCCATCGGCTCCCCGGTGCCCGGGGCCGCGCTGTTCGTGCTCGACGGCTGGTTGCGTCCGGTGCCGCCCGGCGTGGTCGGCGAGCTGTACGTGGCCGGCTCCGGCGTGGCGGCCGGGTACGTCGGGCGGGCCGGGCTGACCGCGTCGCGGTTCGTGGCCTGCCCGTTCTCCGGTGCGCCCGGAACACGGATGTATCGCACCGGGGACCTGGTCTGCTGGGGCGACGACGGGCAGCTGAGCTACGTGGGTCGCGCCGACGAGCAGGTCAAGATCCGCGGCTACCGCATCGAGCTCGGTGAGGTCCGGGCCGCACTGGCGAGGCTGGACGACGTGGAGCAGGCGGTGGTGATCGCGCGCGAGGATCGCCCCGGCGACAAACGCCTCGTCGGCTATGTGACCGGGACCGCCGACCCGGCCGAGGCGCGCACCGCGCTGGCGCAGCGTCTGCCGGACTACATGGTTCCGGCGGCCGTGGTGGAACTCGACGCGCTGCCGCTGACACCGAACGGCAAGCTCGACACGCGCGCCCTCCCGGCACCCGAATACAGCGGCGGCGAATACCGCGCCCCGGCCAACGCCACCGAGCAGCTGCTGGCCGACATCTACGCGCACGTGCTCGGCGTCGAGCGGGTCGGGGCCGACGAATCGTTCTTCGACCTTGGCGGCGACAGCATTTCGGCCATGCGCCTCATCGCGGCCATCAACAACAGCACGGACGCCGGCCTCACGGTGCGCAGCGTGTTCGATTCGCCCACCGTGACGAGCCTGAGCCGGCGGCTACGAACCAAAACCTCGGTGTAGGCCGGTCAGGACCGCGCCGAAATGCGCCGCGCGACCTCGCCGTAGCGCTCGAAGCGCTCGGGATCGGCCAGCGCGTTGTACAACACGATGCGGGTCGCGATGCCGTCGTACTTGTCGACGAGGGCGTCGGCCAGGCCGTCCCACGTCGACTCGGTGGCGAAGGTCGCGATGTGGTCGTCGGTGATCTGGGCCGCCATGCCCTGGAAGTCGCCGGCCTTCTGCCTCTCCCGGATGCGCGCGGTCGTCCCCTCGAATCCGGCCTCGTCCAGGATGAAGGCGTAGTTGGGTGTGCTCGCGTAGAAGCTGAGGCTGCCCCGCACGAGTTCGCGCTCGGCGCGGCGCTCTTCCTCGGTGTCGCCGACGATCGTCATGACCGGCACGACGACCGCGAGGTCCGAAGGTGCGCGGTTCGAATTAGCCGCTCCCTTAACAAGATTCGGCATCGCGTGGCGCGCCAGGTATCCGGGCTCACCGAGCGGGTGGATGTGAACACCGTCGGCCACCTCGCCCGCCATGCGCAGCATCCACGGATTCACCGCGGCGACGTCGACCTTGGGATCGGGTGCGTCGATGGGCCCCGGGCTCCACTGCGGGGTGATGAAGTCGAGGTCGTAGAACTCGCCGTGGTGGTCGAGCTTCCCCGACCGGAACGCGGCGAAGCACGCCTTCACCGCGAGCACGTAGTCGCGCAGCCGCGGGCCGGGGCGATCGAACGGCATGCCATAGCGCCGCACCACGTGCGTGCGGACCTGGGTGCCCAGACCGAGCCGGAACCTCCCGCCGGTGGCCTCCTGGAGTTCCCACGCGGCCGCCGCCGTGACGAACGGGCTGCGCGGAAAGGCCACCGCCACGCCGGTGGACAGTTCGAGACCGGGCGCGGCCTGCGACGCCACGGCGGCGTCGAGGTACGCGGTGCGCCCGGTTTCGGTGAACAGGAGGCCGGCGAAGCCCGCGGCCTGCGTGCGCCGGGCGATGTCGGCGATCTGCCCTAACGGCTGAGGAACGGTCATCGCGTCGACCTGCATCGTCGAAACGTACCGCGTCCGCCGAACGAGCTAGAAGTCGCGTCGCAGGCTCATCGGGGTGACGGCGGGGATGTCGCCGCCGGCGATCACCGCCCGCGTGACCGGGGTGAGCGCCCGGAGCAGGGACTCCACCTCGTCGTCGCTCAGCGCGTCGAGCGCCGACAGCGACAGCGCGTCGGTGCGCGATTCGATGTCGTCCTTGAGCCGCCGGCCGGCCGCGGTCAGCGACCCGTCGCCGTCGAGCAGGCCGCGCTCGGCCAGCCGTTGCTCGTGGTGGCGCCACTCGGCGTCGTCGTAGTCGCGAGCGCGCGCCATGTAATCGCGCGGGACCTCACCCGCGGCGGCGTGCAGCACGTTGCATTCCCGGCCCGTGATACCCGCGGCGGCCAGCACCGCGACGTGGGTATCGCCGCGCTGCTCGCGCAGCAGCGTCGTCGCGTGCCACAGCGCGGCCAGCGGTTCGTCCGGCCACGGCAGCGCCAGGTTCGCGGCGAACAGCGGACGCCCGTCCAAGGGCGCCTGCCTCGCCGCTTTCGTCGCCAAATCCGCTGCGGCGCAGACGTTTTCATCCGCGGCGATGCCGTAGCGACGCAGCGCCGCGACCGCGGATTCGAGCCGGGCGTGCAACGCGGCCTCCGGGCCGGCGATCTGCCATGCCGCGGGCAGGGCCTTGGCGACGCGCTCGGGGGCGAAGTTGTAGAAGATGGCCGTCACCACCTCCGTCGGCACCCTGCCCAGCGGCGCCGACCGGGCGGCGAAGTAGCCCATCCAGAAGCCGCGGTAACCCAGCCCATCCAGCGCCGCGCGCGCCTCGGGAGCGAAGTACGTCACCGAATGCACCGGCGTGAACCGGTCGTACAGGCGTCGGGCAAGCTCCGGGTCTCTGCGCATGACGGGCTATAACCCCTTCGGTGCGTCGCGCACCGCTTGGACGGCCGCCTCGTCGCCCGCGAATTCGACGCAGGCCGCCCGCCCGACGGAGAACAGCAGCAGCTCCTCGGGCGCGCCGGTCACGGTGACGGCCGGGCCCCGCCCGGCGGTCAGCAGCGTCGTGCCCTCCGGGGTGCGCAACGCGACCCGGCCCGGAACCTTCGCCAGCGTCAGCCGGCCCATCAGCGGCAGGGTCCGGCGCAGCCTGGAGGCCAGCGCCGGCTCGAGTGCCCGGGGCTCCCAGCCCGGCCGCGCACGTCGCACGTCCTCGTGGTGGATGAACATCTCACCGACGTTGGCCACCGGGTCGAGCAGTTTGAGCGGCGAGTAGGCCGGCGGGCCGGACGCGATCTTGTCCAGCAGCTCATCCCAGTCGCGCTCGGCCGCCTCCTTTTGCACCCTGTCGGTGTGGCCGGCGAAGAACGGGATCACGATGCCGGGCGCGGCGTCGGGGCGGTACTCGCGGATCACCAGGTGGGCTGCCAGGTCCCGGGTTTTCCAGCCTTCGCACAGGGTGGGCGCCTCGGGTCCGACGCTGCGCATGGTTTCGACGAGGGCGGCACGTTCGCGTTGGGCAACCGACACGCGTTCAGCCTAGTGTCACGACGGCCGAGTTGCGGTTGGGCGCCCACGCGCGTTCGAAGGTCGCGACGGGGACCCGCTCGTCGCGCCCGGTGTCGATGCCGCTGTCGTTGAGGTGCACGACGCCGGCCTTGGTGTCGATGCCGGTGACGACCACGAAATGGTTCGCGGAGTCTCGCCTGCCCGGCCGGTTCCAGATGGTTTCGGCGTTGAGGATCACGACGACC
Source organism: Mycobacterium sp. 663a-19 (assembly GCF_035616495.1). Lineage (NCBI taxonomy): Bacteria > Bacillati > Actinomycetota > Actinomycetes > Mycobacteriales > Mycobacteriaceae > Mycobacterium > Mycobacterium sp. 663a-19. Next base: position 123,458 of record NZ_JAPJAV010000005.1, on the reverse strand, counting down.
TTGCGCCCTGCGGTCAGATCCTGCTCCAGCGCTTTGGTCGTGGTCTGAATGTTTTCCGACCGGATCCAGTAGTGCCACAACAGCACCGGTAGATTTCTGATGTCGGTGTTGCCGGCGGGTTTCCAGATCGGGCCGCGGCCCACCGCGCCCGGGGTGGCTTCGGCGACCGCGGTGATCTGCTGCTCGCTGGGCTCGCGGCCGGTGATCTGGCCGACCACGTCGGCCACCGCCAGCTCCCCGCAGTCCGAGGAGTGCTGCCGCTGCCAAAAGCGCGCGGCGGCCGCGGGGTCGCCGTGCATGCCCAGCTCGTAGTTGGCGTCGGGGACGGACGTGCCCGTTTCGGCGTGGGCCGCCGCGGAACCGCCCCCCGATGCCGCCGCGCACGCGAGGAGCACCAGCCCGGCGATTCGCGCCGCCGCCGCGACCGTGGTCCTCGGGATCTTAGTCATGCGTGTCCTCTTCTCGGGCCGCCCCGCGGCGGCGCGTCGGGAGTATGGAGAAAAGGCTCACGGGTCGCCCTACCCGGATCATCGATCCGAACCTGGTCAAGATCTTGCACCGACGCGCGGAAACTTTGTCCGATTACGACGGATTGGGCACCCCCTTGCCGGCCGCGCGGCCCGCTTGTCTCCGAGACTTAAATCGCTGCGACACCCGTCGGCGTGTCGTGTGCGTCATTTAAGTGTCGGGGACTGAGCGGATCACCCGATGAGCTTGGTGAGCCAGGTCGCATCCTGATAGTTCACGGCCTTGGTGCCGTCCCACACGAACGGCGTCCCGGAGGCATTGAACCCGGACAGCGTCGCGTCGCCGGCCGCCGCCTTCGCCTTCGCGGTGGCGACGTCGTCGCCCGCCTTGATGCAGTTGATCACGCTCGCGTCCACGCCGACGGTCTTGGCCAGCTGGGCCAGTTCGCCGTCGGTGCGGTCTTCCAGGGCGTCCTCCGCGGGCTGGAAGTTGCTGGCGAACAGGCCGGTGTAGAAGCCGCTGTAGAGCTTCGGATCATTTTGCGCCGCAACACAATACGTCGCAGCAACCGCGCGGGTCGAGTAGTCCTTGCTGCGCGACTTGTCGTCGAGGAAGTTGAGCAGGTGATAGCGCACCGCGAGCTTCTTGTTGTTCACCGCGGTGTCGATATCGCCGGCATTCGACCGGATGAAGCTGCCGCACGGTGGGCAGATGGGTTCGTTGAAGATGTCGATCGTGGTCGCTGCCGCCGGGCTGCCGACGAACACGCCGTCGTCGAGGACCCGCAGCGCGACCGCGTCGGCCGGCGGCGGTGGGGGAGTCGGCGGGGCCGGGGACGGCGACTGCCACGGGCGGGCGACCACCAGGACCACGGCCACGACGACCACCGCGGCGGTGGCGGCGACGCCGGCCCAAAGCCAGGGTTTACCGCGGCGCCGCGGTGGCTGGCCCCACGGCGGCATCCCGGTCGGCATCCCGGTCGGCACCCCGGTCGGCACACCGGTGGACATCCCGGTCGGCATCCCGGTGGGCGAAGCCCAGCCCGGTCCCGGCGGTGGCCCGTGGGTTACCGCCGCGCGCGGCGGCGGCGCGAAACCGCCGGGCGGCGGGCCGGCGAACGCGGCCGGCAGCCCCGCGAGCTGGCTGCGCTGCAGGATGTCGGTGGCGCGATCCTGATCGGGTGTGGCCAGCGCCGCGTAGGCGGCCGCCGACAGGTCACCGCAGGTGGCGTAGCGGTCCTCGGGCTTTTTCGCCATGCCGCGGGCGATCACGCGGTCGAAGGCGACCGGAATGCCCGGGCGCGCCGCGCTGGGCCGCGGGATCGCCTGGTTCAGGTGCGCGCTCATCACGCTGATCTGGTCCCCCTGAAACGGCGGCGAGCCGGTCAAGCACTCGTACAGCACACACGCCAGGGCGTAGATGTCGGCCCGATAGGTCACCTCGGCGTCGGAGAACCGCTCGGGGGCCATGTATTTGAAGGTGCCCACCGTGGTGCCGAACTGCGTCAGCTTTTCGTCGGAGCTGGCGCTGGCGATCCCGAAGTCGACGAGGTAGGCGAAGTCGTCCGAACTGACCAGAATGTTCTCCGGCTTCACGTCGCGGTGCAGCACCCCCGCGGCGTGCGCGGCGTCGAGCGCCGAGCCGATCTGCCGCACGATCGCCACCGCCCGCGGCGGCGCCAGCGGCCCGTAGCGGCTCAGCATGGTCGCCACGTCCACGCCGTCGATCAGCCGCATGTCCACATAGAGTTGCCCGTCGATCTCGCCGAAGTCGTGGATCGGCACGACGTGCGGCTCCTGCAGCCGCCCCGCGGTGCGGGCCTCGCGCTGCATCCGGGAGCGGAACACCGGGTCGTTGGAAAGCGCCGGCGACATCAGCTTCAGCGCTACGACCCGTTCCCGCACCGTGTCCTCGGCCTCGTAGACGTCGCCCATGCCGCCGCGACCGACCAGCCGCCGCAGCCGGTACGGCCCGAACTCCGAACCCTCACGCGAATCCGCGGTCGTGTCACTCATCGCCGACTCCTCACCCGCCGTACGCGGTGGCATGCCAGGCATAAGGCTAATGGTTCGGGCAACCACCGGGCACGGTGAACGCGGAGAATGCCAGCAAGCGGTCAGGGCCGCTCTTCGCCGCCGTTCCTGCGTTCGCTGAGGCCCTCCCGGGACAACGCCCTGACGAAGCCGTACGCGTGCATCCCGGCCGGGCCGGGATTTTGGACGATCCAGTCGTTGATCCTTCCCAGCGCCCTGGCCAGGTCGTCGCGCCTGACGCGGACGAGGTAGGTCTTCCGGTCGTCGTTCGGGTCGTCGGTGGCTTCCGCGACCGCGACCGGGTGTCGGAACGCGTACGCGATCCCGTGCACGGAGTCGTGGTTGAGCGCCCAGCGAAGTTCGCTGGGCCGCAGTCGATTCACCGCCAGGTTGCGGTAATCGCGATCGTCGTTCGCGCTGCTCACCTGCCCGATGATCCTCCTGAAGGGTGCCGCGACAATTTTCGACGACATGGATTGAAGGTGGTGTCGCGCAGGCGATTCGATGAATACGTCACCGCGGACACCCATCATCATAGGAAGGCCGGCGGTTCGCCGCCTGTCGAGAAGTCGAAGGAAGTTCAGCGGCCGAGCAGGCGCCGCTTCAGCTCGAGGAATTCCTCGTTGGTCAGCACTCCGGAGTCGCGGAGTTCGGCGAGCTCCCGTAGCTCGGCCGCGATTCCCTTCACGACGCCGCCCCGTTCGAGCGACTCGGTGTCACCGGTTGTCGCCTTGGCGCGCTCCCGGCGCCCGCCGCCGCCGAGGGCGCCGCTGAGGGCCCGGCTGGCCGTCGCCCCGACCGCCATGTCGCCGAGCGGGCTTCCGGTGCCGATGGTCAGCGCCGCCTCGGGCGCGGCGGCGGTGCTGGCGGCCGGCAACCCGAGCGCGGCCGGACGTATCGCCGGGGCCTGCGCGGTCCAGCCCGCCGGCACCGACAGCGCGCCCACCTTGTTCGCCCCGCCCAGGCCAGCCGAAAGCGTCGTTCCCCCGGCGAGGTTGGTGATCACCGGAAACGGTGTCGGCGGTACCGGCGCCGAGCCCGGCCAGGCCTGGATGCCGGCCCAACCGCTGACGATCTCATCGGTGTGCAGACCGGTCAGGGCACTGGCGACGTCGAAGGGCAGCGCCACGCTGCCGACGGTGAGCCCGGCCGCCCCGATTTCCGGGTCGACAAAGATTCCGCTCAGGCTGCCCAGCAGGTTGATCAGAGTCAGCGCCGACGGCGGGTCGGCCGCGGCCGGCGCGCCGAGGCCGATGAGCGCGTTGGGTACCGCGGTGACCGACGAGACGATGCTTTGCGCGTTTCCCGCTGCGGTGCCGGTGCTTTGGCCGACGGCGGTGGCTTGGTCGGCCCCGGCCGCCGGGCTGGTGGTCCGCGGCGGTTCGGTGAACGGCGACAACGTGGTCGCGGCCGCCGACGAAAGCGCGTAGCCGTACATCGCCGCGGCGTCCCGCGCCCACATCTCGGCGTACTCGGCCTCGGTGGCGGCGATGGCCGGAGTGTTCTGTCCTAAGAGGTTGGTGGCCACCAGCGTTGCGAGCTGGGCGCGGTTGGCCGCGATCACCGGCGGGGGCACCGTGTCCGCGAACGCGCTCTCATAGGCGGCGGCGGCCATCTTGGCCTGGGCGCCCGTCTGCTCGGCCTGCGCGGCGGTCGCGTTCATCCACGCCGCGGTGGTGGCGGCGGCGGCCGCCATCGACGCCGACGAGGGGCCCAGCCACGGGCCGGCGATCAGCCCCGACAGCACCGACTGATACGAACTTGCCGCGGCATGCAGTTCGGCGGCCAACGTGTCCCAGGCCGCCGCGGCGGCCAGCATGGGTCCCGACCCGGCGCCGGCATACATCCGGCCGGAGTTGATTTCCGGCGGTAACGCCGCGAAATCCATCGCTGCACACCCTCCCGCAGGTCGGGTTCGAAGCGGCCCCCATGAGCGGGGTGGCCCCAAACGAACCGGTACTGGCCATAGTGACGGTCACGGCCCGTGCGCCGCCGTGGTTTGCTCCGTTCTCGCTACGTTAATCGCCAGTTAATGTGACTTCGTATGCGGCAACCGCCGCCGAGCAAATCCCGTGCCGGCGGCACGTGGGACGGATGGCTAGAGGGTATACCGAACTGCCTGCGAACCAGTCGCGAATCGCCGCGGCCCGGGTGTGTCGCCGAACCCCGCCGCGATCCTTGTGACCTGCGGTTTTTGGTAACACCGTCGGGCGATCCGAGCATCGGCGAGTAGATTGACGATCTCACCTTCGGCGGTTGCGAGGAATCATGACGGAACGCTTCGAGGTCGAACGCACCATCCCGGCGCCGGCGGCCGATATCTTCGCCGTGCTGTGCGACCCGCAGGGCCACGTCGCGATCGACTCGTCGGGGATGCTTCAGGACGCCGAAGGCGATCCGGTGCGAGCCGCCGGCGACGGTTTCGTGGTCCACATGGACCGCGCGGCGCTGAACGACTTTCCGCAGCTGGGCAAGTACGACGTCACGGTCAGCATCACCGAGTTCGAGCGGGACCGGCTGATCGCGTGGACGGTGCTGGGCCAGATCAAGCCGCCCATCGGCCATGTCTACGGTTACCGGCTCCGGCCGGCCGACGATGCGACGGGCACCGCGGTCACCTCGTTCTACGACTGGTCCAACATCGATCCGAAGTGGCGCGAGGCCGGGATCTTCCCGGTGCTTTCCGAGGGCGCGCTGCGGGCGACCCTGGGCATCCTGGACCGCACCGTGCGCCGCGGTTATCCACGGCCATAAGCCGGCGGGCGATAAGCCGGCGGGCGATAAGCCGGCGCTCAGGCCTCGTGGCCGGGCCGCAGGTGATGGACGTCGCCGAAGGACACCCAACGCTCGAGCCCGTGCGGCGGGCTGCCGCCCACCGGTTCCAGCAGGTGCCCGACGTGGTCGCCCAGGGAGAAACGGTCGAGGATCTTCCCGACGAACCAGGCCGCCGCGTCGTCAAGGATCGGCATCCGCGCCGGGCCGTGATGCCAGGAGCAGCGCTCGAACTTGTCGACGGTGTCGCCGGTCTGGGTGCCGAACAGTTCCACGACGTCGAGGTGCTGGCGGTCGAACACGTGCACCGCCAGGTGGGTGGCGCCGGTGGCCACCCGGAACGTGTGGTTCTGCTCGGACAGGCCGACCAGGAAGCGGGGCGGGTGGATGCTGGCCTGGCAGGCGAACCCCACCAGGCACCCGGCCGCGACGCCGTCGGCGCGCGTGGTGACGACGAACATCGGGTAGTTCAACAGCGCGACCAGCTTCTCGAATGCGTCCACCCCGGGCTCGGCCACGGGCCCAGTGTCGCACTCAGCGCAGGGGGTTGTTTTCGCGCACTCCGCGATACATGCCCCAGCGCACGATCCACGGCATCACCACCCGCTCGACAGACCAGGACGGGAAGCGGAACGCGTGGCCGGTGGGGAAGAACACCTCCAGGCCGTTGGGCTGGATGCCCAGCAGCGAGCCCCACCGCCGCCCGGGCGTGCGGAAGGTGCGCAACTTTCGGCCGGCGAACTCGGCGCGAATGTTGTGGGCCACCAGCGCATCCCCACGATTGCGGGCGGAGCTGCGGAGGGGGTCGGTGGCCGCGACGTCGCCGACCGCGAAGACGCCCGGATGGCCCGGCACCCGCAGCTCGGGCGTCACTCGCATGAACCCGTTTTCGTCCAGCAGTTCCGGCGGCAGCCAGTCCGTGTTGGGTTGGACCCGGCCTATCGCCCACAGCACCGCGTCGGCGCGAGCCGGGGGCTGTCCGGTGCTCCAGCTGACCGGTACGTCGGTGATCTCGTCGCCCGCAAAGCCGTTCGACAGCACGGCGCGGTGCCCCGGGTGAAGGCCGACGCCGAGGCCGGTCAGCCTGTCGCGGATGCGCGCCCAGATGGCGGGGTGGTACGCGCCCAGCGCGCGCTCGCCGGGAAAGTAGAGGTCGATCCGCTTGTCCGGCCACGTCGTTGCCATGTTGGCGGCGCTGCTCACCGCGGCGGCGCCGCCGCCCACGATGATCACTGAGCCGGCGGCCGCCAATCGGTCGTGTGCGGCGCGCAGGCCCGCGCCGATCTCGGCGGCCGACTGCAGCGTCGGCTGCCGCCAGAAGCCGTTGGCCACCCCGGTCGAGATGACCAGCGCGTCGTACCCCTCGGTGACCGCCGTGCCGTCGTCGCGCCGCCCGTGCACCACCCGGGCCGCCAGGTCCAGGCCCGTCAGCGTCGCGTGCACGGTCCGCACCCGGTCCAGGCGGCGGAATCGGTCGAACGGGATCCAGTAGTCGCGGGCCCAGTCGTGTGGGCGGGCGAGGCGCACACCGAGCTCCTGGCCGCTCACCAGCGCGGGTTTGACCGAGATTCCGACGACGTCGGCGTGGCCGGCGAGGCGGATCGCCGTCAGCAGGCCCACGTCTCCCAGTCCCGCCACGACGACGCGCTTGCGGGTCACGCCCTCACCCCGCGCGCCACATCGTGCCCAGTTCGCTTGCACTGCTGGACTTTCCGGCGTCTGGATACGCATGCGACGGCGGAGCCGATGCGGCCCTCCTTATGCGCGATGCCGGTTGCCCGGATGCCCGGCCACGGTGGGCAAACCGTAACACGCCCGGATCAGTAGCATTAGCCAGCCGGTCACGATGGCTTCACGACGGCTGCGGTGGAGGACGTGTTGGAGGTTCACACGACGATGCCCGCACGGGTGCGTGCCGTCCTGCGCGCCGCGGCGCGCGCGTCGGCTCCCCGGCCCGCCGCCGCGCAGCGGGCCGCGAGGGACTTCGAAAAGGCTCTGTGGCCCGCGGTCGGTGCGGAGGTCCGCTGGGCGTTCACCCCGCCGCGAACCTGGCTCATGGGCGTGGTGGCCAACATGTTCCTGGCCGCGGCGTGGTTGCTCGTGCAGCCGCTGACCGTCGGCCACCACCATCACCACCGCGACTGGGTCATCCTGGTCGGAACCTACTTCTCCTCGTGGGTCCTCGCGGATGTCACCACCACCAACATGCTGGGCGCCGACCACTATCGCGTTCGTGCGGCGTTGGGCTGCGGCGTGCCGGTCGGGCGGATCCTGCTGATCAAGAACCTGGCGCTGCTGATGATCGTCGGGTTGCCCACCCTGGCGGCGGCGATGTTGTTGACGCTGTGGCTGGAAACGCCTGGGCGGCTGGCGATCACGGTGCCGACCGTCGCGGTTCCCATCGTGTCCTGGCTGGGCGTGGGAAACGCCATGTCGGTGTTGCACCCGGTGGGCGTCGAGCCCCTGCTCCGCCGGTGGCGGCAGCGCGGTGATCGTCGCCGCACCGGCAACTGGCTGGTGGGCCTGGCGCTGCCGTACGCGCTGTACTACGTCGCCGACCCGATGGGCGGCGTGGAGCACCGCGTGTTGTGGAACCAGGTACCCAGATTGATCTGGCCGGTGTTCGGGCGCGACACGAAGAGCCTGGTGCACCTGGCCATCGCGCTGGGCGTCTGGCTGGCCGGCAGCGTGGCCGCCGTGCTGTGGGTGCGCAAGCGCGGCCTTCAAATCCATTGAGAACCGGGCTGTTTCGTTGCCAGGCGTGACATGTCAACGCCCGCAGGGCGAATCGAAGGCCTTGGCCGCCGCCATCCGCCGCACCGAGGCTTCTACGGCGGGCATGCTCAGCTCGCCGGAGGCCAGCGCCGACACCAACCGGTCGAGCACCGCCGGAACGGCGGTGGTGCTCACCCACAGCGCGGTGTCGGCGCCGGCCTGCAGGGCCTTGAGCACCGCGTCGGAAATTCCGTAGCGATCGGTGATCGCTCGCATGCTCGACAGGTCGTCGGTGAACACCGGGCCCTCGAATCGCGGTGCGCCGTAGTCTTTTCCGTTGCGCAACAACGTGACCGCGGCCTTGCTGAGGCTTGCGGGATCGTCACCGGTCAGGTCGGGAACCTGCATGTGGCCGATCATCACCCCCACCGGCGCCTGGTCCACCAGCGTCCGGTAGGGGACCAGGTCGACGCCTTGCATCTCGGCCAGCGGCGGGGTGACCACACCGGTGGCGTGCGAGTCGCCGGAGGCGTGGCCGTGCCCGGGAAAGTGCTTGAGCACCGGCAGGATTCCGGCGTCGCGCAGGCCGCGCGCGTAGGCGCCGGCGTACTGCGTCACCACCGCGGGCTTGTCGCTGAAAGACCGGTCACCGATCACGGTGTCGTCGGGTGCGTCGGTGACGTCGACGACGGGCGCGAAGTCGATGGTGATGCCGAGCCGGCGCATCTTGCGTCCGCGATCCAGCGCCAGCCGGTAGACCTGCTCTGGCGACTCGTTCTGCGCCAGGAAGCGAGCCGACGGGGCCGTCCCGAGCAGCGCCGGTGCGGACAACCGCTCGACCCGCCCGCCCTCCTCGTCGACGCTGACCCCGAGGTGCAACGGACCTGCCGAGGAAGCGATCTCGGCGAGTGACCCGTCGCTCAGCATCGACATGTTGGTCCAGCTGGCGACGAAGATTCCCCCGACGTGCTGGCCGGATACGACCGCTCGCGCGTCGGCCGCGTCGGTCACGCCGACCATCAGCAGTTGCGCGAGTTTGTCGCGGGGCGACATCGACGCCAGCAACGACGAGATGTCGCAACCCGGCGGCGCGGGGGAGGACACGCCCTTACCGGGCGGTGGCGACGAAGCGGCGTGCTGGGTGCGGCCCAGCCGAAGACCCACGGCGATGCCGCCGGCGACCACGGCCACGGCGAGGATGCTGATCGCGACGATCGCGGCGCGCGGCCAAGATCGGAGTCCCCGCTTATCTGTCATCGGGATCGACCATCGGTGGTGCCCGCCTGCATTCAAGCCTCCCATGCGTCGAAAACCGGGTGGGTGGATTTGTCGAAATGCTTGAACCGTCTGGGATTTCGAAAACGGCCCACCGAAAGCGGTAGCGGCCGAAGCGATCCTTGCCGATCGCTTCGGCAAAGACAATAATTACCCGCACCTAACCCCGAGGTTGGATTCTCCATTCTCGCCGCGTCGGGTGCAGTTCATCGAAGGGAGGATCCGATCGTGACGACACCTGCGGGCTGGTATGACGATCCCGAGGACTCGACCGTACAGCGCTACTGGGATGGCCGAGAGTGGACGCCGCACCGTCAGCAAAAGGGGGTCTCGCAACCCGCGCCGCAACCGGCCGGACCCCCGGCCATGCCGCCGCCCCCGCTCGGGCCCCCGGGCCAACAGGCGCAGTGGCTCCCGCCGGGCCAACCCCCCGGCGGGGTGGCGCCGCGACGATCACGGACCGCGCTTCTGGTTGTCGCCGTCCTGGCCGTGGTCGGCGTGCTGGCGGTGGTGGGGGTGTTGGTGTTTGTGCTCCTGTTGAACGACAAAACCATCGTGCCCGACAAGGCCGCGAAAATGCTGACCAATGCGGTGTCGACGCAGAACGGCTTCACCCCGACCGACGCGAAATGTCCCTCCGGGGTCAAGGCCAAGGTCGGCACGACGTTCGACTGTCACTTCACCGGCCCCGACGGGTCGACCGTGACCTCGCACATGAAGGTGACGAAGGTCGAGGGCGACGATGTCGAACTCGACATGAGGTGGGGCCAGGATTAGTGGGTGAACCCGCGTACTAGCGTGTCCCGGCCAGCGGTCAGCCTCACGCAATCCGCCGCCCCGGGTTGTTAACCTGGCGAAATGGACGAGCCCAGGGACAAACCGGCTAAGGCGGCGCTCGCGGCCACCAGCTGGGCGCTGCTGGGCATGATGTCCTACGAGGAAGAAGTCTCCGGCTACGACCTGAAAAAGTGGATCGACTGGAGCGTCGACCTCTATTACTGGAGCCCGTCGTACAGCCAGATCTACACCGAGCTGAAGAAGCTCGAGGGGCTGGGCCTGGTGACATCGCGCGTCGAGCGCGACGAGGGCACCCGCAGCCGCCGGCTGTACAAGATCACGCCCGCCGGGATGCACGCCGTCACGGAGTGGACCAACGACGCGCCGGTGGACCCGCCGGTGCTCAAGCACAGCGTGCTGTTGCGGGTGACGTTCGGCCATCTCAGCAACCCGGCCCGGCTCAAGGAATTGCTGCAGGAGCATGTGGCGTACGCGGAAGCCCGGCACCGCAAGGCCGTTGAGGACGCCGAGGGGGCGGAGGCCGAACCCGCGTGGGCCTATTCGGTGATCGCGTTGCGTTGGGCGGCGAAGTACTACGCCGCGGAGCGGGAGTTCGCCCTGGAGCTGATGAAGGACATCGACGAGGCCGACGCCATCATGAAGCGGGCCGAAAAGGGCGGTTTCGGGCAACCGCGCCCGCGGCCCGGCTACTGGCGCGAAGTCGAGAAGCAGGTCGAGGCGAAGCGGCACGCCGACTAACGGGCGCCGGCCGCGTCGCGCGCCGCGACGTACCCGTACACCAGCCCCTGCGCGATCGTCGCGCCCGCGCCCGGATACGTCGTGCCGAACGCGTTGGCGGCCGTGTTGCCGATCGCGTACAGGCCGGCGATGACGCTGCCGTCCTCGCGCAGCACCCGCGCCCGCTCGTCAGACCTCAGGCCGCCGCAGGTCCCCAGATCGGACAACACCATCTTCACCGCGTAGAACGGGCCCTTGGTCAGCGGGCGCAGGTTGGGATTCGGCTTGATCGTCGGGTCGCCGTAATAGCGGTCGTAGGCGCTGCGGCCCCGGCCGAAGTCGGGATCCTCACCGGCGGCGGCGTTTTCGTTGAAGCGGGTCATCGTGGCGACGAACTCCGGCACCGGAACACCGATCCGCCCGCCCAACCCGGCGAGGCTGTCGGCCCGTGCCGCGATGCCCGCGTCGTACCACGACTGCGGGAGACGCATCCGCGGAAAGAGCACGGCGCCAAAGACATAACTGTTGCGGTACTGCTGATCGAAGACGATCCACATCGCCTCGACCCGGCTTCCGGACCGCTCCAGCTCGAGCAACCGCTGACCGAACGACATGTAATCCGACGACTCGTTGGCGAACCGGTGCCCGTTCTGGTCCACAACCAGGCAGCCCGGAAGTGACCGCTCGGCCAGCATCACCGCGGGCGCCCCACCGGGCAGCGGCGCGACGGCCGGAAACCACCACGCCTGATCCATCAGATCGATGCCGGCGCCGATTTCCTGCCCGGCGCGGATACCGTCGCCGGTATCGGTGTGCGCGCCCAGGCTCAGGTTGGCGCCCAACGACTCCGACTGGAATTTCCACCGCATCTCCATGCTGTGGTCGAAGCCGCCGGTGGCCAGCACCACGCCGCGCCGGGCGGTGATCGTCACCTCGCGCCCGTCGTGGCCGACCACGGCGCCGGTCACGCGGTGGCCGTCGGCCGGATCATTCAAGAGACGCAGCAGCGTTGTGCCGGTCCACACCGGGATTCCGGCGCGCAGCACACCGGCGAACAGCCCGGCCAGCAGGCCCTGGCCGCCCGCGGCGTAGCGCCGGCCGAGCAGCCGGCCGCCGACGCCCTGCGCCAGGCGCTTGGCGAAAGTCGGAATGCCCTTGCGCGGCACCCGGGCCACCAGGTTCATCCAGCGGTAGTCGGCACCCGTCGTCGGTATCGGGACGTTCGACTCCATCAGCCCGGGCTGCAGCCGCGTGCGGTATTCGCCGAGGACCGAGGTGTCGAAAGGGAGGCACTCGCAGGTGCGGCCCGCCGCGCTGCCGCCGGGCTCCTCGGGGTGGTAATCGGAATAGTCGCGGGCCCAAAACAGCCGCAGCGGCGTCGTTCGGCGCAGCATCTCGACCGTCGCGGACACATGCTCCAAAAACCCGGTCGAACGCTGCCGCGGCGCCGACCCCGCGACCACCGCGTCCAGGTAGGCGCCGGCTTGCTCCGTCGTGTCGTCGGCGCCGGCCTCCCGCAGCACCGGGCTGGCCGGCAGCCACAGCGCGCCGCCGGACCGGGCGGTCGAACCGCCGACGTAGCGGGACTTCTCCACGATCAGCACCGACAGCCCGAGCTCGTGGGCGGCCAGCGCCGCGGCCATGCCGGTGCCCGAGCCGACGACCAGCAGGTCGACGGTCGTGTCGGCAACCCGAAGCCCGGCGGGGATGGTCGCGCTGTGGGTGCTCACTCCGAAAACGGTATGTCGCGGCGGCGCCACGCGGGAAGAGCCGTCCTGATGAGTGGAACAGGGCACCCGATGGGCCGCGCCGGGCGGCTAGAACGGGCGTATGACGTCGCAGACTCGCGCCGACGAAGTTCGGCTCATCGAAGCGCAGGCCGCGCCGACGCGGTTCGCCCGCGGCTGGCACTGCCTGGGCCTGATCAGAGATTTCGGTGACGGCAAGCCGCACGCGATCAACGCGTTCGGGCAAAAGCTCGTCGTCTTCCGCAGCGGCGACGGCAACATCAACGTGCTCGACGGCTATTGCCGGCACATGGGCGGCGACCTCTCCCAGGGTGAGGTCAAGGGCAACGAGATCGCGTGCCCGTTCCACGACTGGCGCTGGGGCGGCGACGGCCGCTGCAAGCAGGTGCCCTACAGCAGGCGCGCACCCAAACTGGCCCGCACGCAAGCCTGGACCACGCTGCAACAGGACGGCATGCTGTTCGTCTGGAACGATCCCGAGCGCAACCCGCCACCGGCGGAGGTCACCATCCCACGTATCGAGGGCGCCGGCAGCGACGAGTGGACCGACTGGCACTGGTACACCACGGCGGTGAACAGCAACTGCCGCGAGATCATCGACAACGTCGTGGACATGGCGCACTTCTTCTACATCCATGGCTCGCTGCCAAACTATTTCAAGAACATCTTCGAAGGCCACGTGGCGACGCAGTACATGAACGGGGGGAGCCGACCCGATCTCGGCGGCACCGCGGGTTCGCAGTTGCTGGGCACGACGTCGGTGGCGTCCTATTACGGCCCGTCGTTCATGATCGACGACCTGACCTACCACTACGAGCACGGCGACGCCAAGACGATCCTGATCAACTGCCACTACCCGATCGACTCGAATTCGTTTGTGCTGCAGTACGGCATCATGGTGAAGAAATCAGACGCGCTGCCCGACGATGAGGCCATGAAGACCGCGATCACGCTCGGCGACTTCGTCAAGCTCGGTTTCGAGCAGGATGTGGAGATCTGGCGGCACAAGGCGCGCATCGACAACCCGTTGCTGGTCGAGGAGGATGGGCCCGTCTACCAGCTGCGTCGCTGGTACCAGCAGTTCTATGTCGACGCCGCCGACGTGCAACCGGATATGGTGGACCGCTTCGAGTTCGAGCTCGACACGACGCGGCCGTGCGAGGCGTGGATGAAAGAGGTCGAGGCCAACATGGCGGCACAGCCGAATCCGGTGCGATGACGTCGAATTCAGCGGTCCGGCGAGACAATCGCCTCGACGAGATGCCGATGATGCCCGTCGCGTGCCGTGACTGCGGGGCGCGGGTGCTGGCGCGCAAAAGCAGCTGGAACCAGACCAGCGTGCAATGGAACGCCGACGCTACGGCCCGGTGCGCCGAGCGCGCCGCGGCGCAGCGGCTATCGGCGCCGGGTGGCCGGGGCGTGTTCCTGGCGTGCTCGGCGCTGACCGAGTCGATCCTGGACGCGGTGCGGCGGGGCGAGTTGGCCGTCGTCGATGAAATGAACGGAATGGACGAAATAGACGAAATAGACGAAATACGCCGTTCGCTCAGGCCGGCTGGAAGGCGCTGATCGGCGCCTCCTCCGGGTAGCCGGCCGGCCCGCCCAGGTCGTACGCGGAGTTGAGCGCACCGATGAATGCGGGGTCGTGCAGTGGTTCGCTGGGCACGTCGAGCTTGATACCGCGGGCATGGACGTCGTCGACCATCATGTCGATGGCCCGTTCGATGGTCAGGTCGTCGGTGCCGTCCATGTTCTTCTTGAGCTCGTCGAAATCGGAGAACACCTCGGCCGACCAGTGCACCAGGAAGCGCAGCTCGTCGGTGTGGTGGCGGGCAATCGGCATGTCGCCGTTCTTCAGCAGCCAATGATCGCGGTCCTCGGGATCACCGGTGAACACGGTGTCGAAGGCCAAGCCGGCTGGAATCTGTTGGTCCAGTGGCCCGTTCGCCTCGCCGCGGTGCATCATCATCTCGTTCTGCACCACCACCCCGCGGTTGTAGACCGGCGGCAGCACGCGCTTGGGCGCCCGCAGCGGGCCGTCGGGCCAATAGGTGAATCCGCTGCCGGCGTCCAGCGAAAACCAGGTGATGACTTGGGCCATCTTGATCAGATAGTCCCGGAACAGCCCGGACTTACCCATCACGCTGGTGAGCCAGGTCGGCGCGTTCTCGTGTCGCACGCCGCGGAAGCTGGGCGAATCCAGGTGCCCCGGATCGCGGTTTGCGCACGGCCCGTTGATGTTGAACAGCATCAACTGCGGCTTGGCGTACTCGGCGTTCCAGTAGCTCTTGGCCATCGCCAGGAACTCCGCGTTGTAGAAGCAGTCGTGCAGTTGGGGGTAGAGCACCGCGCCGTAGTTCGCGAGATAGCCGCGGAATGTCGGTGTGAGAAACAAATCCAGCGACGGCGTGAACCCTTCGGGGAAGGCCCCGCTCATCGTCGCGATCAATTCGTCGGCCGACGCGAAGTGTTGCGCGATGATCAGCTTCCACGGCCCCTGCGTGCGCACGACGTCGAGCAGGCGGTCGCGTTGATCATCGGTGTACACGTTGTCGATCTCCCGCGGCGGCGCGGCCGGCCGCAAGACGTCGGAAAGCTCCATCCGGCGCTGATCGGTGAGCATGTGTTGTCTCCTCTGCGGGGTGTGGCGTGGACGTGTCAAAACGGCAGCGGGTGGGCGAACTTCGCCCGCAACAGGGCGCCGATCTCGGCGATGGCCAGCCGACCGCGTGCGGTCGCGTCGGAGCGCATCAGAAAGCCGTGGTACATACCGGGATAACGGGTGATGGTGGTCTGCACGCCCGCGTCGCGCAGCCGGGCCGCGTACCGCTCACCCCAGTCGCGGATCGGGTCGCAGCCCGCCGTGACGACGATCGCCTGCGGCAGGCCGGACAGGTCGCGGGCGTACGCCGGGACGAGGTATGGGTCGCGGGGAAGTGCCCCGGCGCCATCGCACAGGGCGTGCAGGTAGTCAATGTCGTCGCGGGTGAGCATCGGGGCGTCGGCGAGCGCGGTGATCGATGCGGCGGCCATGTCGCGATCCAGGCCGGGATACAGCAAGACCTGCGCGCGGATCGGCGGCCCGGCGCGGTCGCGGGCCGCCAGCGCGACCGCGGCCGCCAGCGAACCGCCCGCGCTGTCGCCGGCCACCGCGAGCCGGTCGGCGTCGACCCCGATCTCGTCGGCGTTCCGCGATAGCCACTCGGTCGCGGTGTAAGCGTCGTCGAACTGCGCGGGCGGCGGCGACTCCGGGGCCAGCCGGTAGTCGATGGCCGCGACGGTCGCCCCGGAGGCCGACGCCAGCGCGCGGGCCAGCGGTTCGAACGAGTGGTTGGAGCCCATCACCAACCCACCGCCGTGCAGGTACACGACCGCGGGTGGCCTGGATTCGCCTGTGGGGCGGTAGATTCGGGCCGGAATCGGCCCACCCGTCCCGGGGACGGCGACCTCGGTGATGTCGGACATCTGGTGCATGACATCGGGAAGCGGTGCCGACTCGAGCGCGGCGCGCACCGCGGACAGGCCCCGTCGGCGCATCGGCGGTACGTCGCCGAACGATGCGACCCGCGCGGCGGCGTCGGGATCGAGTGCGGGGGTTGTCATGTCGGCTGCGGTTATGACGGCGTCGCCGCCGGAAAACGTTTCGCGGACGCTCACGGGCTACGAACCGGCGGCGGTGAGCTCGGACAGCAGGACCGAGTTCCGGGTGTCCAGCACCACCTCCATCCCCGTGAACACAAGTCCGTTGGCCTCGCGCCGGACGGCGACGTGGACGACGCCGCTGGACACCGCGAACGGCACAAAGTTCGCGATCTGGTTGACGAATATGTAGAAACGCCCGTGGGTGACCTCGCCGTCGCTGCCGGTCCGATGCACGTTGGTGGCGTGGTGACGCAACGGGTATGGGCTGTGCTCGCGATGATCGGACAGCCACTCCAGCACCGCGTCGCGGCCGTGCAGTTCGGGCGACATCAGTTCTTCGAAGGGACTGGCGCCCGAATCGCTCCTGGTCACGTAGTGCACATCCGCGGCGAAGCGCGCCGCGAGCTCGTCGTAGTGCGCCTCGTCGTAGTGGTACCAAAAGGCCGCAATGAACTCCTGCAGTTCGGACAACGTGATCTCGCTGCTCATGACCTGGGAGTCAACTCCGATGCGGCCCGAAAAATACCGGCGATGCCCGTTCAGTGGAACACCGTGTGCCCGATCGTGTCCCGCTGAGTAGACACCGCCGCGCACCCGGCGCCGAAACGCCTCGATACTCGTGCCATGAGCGCTGGCGCCCCGGTGGATCCCGGTGAACTCCGGGCCAACCTGCGCCGCGCGGACCCCGGCGTCCTTGTCGCGGTGTTGGCGCAACTGACCGGGGATCACGGGGTCGTCGACCGTTTCGCGCCGAAGATCACCCACGTGCCCGACCCGCCGGAGCGGGCGGGTGTCACCGATCCCGAGACCGCGGCAGCGCTCGTCGAGGCCGTGGCCGTCGCGGCGCGATCGCCGCGCCCGGCGGCCGCCCTGCCCGCCGATGACCCGGGGCTGTTCGCACGAATCGCGCCGGTGGCGCTCGGGGGAGTCGTCGGCGCGGAGTACCTCCCGTTGCTGTTGGAGCAGGGCGGATTCCAGCCGCCACAGCCGGTGCTGCCGCGCACCGCCAGGCTCCCCGACGGCTTCCGGGTCGCGATCATCGGTGCGGGCATCGGCGGGCTGACCGCCGCGCTGGCGTGCGCGGACGCCGGCATCGAATACCAGATCTTCGACCGCAACGACGAGGTCGGCGGCACCTGGTACACCACCACGTATCCGGGCATCGGCGTGGACACCCCGTCGGCGTATTACTCGTTGTCGCGCGACATCAACGGTGATTGGTCCAGTTATTACCCGATGGGCGCGGAGTACCAGTCCTACCTGGTGAGCGTGGCCGACAAGAACGATATCCGTCGGCGCACCAGGTTCGGCACCGAGGTCGATGCCCTGTGGTGGGACGACGAACGCAAGCGGTGGGAGATCCACGCGGTCGGACCCGACGGCACCCGCGACGTCGGCCACGCCAACGTGGTGATCCCCGCCGCCGGCTACCTCAACCGGCCGCGCTGGCCGGAGCTGGCCGGGCGGGGGACGTTCTCGGGGGTCGAGATCCATTCGGCGCAATGGGATCCCGAGCTGGAGCTGACCGGCAAACGCGTCGCCATCATCGGGGCGGGCTGCACCGCGGTTCAGATCGTCGACGCGTGCGTCGACCAAGTCGCACACCTGACGGTGTTTCAGCGTCAGCCACACTGGGTGGCGCCCCGGCGGCGCCCCTCGGACGACGTTCCGGATCACCAGCGATGGCTGGGAACCCATCTCCCGTACTACGCCAATTGGCTTCGGCTCAAGTCGTTTTGGGGGACCGCCGACAACAACTATCCGGTGATCCTGCGCGACGCCCAATGGGCGGGCGAGCACCTATCCATCTCGCCCGCCAACGACGTGCTGCTGCAACTGTGCCTGGACTACATCGACCGGGCCTTCGGCGCGGACAGCGAGCTCGCCCGCAAGGTCACCCCGGACTTCGCGCCGTACGGCAAGCGGATCATCCGCGACCCGGGCGGATACTACGCGGCGCTGGCGCGCGACCACGTGGACGTCGAGGCCGCCGAGCCCGCCCGAATCAACGAGGCGGGCATGGTGACAGCCGATGGCCGCCAGCTCGATCTCGACGTCATCATCTACGCGACCGGCTACCACCTGGACTTCCTGTCCACCATCGACATTCGGGGCCGCGACGGCAGGAAGCTGGCCGACGAATGGGGCGACAGCCCGCGCGCCTACCGCGGCGGAACGGTGCCCGGGTTTCCGAACCTGTTCATCTCCTCGGCGCCCAACTACAGCCCGGGGCACGGCGCGGGGCACAACTTCGGTGTCGAGGTGATGGTGCACTACGTCATGGAATGCCTGCAGTTGATGGCGCTGCGAAAGGCATCCGCCATCGAGGTCACGCCACGCGCCTACGACGACTACGTGGCCGACATCGACCGGACCATGGCCGGCACCGTCTGGTGTCACACCCCGACCGCGCACACGTACTACCGTTCGCGCGGCGGGCGGATCGTGATCGCGTTCCCGTATCGGTTGGTCGACGTGTGGCGCAGCCATCGCGCTCCCATCGAAGAGGACTTCACGCTGCGGTGACCGAATTGCTCGCGGGCAGAACGGCTCTGGTCACCGGCAGCAGCCGGGGGATCGGCCGCGCGATCGCCCGGCGACTGGCCGCCGAGGGCGCCACGGTGGCGGTCACCGCCCGGTCGCCCACACCGTCCCCGTCGGCGCGCGCCGGCGCAACCTCAACCCTGCCGGGCACCATTGGCGAGACGATCGATCTCATCGAGGCGGCGGGCGGGGCGGCGTTCGGCGTGACGGCCGACCTGGAGGATCCCGAGCAGCGCGACGGCCTGCTCGGCCGGGTGCTCGACCGCGCCGGCCGCATCGACATCCTGGTCAACAACGCGGGCTTCGCCGACTACTCGCTGGTCGAGGACATGAGCCTGGAGACGTTCGATCGCACGGTGGAGCATTATCTGCGAACGCCTTTCGTCCTGACGAAGGCCGCGGTGCCGCACATGCGCAGGCAAGGGGCGGGCTGGATCGTCAACATCGGCTCGGTGACCGGGCTGGCGCCGGTGCGGCCGTACCGGGCATACAACAAGACCTCGGGCGACGTGATCTACGCGTCGATGAAGGCCGCGCTGCACCGGTTCACCCAGGGTGTGGCCGCCGAGCTGCTCGACGCCAACATCGCGGTGAATTGCGTCGGCCCCTCGACGGCGGTTCGCACACCCGGTGCGGCACAGCTGATCCCGGACTCCTTTCCCACCGAGCCGGTGGAGTACCTGGCCGAGACGGTGCTGGCGATGTGTCACCTGCCCGCCGCCGAGCGCACCGGCCTGGTCGCGTTCAGCCTGCACTATCCGTGGTCGCAGCGGTTGCCGGTGCACAGCCTGGACGGGACGCGGTTGTTGCCACCGCTGAAACCGCCGGCGACGGCCAACCCACACATCGCGCCCGCGGGGGTCTAGTCAGCTCAGCACCCGCTCGGCCATCGGGCAAAAGCTGTGGCAGACGCGGTCGCGGACGATCACGTCGGTGGTCTCGGGGTCGAACCAGCGGTCCACCACCGCCCAATGGATCGGATGCATGAGGTAGGAACCCATCAGCCCGTCGACGTCAGCGAACTCCTGCTCGAACACGTGGGTCCAGTCCGAGGTGCCGAGACTGTCCTGCACCCGGCTCAGTTGCCACGCCCGGATCGCCGGGATGTAGCGCGGCATCAACGACAGCTCGTGCTCGAAGCGGGCGACGGCGGCCGCGGCGGTGTCGGGCAGCACCCGGAGTAACAGCGCCCGGTAAACCGTGCCCGGCGCATCGGCGCGGCGTTCGGGTTCACCGGAATAGCCGGCACCATTGACTCGACTCACCCCGGGCCGGGCCATCAGCGCGGCGAATTTCTCTGCCACACAGAGCCAGTGGTCCTCCGAGGTGAATCGTAGGTGCACCAGGATGTCGCCGCCGTTGCGCGCCCCGGGCAGCGTTGGCTGCACGAGCCGGCGCATAGCCCCGGCTTCGGCAGCCGCAGTGCGTAATTCGGCGAGTAGTACGTCACGATCGGCGGGGGCCACATCGAGCAATCTGATCACGCTATACATCGCAGAGGCCGTCCACATCATCCGCGGCGGCGGCGAACGATCGGGACCGCTCCTGCACCAATTCGCCTATTTGCGACCACCATTCGCCCAGGGCCGGATCCGGCCTGCCTTTCCACGTCATCTCCCACCACGCCCGAACGTCGGGCAGAGTCCAGGTGATCGTGACGGTGTTGTGGTCATCGAACCAGATCGGCGGGCTGACGAGGACGTCGCGCAGGGTCATTCCCCGATCGCGCGCGCCCGGGGCGTACTCGGCGAGGTAGGTGTCGACGAAACGCCGCGCGCAGCCCGGCCGGGTCACCACGCGGTCGATGACGAACACTTGGCCGCCGGCCATGAGCGCGAGACTCAGGCGTACTGCAGGGCGGGCTGCGACGCGGGACGCGCAAGCCGCAACGGCCGCGGCGGCTGCAGGGTCGGCGCGACCCGCCGCGGGCCGTCTTCGACGTTGCGCCAGATGGCCATCGCGGTCATGCGCACCGGGGCGGCCAGGCGCTGATCGAACATCATGCGATTCATCGGGCCGCACACCGACACCGCCGCTATGACTCCCTGAGCCTCGCCCGGGCTGCCGATGGGGGCCGCGACGCAACCGAATCCGGGCAGCGACTCCTCGCGCTCGAACGCGACGCCGTGGGCGCGCACCCTGGCCAATTCGACGGCGAGCTGCGCGCTGCTGGAGATCGAGTACTTCGTCTTGCGAACCTGCAGATCAAGCTCGGCGTCTTCGTCGCGGTAGGCCAGGATCGCCTTGCCGAGGGCCGTACAGTGCGCGGGCTGGCGGGCCCCAACCCGGGTGGGGATCCGCTGGTTGCCGATCTTGTCCAGGTAGACGACGTCGGGTCCGTCGAGGACCGCGAGGTGCACGACAAGCCCCGTGGCGCGGTGCAATTCGCCCAGCAGTGGGCCGGCCGCCCGCACCAGGCGATCCTGGTGCACGGCCAGCGAACCCAGCTCCACCAGGCGCATGCCGAGCTCGTAGTCGCGGCCGCTGCGTCGCAGCCAGCGCAGCTGCACCAGGCGCTCGAGCATCCGATGCGCCGACGAGCGCGGCAGGCCGGTGCGCCGCACGATCTGGGCGAGCGTCAGCCGGCCCGGCCCGTCGAACGCGTCGAGGACCAGGGAGATGCGGTCGATGACGGCCGTGGGGGTGGCTGGTTCGACGGTGTCAACGGTCATCGGCCCTCCAAGGCTGCGGGGTATCCCGGTGTGGTGTATCTGGCTGCTATATTCCTATTAGGAATATAGCAGCTTGGCGAGCAGACGCAATAGCCCCCGACACGCCGAGTCTCCGGGGGCCTTTGCGTCTTCTCGCGGGAATCAGTCCTTTGCGGCCGACCGGCCCGCGCGGCGGCCGTAGAAGCTGCCGTCACCGAGCGAGATGCCGCTGGCGTAGCCCCAGGCGGCCAGCCCCGCGGTCGAACGGCCTGCGGCGAAGAGCCCGGGAATCGGCTCACCGCTGACGTGCAGCACCTCGGCGTCCAGCGAGGTGCGCAGGCCACCCAGGGTGAAGCCGCCGGTGCTCTCCCGCAGGTCGATGGCGCCGACGGGCGAGCCGATCGGCCTCAACCACTCAGGTTTCTTGCGCAGCAGCGGGTCGTCGCCGCGGGCGGCGCCCTCGTTGAAGGCGGCCACGGTCGCCTGCAGCGAACCCGGCGCCAGGCCCATGTCGCGCTCCAGGTCCGCCACGGTGTCGGCCACCCAGGTCGCCGGCCGCAGCATGAACTTGGGCGACCACGAGGCCATCGCCTCCTGCTGCGCATCGTCGTCGATGATCAGGTAGGCGGTGTTGTCCTGCTGGTAGAGGGTGAGCTGGCCGATGCGGCCCGGGTAGGTGTCCTCGGCGACGTAGCGCTGGCCGCGCCCGTTGACCAGGATGCCGCGCACCAGCTGCTGCGGGTCGATGAAGATCGCGACCTCGGTGGCGTCCATGTGCGCCAGGTCGGCGCCCAGCGCTTGGGCCATCCGGATCGCCTGCCCGTCGTGCTGCTCGATCGACGCGGCCGGCCGTCCGGCGATGCGCGGGGCGTACTGCGCCACCATCGCGTCGTTGTAGGCGAAGCTGCCCGTCGCGAGCACCACGCCCGAGCGCGCCCGAATCGAAAGCTCGCTGCCGTACCGGCGGGCGCGCAGGCCGACCACCCTGCCGTCGGGCTCGACGATCAGCGACTGCACCCGCACGTCGTAGAGCGCCCGCGCGCCGGCCGCGGTGGCCGTCTCGACGAGCGGCTTCATCAGCATGTAGCCGGCGCTGGCCTCGCCCTGCTTCTTGTTCGACATCTGCGGGACGTGCCCGCGTGGAGCCGGGGTGGCAATGGTGTTGAACGGGTACGCGTTTTCGCCGCCGCTGTACATCAGGCCCTGGTCGCCCATCGGCTCCCAGCCGGGCTCGGAGAAGAACTCCGCCTTGAACGGCACGCCGCACCCGACGAGCCAGTCGTAGTGGGCGACGCTGCCGGCGCAGTAATCGGCGATCCGGTCCTCGTCGGCGCCGGGCCCCATCGCGACGTTGAGGAACGCCGCCATGTTATCGACGGAATCGCGGAAGCCGCAGGCCTTTTGCAGCGCGGTGCCGCCGCCGAGGTAGATGAAGCCGCCCGCCATCGCCGCCGCGCCGCCCCACGAGCCGGTACGCTCCACAACCAGCACCTCGGCCCCGGAGCGGGCCGCCTCGACCGCCGCGGCGGCGCCGGCGACCCCGTAGCCGGCGATGACGACGTCGGCCTCGTCGTCCCACGAGGCGATCGACGCGGCGGGCACCGGCCGGACGTCGGCGTCGGGCTTCATAACCGCATCACAGCCGCATCGCGGCGGGCATCTCGCCGACCCACTGGTGACCCCAGTAGCTGTCGGCGGTGATTTCCTCTGCGGTGTAATTGGTTTCGTCGACGCGCATGCCGTCGGTGCCGAATTCGATGTCCCAGTCGCCGGGGGCGCGGACGTAGAACGAGATCATCTTGTCGTTGGTGTGCCGCCCGAGGGTGGACGACAGCTGGAAGCCCTCGGCGTTGACCCGGTCCAGGGCCTGGCCGACCGCGTCGAGGGTGTCGACCTCGACCATGATGTGGACCAGGCGCGGGTCGCGCTGATGCGCGGCGGGGACGATCGCCATGCTGTGGTGTCGTTCGTTGATGCCCAGGAAGCGAACCCGCACCGGGCCGAACTCCTTCGGCAGCGGCACCCGGAACGCTCCCCGGGAGCGGAAACCCAGCACCTCGGTGTAGAAGTCGAACAACCCGTTGGGATCCATCGCGGGAACGACGACGTGGCCCAGCCCCTGATCGCCGGTGACGAATCTCGCGCCGAACGGGGTGACCACCGGGCTGTGGTCTAGCACCGCGCCGTGAAAAACCTCCAGCGTGGTGCCGGCGGGGTCCTCGAAGGTGATCACCTCTTCCACCCGGCGCGCCTCGGCCTCGTCGGTGGACAGCTGCTTGAACGCGACCCCGGCGCCGTCGAGGGTCGCCTTGACCCGCTGCAGGGCGGGGTGGTCGCGGACCTCCCAGCCGACGGTGAGCACCCGGTCGGCCTCGCCGGGCACCACGATCAGCCGGGCCGCGCGCTCGTCCATCCGCAGGTACAGCGCCGACGGATCTGGCCCCTTACCCTCCGCGAAGCCGAGGACGCCGAAGGCGAACCGCCGCCAGCGATCGATGTCGCTCGTCGAAATGGTGATGTAGCCAAGGCTTTTCAGGTCGCTCACCGTAACTCCTAAATCAGCGCCCGCAGCGGACCCTCCGGGGGTTCGATGCCCAGCGAACTCAGCGCCGACGCGTGGTAGGTGGTGCCGGGAACGTGGATCGCATGCAGGTGCCCGACGTGCACGTCGCGCCAGTACCGCTGCAGCGGCTTGTCCATCCGCGCGGCGTTGCCGCCCGAGCGGGCGAAGATCTCGTCCACCGCCGACACCGCGCGCCACACCGCGCGAATCTGCGTGCGACGACCGGCCGCGCGATCGGCGAACGACACCTCCTTGCCCGCTGCGACCATGTCGTAGATGCGGTCGACGTTGGCCAGCAGCTCCTGGCGCGCGGCGTTGATGTCGGCCGCCGCCTCGCCGATGGCGTACATGACGTAGGGGTCGTCCTTGATCGCGGTTCCGGTGGCCCCGACGCGCTCTCGCTGGTAGTCCAGGTGCGCGGCGAGCGCCCCCTCGGCGATGCCGATCGTCGCCGCGGAGATGCCCAGCGGGAACATCGTCGACCACGGCATCAGGTAGAGCGGCTCGGTCATGCCGGCCTCGCGCTGGGTGGTGCCGTCCATCACCTTCGTCGCGTCCATGGTCCGGTAGGTCGGGACGAACGCGTCCTTGACGATGACGTCCTTGGAGCCGGTTCCGCGCAGCCCCACCACATTCCACGAGTCCTCGACGATCTCGTAGTCCTTGCGCGGCAGGATCATGTGCAGCATCTGGGGCGGCATCAACGGGATGCCCTTGTCGTCGCCCAGCATCGCGCCCAGGATGATCCAGTCACAATGGTCGGTGCCCGAGCTGAATTGCCAGCGGCCGTTGAAGATGTAGCCGCCGTCGACGGGCCTTGCCACGCCCTGCGGCGCGTACGGGGAGGCCATCCAGGTGTCGGCGTCGTCGGCCCAGACCTCGGCGGGCACCTTGGGGTCGGCATAGGCCAACTGGTAGGGGTGCACGCCGACGACGCCGACGATCCAGCCGGCGGCCGGGTCCAGCGCCGCGGTGGCCATCGCCGTCTCGGCCCACTCGCGGGGGTGCACCTCGAATCCCTGGTAGGCCTTCGGCTGCAGCAGCCGGATCAGGCCGGCGCCCTTCATCAGCTTGACGGTGTCGTCGGTGAGCCGGCCGATCCTTTCGGCCTCGGCCGCCTGGTCGCGCAACTGGTCGGCCATCGCCATCACCCGGTCGAGTACCCGCTCGCTCATATCGTTCGTCCTAACGTGTGGGGGCTTGGTAATGGTCTACCGCAGTCGGCGCCCGGCCTGAAGGCAATCCCGGTGAGCGGACGCAAATGCGGTCAAAACGTAATGTGGAGATCGGCGCTGGCCGGCCGGGCCTGGCACGCGAGAATCAGGCCGTCCCGCAGGTCGTCGGCGCCCAGGATGTCGCACGCCGCCATGTCGACCTCGCCTGCGACGACGGTCGCCACGCACGAACCGCAGCGGCCCTCCCGGCAGGAATGCGGTGCGTCGATCCCCGCGTCCAGCAACGCGTCGACCAGTGTCTGACCGCGCGGCCAGCGCAGACGATGCCGCCGGCCGTCCAGCTCGACGTCGGCGTGGGCGATTTCTGGCATGAGCCGATGGTCCGCGATCGGCACGGCCGGGCGAGCGCGCCCGCCCGGTGGCCGGGACGACTCGCCCGAAGTGTCCGTTGACCGGGACGTCCGTGACGGCGCAGTCTGGCCAACGAGCTTGCGTCGCAGAATATTCGGAATATTCGGAGGAGGACCGCGGTGACCGACATCGACGATCTGGTGGCCCGGTTGCGCCGCCTCGAGGACGACCGCGACATCAGGCAGCTGATCGCGTCGTACGGCCCCGCGGTCGACGCCGGCGACCCGGATGCCGCCGCGCGCCTGTGGTCGAGGGACGGCGTCTATGACGTCGACGGGTGGCGCATGCAGGGCCGCGCGGACATTCGCGCCATGGTGAATTCGACGGCCCACCAGGATTTGGTGGCCAAGGGCTGCTGTCACTTCCTCGGGCCGTGCGTCGTGACGGTCACCGGCGACGAGGCGGTGGCGGTGTGCGAATCCCTGGTGTTGGTCCGCGACGGCCCCGGCGACGCGGGCTATCGGGTGTGGCGGGCAACCGCGCACCACTTCGCGCTGCGACGGATCGACGGCCGGTGGCAGATCACCACCCGCACCAGCCGGATTCTCGACGGCAATCCCGACGCGCGCGCCTTGCTGACGAAGGGCCTCGCGGGCGCCGTCTAGCGGGACAAAAAGCCCAGCACCGTGCTCTCGAACGCCTCCCTGGCCTCGATCATGGCCCAGTGCCCCGAGTTGGGGAAGATGTGCAGTTCCGCGTTGGGGATGGTGCGCATCGGGATGAGCGCCATGTCGGGCGGGCTCACCCTGTCGTCCCGGCCCCACGTCAGCAGCGTGGGCGCGGTCAGCTTGTGCATGACGGCCCACGGCATCGGCCGGTCCGAGGCCGCCATCGCGGCGTTCATCGCGGCGAATGCCGCCTTGCCGTACATGCGGCGCGCGGCGTCCAGCGTCGCGGGATCGGTGGCCAGCTGCCAGCGCTCCTCGACCAGTTCGTCGGTGACCAACGCCTGGTCGTACACCATCGATTTCAGCCAGTCGACGAGCCGCTGCCGGGTCGGGTCCTCGACGAACTCCTGCAGCAGCCGGATGCCCTCGCTGGGGCTGGGGCTGAAGATGTTCGTCCCGATGCCGCCGATGGTCACCAGCCGGCCGATCCGGTCCGGATTCTGGATGGCGAAGTTGATGCCGACGGCGCCGCCCATCGAGTTCCCGACGATGTGCACCTTGTCGACGCCGAGCGCGTCCAGGAACGGCGACACGGTGCCGAACGCCGTCACCATCGGGTGGCCGCCGAAGTCGTCGCTGACGCCGAAGCCGGGGAATTCCAGGATCAGGCAGCGAAAGCGCTCGGCGAAGCTGGGCAGCACCCCGCGAAAGTTGCGCCAGCCGGTGACACCGGGGCCCGAGCCATGCAGGAACAGCAGCACCGGTGCGGAATCGGGGCCGCAGTCGTAGTAGCGCAGAGTGCCCTTCGGGGTGCTGATTTCACGCAGGTCGCTCTCGACGATCTGTTTCGCGGTGTTGGCCACGGATGTCACCCTGCCATGCCGCCGCGGCGGACGGGAGCGGTGTACCGCTGACCGGCACGGCGGTCTACAGTCTGTGCGCATGCGCTTGCTGGTCACCGGCGTCGACCACGCCTGGCGCGCCGGTCCCGACGGCTGCCGGCTCAACATCATGACGATCGGGGTCGCGCCGGCCGGGCCATGACGGAGTCGGGGGCCGCCCAGTCGGTCGACACCTTGCGATGCTTGATCAGCCAGGCGTCGCCGTCGGGCACCAAAATGTCGCGATAGCGCCCGAAATGGTCGAGCCCGACATGGGTGACCACGGTGAAGTAGGACGAGACGTGGGCCTCGCGCGGGGTCAGGCCGGTGAACAGCACGTTGGCGACGTTGTGCCGCACCACCGGCTTGACGTCGGCGTTGCCGGCGACGTTTCCGGTGACGCCGCCGAGGAACTCCGCGATCTCGGAGCGGCCGCGCAGCGGTTCGGCCCCGCGGATCTCGAGAACACCGTCCGCGCAGAATGT
The DNA here is from genome assembly GCF_035616495.1 of Mycobacterium sp. 663a-19. Taxonomy (NCBI): domain Bacteria; kingdom Bacillati; phylum Actinomycetota; class Actinomycetes; order Mycobacteriales; family Mycobacteriaceae; genus Mycobacterium; species Mycobacterium sp. 663a-19. The sequence goes on along the minus strand of NZ_JAPJAV010000005.1, from coordinate 95,972 downwards.
TTCGGCGAGCCCGTCGACCCGGCCGGCGTCGCCCGACCAGTTGTAGCGCGCGAGCGTGTCGCGGATCCGTTCACGGGCGACCAGTTCCCACATCTCCATCGTCGAGAGCTTACGGATGCCTCCATTCTGCCACTTCCGCTACGGGCGGTAGCGGAATACAGTGGGTGGGTGACGACCGGCAACGGCAGCGGGCATCTGCGTACCTGTCCATTGTGTGAAGCCATGTGCGGCTTGGAGATTCACGTCGAGGGCAGCCCCAAAGACGGAAGGGTCACCAGCATCCGCGGCAATCCTGACGACGTCTGGAGCCACGGACACATCTGCCCCAAGGGCGTGACGCTCGGCGCGCTGCACGACGACCCGGACCGCATCCGCCAACCGATGATCAAGGTCGACGGCCGCTGGCGGGAGGTGAGCTGGGACGCCGCGTTTCGCCGCTGCACCGAGCTGCTGACGCCCGTCATCCGGAAGTACGGGATCGGTGCGGTCACCGCCTACACCGGTAACCCGCTGGCGCATTCGTTCTCGCTGGCCCGGTATGCGGGTGTGCTGATGGGCATGTCGGGAATGCCGGTCACCTATTCGCCGGGGACCGTCGACCAGTGGCCGAAAAACCTGTCGTCGCACCTGATGTACGGGCTGTGGTGGAACTTCCCGGTGCCCGACATCGAACGCACCGACCTGATGGTGATCATGGGCGCCAACCCCGCCGCATCGCAGGGCTCGCTGCTGGCAGCACCCGACGTGATGGGCCTGATCGACGCGATCCGCAAGCGCGGCAACGTGATCGTGATCGACCCGGTGCGCACCCGCACCGCCGCCCGCGCCGACGAGTGGCTTCCGATCGTCCCGGGCACCGACGCGGCGCTGCTGATGGCCGTGGCGCACACGCTCTTTGACGAGGACCTGATCGATCCCGGGCCGCACGTCGACGGGGTCGAAACCATGCGACGGGTCGCGGCGGACTGGCCGCCGGAGCGGGTCAGTGCAGCCACCGGCATCCACGCGGATCGGATCCGCCAGCTGGCCCGCGAGCTTGCCGGGACGGAAAGATCCGTCATCTATGGCCGAATTGGCCTGTGCAACCAGGAGTTTGGCAGCCTCGCCAGCTGGCTGGTTGACGTGATCAACATCCTGATCGGCCACTTCGACACGCCCGGCGGGGCGATGTTCCCCCGGCCGGCGGCCTGGTCGATCACCTCGCAGCCGCTGCCCGGGCTGGAGGGCGGCGCCGCCGAATTCGGCCGCTGGCACACGCGGGTTCGCGGCGCCAAGGAGGTGCTCGGACAGGCCCCGGTGTCGTGCATGGCCGAAGAGATCGCCACACCGGGCGACGGGCAACTCAAGGCGCTGATCACGGTCGCGGGCAACCCGGTGCTGTCCACGCCGGGCGGGGACAGGCTCGACGAGGTGCTGCCGATGCTGGAGGCGATGATCTCGATCGACCTGTGGCTCAACGAGACAACGCGGCACGCCGACGTGATACTGCCCGGGCTGTCCCCGCTGGAGCAGCCGCACCACGACGACCTCGTGTTGCTGTTCGCGATCCGCAGCATCGCGAACTATTCCGCCCCGGTGTTCGACCCGGGCGATCGCCCCCACGAGTGGGAGATCCTGATCCGGCTGACCGGCCTGTGCACCGGCACACCCGCCGAAGACGTCGACGTGGCGGCGATCGACGACGGCTTCTTCGACTACCTGGCCTTCACCCGCGGCCTCGACGGCGCGGAGCTCCGCAAGCTCTACGATCACGGCGGCCCGGAGCGGATCCTCGACCTCACGCTGCGCACCGGCCCCTTCGGGGACCGCTACGGCCAGAACCCGGGCGGGCTCACGTTGGACATGCTCAAGGCCAACCCGAACGGGATCGACTTCGGGCCGATGGTGCCCCAGCTGCCCGACATCCTGGCCACCCCCGACAAGAAGATCCGGCTCGCCCCGCAATACCTGCTCGACGACCTGCCGCGGCTGGCCGCGCGCCTGCAGCGGCCCGCCGAGCCGCTGGTCCTGGTGAGCCGGCGGCACCTGCGGTCGAACAACACCTGGATGCACAACGTGCCCGCGCTGATGAAGGGCAAGGACCGGTGCACGCTGCTGATCCACCCCGACGACGCCGCCCGCTTCGGCGTCGCCGACGACGACGTCGTCACAGTGAAGTCGGAGGCCGGCGAGATCAGGGTGCCCGTCGAGATAACCGACGCGATCAAACCCGGCGTGGTGTCGATGCCGCACGGCTGGGGGCACGGCAAGCCGGGCACCCGCATGTCGGTGGCCAACGGGTCGCCCGGAGCCAACACCAACGTGCTGTCCCCGCCGACGTTCGTCGACGAGCCGTCCGGCAATGGCGCTCTCAACGGCATCCCGGTGACGCTGATCGGCGACCACGCGCGATTTCGCGCCGGGCAAACCGCCTGAGCCTTGCGCGACACTGAAACCACGCACACGACGCGCCGAAAAGGGTGTGCGACGTTTAAGTTTCGGCGCGTCGAGCGAGTCGTCGTCACGCCCGAGTCATCACGGCGCGATGGGCCGATTCGTCCATTCCCGGTCGGCGCGGCGCGACGAGCGGAACCATCCGCCCGCCGCACCGGTGCCGCCGTCGGTGGGGATGGTGTGGCCGGTGACGAACCCGGACAGGTCGGAGGCGAGGAAGAGGATCACTCTGGCCTGGTCGTCGGGCAGGCCCATCCGACCGACCGGAACCCACTGCGGCCACTGCGCCTGCTCCTCGGCGGAGAGCCACTGCGAATAGGGCACCTGCAGCGATTCGGTGACGTCGGGGCCGACGCCGTTGACCCGCACACCCTCGCGGCCCACCTGGACCGCGAGGCTGCGGGTGAAGTGGATGACGGCCGCCTTGAAGGCGGCATACACCGGATCCTCCGGATAGCCGCGCAAACCCTCGACGGACGACACGTTGACGATCGCGCCCGCGCGCCGGTCGATCATCGCCGGCAGGAACGCGTGGGTGACGAGGAAGACGTGGTGCAGGTTGATCCGGTAGAGCTCGTCCCATAGCTGCGGGTCGGTGTCGACGAAGTTGCCCGGGTGACGCAGCCAGTGCCCGACGTTGTTCACCAGCACGTCCACCCTGCCGTAGCGGTCCAGGACGGTTCGCGCCAAGCCGGCAACCTCATCGGCGTCGCGGACGTCGGCGACGACGGTTAGGGCCGACCCGCCGGACGCGCTGATCTCGTCGGTGGTCTGCTGCGCAAGATCGGCGTCGATGTCGACGATGACGACGTGGGCGCCGTGCCGCGCGAACAGCCGCGCTGTCGCGGCGCCGATGCCGCCGCCGCCACCGGTGACCACCGTGACCCGGTCGGCCAGCAGTCGGCCATCGATTGGCTCCATGTCCATATCTTGGGCCATACCTTGGGCCACCTTGGGCCGCGGTCGGAATTTGCGCAGTGGTACCCATTCTTCGGGCGGGTAAACAGTGACGAACGCGACTTTGCCAGCGGTTTTACTCACCGTTTTGCGCTGCACCGCCGGGGTACCCGATCGGCAAATAGGAGTTGTGTGCAATGGACAGCACGAAGGATCCGGAGGATCGCCATCGTCGGTCCCGCCGCGGGGGGAGCAAGCGGCGCATTCACCATGGTCACAGCCCGCAATCGGTCGCGGTGTCGTTGGCCAGCCGGCTGATCGTGAAGAACGCGGTCCGCGCTTGGGCGATTCAGCCGAATCTGCACTGGCCATTGGAATACGTGGACAGCATGGCCGGTTTGCTGCCGCGCTTTCGATCGTCGGCGAGGATAGAGCCGGTACAACTCGAAAACTGTGCCGCCGAATGGATCCGCGCGCGGGGCGCATCGTCGAGCCGCGCGATCCTTTACCTGCACGGCGGCGCGTTCCTGACCTGCGGGTTGAACACCCACCGCTCGGTGGTCTGCCGCCTGTCGAAGGCGGCCGACGCCGGTGTTCTCACAGTCGGCTACCGGAAGCTGCCCTCGCATCAGATAGCCGATGCGATCGAAGACGGCATAAGCGGCATGCGCTGGTTGCGGCAGTGCGGCTATGACGACGACCAAATTGTCGTGGCGGGTGACTCCGCCGGGGGTTACCTCGCGTTCATGACCACGCTCGCCGCGATCCGTACACATCTTTCGAGGCCGGCGGGAATCGCCACGGTTTCGCCCTTCACAGACCCGGATCCGGAGCGCAAGCTCAGGCACCGGAACGCGCGCAAGTGTTCGATGTTCACCCGCGGGGCCTTGTCGATGTTCGCCCGCTACCTCGGCGAGGTACAGCTGCCGACGGGCCGGGGGAGCTCCCGGGCCCGCGTGGTCTCACCGGTGGACGCCGACCTGTCCTCGCTGCCTCCGGTCACCATCCACGCGAGTTCGGACGAGTTGTTGCTGCCGGACGCCGAGCTGATGGCGAAACGTCTGGAAGCCAGTGGAATTCGCTGCGATCTACATCTTTGGGACGGACAGGTCCACGACTTCCCGCTGGCCGCCGACATCCTGCCCGAAGGCAGGCGTGCCATCCGGTACATCGGGGACTTCGTCAAGGACGTCACCGCCGACACCGGCGTCGGCTGGCGCGAGCCGCTCGCCGCTACCGCGGGATAGCGCCACCGCCGTCGGCGCCGCGAAAGCGTTTGCGGCGCAAGCTTATTCGGAAAATTATTCGGGAACCGTCTCGGCCTGTCGCCGTTATTCGTATTGCTCGGGCTCGTCGAATTCGGGGTCTATCAGGACGGTCTCGCGTTGCTCCTGCCAGTCGGACGCAGCCGCCTCCAGGGGCACGTCGCCGTCGTCCTCCCAGGATGCGGCGTCGTCATCCTCGTCCGGCAAATCGGAGGTCGGCCGGTGTTGGTCAACGGCATCCGCGACGGGCACGTCGTCGGGGAAGTCATTGTCGCTGTCCTGCATGGACGGCGGATTACCCGCCACCGCGGCATTGAAAACCGGTGCGACGACTTGACCTGCAATCGGCGCTCATGCCGATAAAGTTGGCGTGATGAGCCGACCAGCCCCGCCTGTGCTGACCGTGCGGTATGACGGAGCCGAGCGCACCTTCGCGGCAGGCAACGACGTAGTGATCGGGCGTGACCTGCGCGCGGACGTCCGCGTCGCCCACCCGCTGATCTCCCGGACACACCTGGTGGTGCGATTCGACCAGGGCCGATGGGTCGCCATCGACAACGGCAGCCTCAACGGGCTCTACGTCAACAACCGGCGGGTTCCGGCCGTGGACATCCTGGACGGGCTGCGGGTCAACATCGGAAACCCGGACGGCCCCGCGCTGACGTTCGAGGTCGGTCGGCATCAGGGTTCGGCCGGGCGGCCGCCGTTGACGACGTCGATCCCGATCGTCAATCCGCCCAGCGGACCGAGCGGCGCGGCGCCGCCGCCGCTGGCGACCGGGCCCTCCTCCTGGCCGGGCCAGCCGCAAACCCCGTCGGGTCCATTGCGTACGCAGCCGGCGCATCCGCCCACCGGGCCGCAGCCCGTGCACCCGTCGGGCCCGCTGCCGAGTCAGCCCTCCGGCCCGCAGCCGCGCCACCCAACCGGCCCGCAACCGGCGGCTCCGCCCAGCGGGCCCCAATCGGCGCCGCAGATCTACCGGGCACAGCCGGCCAAGGTGGCCCCGGCGGCCGGACCCGAGACCGCGCGCGTCGGCGCCGACGCGTCGAACCTCGCAACGTCGATGATGAAGATCCTGCGCCCGGGCAAAGCGGTCGAGTCGATGCCGGGCGCGATCAAGATCGGCCGGGCCAACGACAACGACATCGTCATCCCCGAGGTGCTGGCATCGCGGCACCACGCCACACTCATCCCGACGCCGCGCGGCACCGAAATCCACGACAACCGCAGCATCAACGGCACTTTCGTCAACGGGTCCCGGGTCGACGTGGCGGTGCTGCGCGACGGCGACGTCGTCACGATCGGCAACATCGACCTCGTCTTCGCGGGCGGCACGCTGGCACGCCGCGACGAGACCGCGACCGCGACGCGCACCGGCGGCCTCGACGTGCGCGGGGTCAGCTGGACGATCGACAACAACAAGACGCTGTTGGACGACATCTCGCTGGGCGCGCTTCCCGGGACGCTGACGGCGGTGATCGGCCCGTCGGGCGCCGGCAAGTCGACGTTCGCCAGGCTGGTGGCCGGATACACCAGCCCGACCACCGGCACGGTCGCCTTCGAGGGCCACAACGTGCACGCCGAGTACGCCTCGCTGCGCAGCAGGATCGGCATGGTGCCGCAGGACGACGTCGTGCACGGCCAGCTGACCGTGCAGCAGGCGCTGATGTATGCCGCCGAGCTGCGGCTGCCGCCCGACACCACCAAGGAGGACCGCGCCCAGGTGGTGGCCCGGGTGCTCGAGGAACTCGAGATGAGCCAGCACCTGCACACGCGGGTGGACAAGCTGTCGGGCGGTCAGCGCAAGCGCGCGTCGGTGGCCCTGGAGTTGCTGACCGGGCCGTCGCTGCTGATCCTGGACGAGCCCACGTCAGGTCTGGACCCGGCCCTGGACCGGCAGGTCATGACCATGCTGCGGCAGCTGGCCGACGCCGGTCGCGTGGTCCTCGTCGTCACCCACTCGCTGACCTACCTCGACGTGTGCGACCAGGTGTTGCTGCTCGCCCCCGGCGGAAAGACGGCGTTCTGCGGTCCGCCCAGTCAAATCGGCTCGGCCATGGGCACCACCAACTGGGCCGACATCTTCAGCACGGTCGCCGGCGACCCGGACGCAGCCAAGGCGCGCTACCTGGCGCAGACGGGCCCACCCCCGCCGCCACCACCGGCGGAGAAGCCGGCCGAGCTGGGCGACCCCCCGCAGACCAGCCTGATGCGGCAGTTCTCCACGATCGCGCGGCGACAGATCCGGTTGATCGTCTCCGACCGCGGCTACTTCGCGTTCCTGGCGCTGCTGCCGTTCATCATGGGTTCGCTGTCGATGTCGGTGCCCGGCACGGTCGGCTTCGGCATCCCCAACCCCATGGGTGACGCGCCGACGGAGCCCGGGCAGATCCTGGTGCTGCTCAACGTCGGTGCGGTGTTCATGGGGACGGCGCTGACCATCCGGGATCTCATCGGTGAGCGCCCGATCTTCCTGCGCGAGCAGGCGGTCGGCCTGTCCACCTCCGCGTATCTGTTGGCGAAGGTCTGCGTCTACACGGTGTTCGCGATCGTCCAGTCGGCGATCGTCACCGCCATCACGCTGCTCGGCAAGGGCGGACCGACTCAGGGCGCGGCGGCGCTGGGCAAGCCCGGGCTGGAGCTGTTCGTCGACGTGGCGGCGACCACGGTCGCCTCGGCCATGCTGGGGTTGGCGCTGTCGGCCATCGCCAAGTCCAACGACCAGATCATGCCGCTGCTCGTGGTGGCGGTCATGTCGCAGCTGGTGTTCTCCGGCGGCATGATTCCCGTCACCGCTCGCATCGGGCTCGACCAGATGTCTTGGGCCACACCGGCGCGATGGGGTTTCGCGGCGTCCGCCTCGACGATCGACCTGACCCATCTGGAGCCCGGTCCCCAGGTGCCGAAGGATGCGCACTGGCATCACAACGCCGGCACCTGGTGGTTCGACATGGCCATGCTGGTGGTGATCAGCGTCTTCTATCTCAGCTTCGTGCGCTGGAAGATCCGCCTCAAGGGAGGCTAGGGAGGCTAGGGAGGCTAGGCCCCCTTGCGGACCAATTGGTCGGCGGCGGCGTGCATCCGGTTCGACAGCTGGAGGAGATCATGCTCGCCCACCCCATTGGGCACCGTGTATGCGAGCCGCCGTAACTCAACGGCGTAGTTGCGCAACTCCTGGCGGAGACGCGTCTCGATGGTGGCCATGAGTTCTCCAGGTCTAGATCAGGCGTGTCCAAATTTTCGCAGCCTCGTCCCGAATCCGCGACGGCACCGATGTGTTTTAACGGGAGTTTGACAGCGTTTTTACAGTTGGGGCACAACGCCCGCCGCGCAGCGGCGCCGAGCGTAACGTCAGTGCGCATCGGCGGGCGGAATTTCGCAGCGGCGTTACGCTGGCGCGGCCGGGACGGAAAGGGTAGGCCGGAATGGATTTCGAACTCGATGCCGGACAATGCGCCTGGCTGACCGAGGTTCGCGAATTCCTCCGGGACAACGTCACCGCGGAGTTGCGGGCCGAGCTGGCCCGGCACGATCTGGAGCTTCCCGACGGCGAGGTGGCGCGGTTTCGCCGCAAGATCGGGGAGAGGGGCTGGTTCGGGCTGAACTGGCCGCGCGAGTACGGCGGCCTTGCTGGCAAGGGGGGCCTCGGTGCCGTGTATCAGCACCTGCTGATGAGCGAGTTCGAATACTGGGGTGTGCCCGGCCCGGACCTGACGGTGACATCGGTGGCGCCGATGATCATGCGGCACGGCACCGAGCAGAACAAGACCGACTGGCTGCCGCTGATCGCCAGGGGCGAAATGATCTGCGCCGTCGGCTATTCCGAGCCCGAGGCCGGAACCGACCTGGCGAACCTGCGGACCCGCGCCGTGCGCGACGGCCGGGAATGGGTGATCAACGGAACCAAGATCTGGAACAGCGGGGCGCAGCGCGCCACCCACGAGTGGCTGTGCGTCCGCACCGATCCCGACAGCGCTCGCCACCGCGGGATCTCGGTGATCATCGTCCCGATCGACAGTCCCGGCGTGGAGATCCGCCCGCTGTACGCGTGGTCTGGTTACCGCACCAACGAGGTGCACTTCCGCGACGTCCGGGTGCCGCTCGCCAACCTGGTGGGCGAGGTCAACCGCGGCTGGACCTACATCACCGGTGCGCTGGACCTGGAGCGTGGCGCGCTGACCAACGCCGGCGACCTGCGGCGCGCCGTGGACGACCTGGCCGAGCTCGCGCGACAGCCGAGGCGCGACGGCACCGTGCCGTGGGACGACGCGGCCCTGCGCCGCCGCCTGACGCAGGCCGAGGCCGACGTCGAGGTCGCCACGCTGATGGGTTACGAGGCGGCGTCGCTGCTCGACGGCGGCGTAATACCGACCGTGGAGGTCAGCGTCGAGAAGGTGTTCACCAGCGAATTGCGCCAGCGCATCGCCGATCTCGCGCTCGACGTGCTCGGGCCCGACGGCCTGTTGGCGCATCGCAGCGAAAACGCGCCCCTGGCGGGCAAATTCGAGCGGCTGTATCGGGCCGCGCCGTTGATGCGCTTCGGGGGAGGGGCCAACGAGGTGCTGCGCGACATCATCGCCCAGCGCGGCCACGGAATGCCCTCGTATGGACGTTAGGCCCACGGTAGAGCGGCGCGAGTTCGCCTCGGCGTTGCGCGCGCTGCTGTCGGCGGAGAACCCGGTGGCCCTGGCACGCGGTGGCGATCGCAGCACCCCGGCGCTGTGGAAGGCGCTGGCCGACGCCGGCGTGTTCGGCCTCGCCATCGCCGAACAATACGGCGGCTCCGGCGGCTCGCTCGACGACCTCGCCGTCTTCTACACCGAGGCCGGGCGCGCGCTGTGCCCGACGACGGTGCACAGCACCCTCGCGGCCGCCCTGGCGATCGACCAGCTGGGCTCGCCGGACGCCAAGTCCGCGTGGCTGCCCACGCTGGCGGGCGGCAACGTTCGCGGTACCACGGCGCTGTGGAGCGCGCGCGACGCGGCCGTCGTTTCCGGTGTGCTGCAAGCCGATTCCGTGTCGACCGGGTGGCGCCTGAACGGAGCCGCGGACTACGTCGCCGACGCGGACGTCGCCGACCTGATCGTGGTGTCGGCCGGCGCGGCCGAGCGCACGCTGGTCTTCGTCGTCGACGCTCGCGCGGCCGGGGTGACCATGCAACCGCTGGCGATGGCGGGTGGGCACCGGGCGTTCACCGTGCGCTTCGACGACGTCGTCGCCGAGGCCGGTGGGCTGCTGGGCGACGTCGCCGATTCCGACCTGCGCCGGGTCGCCAATGCGGCGGTGGCGCTGGGGTCGCTCGACCTGGTCGGCGTCGGGGAGGCCGTGTTGGACCGCACGGTCGAATACACCAAGCTGCGCCACCAGTTCGGCCGGCCGATCGCATCCTTTCAGGCGGCCCAGCACCTCGTCGCCAACATGCACATCGCGTTGTCCGCGGCGCGGTTGGCCGCGCACTCGGCGGTCTTCCGGATCGCCCGCGGTCACACGGCGACCAGGGAGACGGCCATCGCGCGCATGCACGCGGCGACCGCGGCCAGGCTGATAACCCTGGACGCGCATCAACTGCACGGCGGGATCGGCTACGTGACCGAGACGGACCTGCACCTGTGGAGCGAACGGGCAAGGCTAGGCTCCACACTCGGCGGCGGCGCCGACGTCGCCGCGTCCTGGTTGGAGGAAACCATGAGGGAGCCCCGGTGAGCGAGGACAGCCTGATCGACGCGGAATCGGCGTCGCGGGTGGGCACTGTCGCGGCGTCGGCGACCGGCGAGGTGAACCGGCGCGACTGGCAGCGGTGGGCGGCCGCCGTCGGTGACCACAACCCGCTCTACTTCGACCCGGATTACGCCCGGGCCAACGGCTTTCGCGACATCGTCTGCCCACCGCTGTTCCTGCAGTACGCGGTGCTCGGCGTCACCCGCCTCGATGCGCTGCGGCCCGACGGGTCCTCCGGTGCTGTTTCGGGCGGCCTCGCGTTTCCCCGCGCCCCCAAGCGGATGGCCGGCGGGGAGCGCTTCACCTTTCACCTGCCGGCCTATCATCGCGACGAGATCGAGATGGTCCGCACCATCGAGTCGATCGTCGAAAAGCACGGCCGCTCCGGGAGATTCGTCCTGGTCAGCTGGCACACGGTGTACCGCAACCAGCACCGCGACCTGGTTGCCGAAGCGTCGACCTCGATGATCGCCCGGCCCTAGGAGCGCGATGACCGGTCAGCAAGTGTTTTACCAAATTTATTTCGAAGACGTCGGCGTGGGCGAACAGATTCCCACGCTCACGGTGACCGTCGACGAAACGCAGCTGTTCTTCTTCAGTGCCGCCACCTACAACGGCCACCGCATCCACTACGACAAGGACTGGGCCCGCACGGTCGAAGGCTACGACGACGTGTTGGTGCACGGCCCGCTGCAGGCGGCGCTGCTGGCCCGGGCGATCGGCGACTGGATCGGCGGGCGCGGCCGGCTGGTGTCCTTCGCGGTGCAGAACCGCGCGGTCGCCCACCCGGGCCAACGGCTCAGCTTCGGCGGGACGGTGACGGGCAAGCGCCTCACCGAAAGCGGCGGCGGGCTGGTCGATCTCGACATCAGCGGCCGCCGCGACGACACCGTGCTGATGCCGGGAACGGCGACGGTCGAGCTTCCCCGGCGCGGGGCGGCGCCGTGACGGGGCTGCGCGGCGAGGCGGCCATCGTCGGCATCGCCGAGCTGCCCGGCGAACGCCGCCCGAGCGGGCCGCCGAGGTTCACCCTCGACCAGTACGCCCGGTTGGCCAAGATGGTCGTCGAGGACGCCGGGGTCGATCCCGGCCGCATCAACGGCCTGCTCACCCACGGCGTGGCTGAATCGGCGATGTTCGCGCCGGCCACCCTGTGCGAATACCTGGGCCTGGCCTTGGATTTCGGTGAGCGCGTCGACCTGGGCGGGGCGACGTCCGCGGGCATGGTGTGGCGCGCGGCGGCCGCGGTGGAACTCGGCGTGTGCGACGCGGTACTGGCGGTGGTGCCCGGCTCGGCGTCGGTGCCGCGGTCGCGGAAGGGCCCGCCGCCCGCCCCGAATTGGTATGGGGCGTCGTCGAACACGTACGGGTCGCCGCAGGCGGAATTCGAGATCCCGTATGGCAACGTGGGCCAGAATGCGCCCTATGCGCAGATCGCGCAGCGGTACGCTGCGCAGTTCGGTTACGACGCGGCCGCGGTCGCCAAGATCGCGGTCGACCAGCGCGCCAACGCGTGCGCGCATCCGGGCGCGGTTTTCCACGGGACGCCGATCACCGTCGACGACGTCCTCGCGAGCCCGATGATTGCCGACCCGATCCACATGCTCGAGACGGTGATGCGCGTGCATGGGGGAGTCGGCGTGTTGATCGCCAATGCGGACATCGCGCGGCGCGGCCGCCATCGTCCGGTGTGGATAACCGGCTTCGGCGAACACATCGCCTTCAAGACCCCGACCTATGCCGACGACCTGCTGTGCACGCCGATCGCGCGCGCCGCCGACAGGGCGTTCGCGATGTCCGGGCTCAGCCGATCCGAGGTGGATGTCGCCTCGATCTACGACTGCTACACGATCACCGTGCTGATGACCCTGGAGGACGCCGGGTTCTGCGCGAAGGGAAAGGGCATGTCCTGGATCACCGAGCACGACCTGACCTTCCGCGGCGACTTTCCGCTCAACACCGCGGGCGGTCAACTGTCTTACGGCCAGGCCGGGATGGCGGGCGGCATGCACCACGTCGTCGACGGCGCCCGCCAGATCATGGGGCGGGCGGGCGACGCGCAGGTGCCCGACTGCCACACCGCGTTCGTCACCGGCAACGGTGGGATCATGAGCGAGCAGGTCGCGTTGCTGATGCGGGGAGACTAGCCATGACCGAGACTCCGGCCGAAGCGCTCCCGGTTCCCGAGCCCACCCCGGTGTCGCGGCCCTTCTGGGATGCCCTGGCGCAGCACCGGATCCTGGTGCAGTACTCGCCCTCGCTGGGCCGTTACGTGTTCTATCCGCGCACCCTTGCGCCGGGAATGCTCGCCGACGATCTGGAGTGGCGCGAGATCGACGGTGCCGGGGTGCTCTACACCTTCACCGTCGCTCGCCGGCCCACCGGCCCGCCCTGGGCCGACGCGGTGCCGCAGCTCCTCGCGGTGGTGCAGTGGGATGCCGGACCACGGATCAGCACCGAATTGGTCGACGTCGATCCGGGCGACATCCGGATCGGAATGCCCGTCAGCCCGGTGTTTTTCGACATGCCCGACGCCGGGGTCACCCTACTGAAATACCGCCCCGCATGACCGGCGCGCTGCACATGGACGACGGCGTGCGCGCGATGTTGGACCAACTGAACGCCGGATTCCCGCGCGTCGAGGAAATGACCGGCCCGCAGGCCCGCGCCGCGGTGGCCGAACGGCGGGTTCCCGTCGACAATCTCGACGACGTTCGCGAAGCCGTCGACCGCTCGATCCCGGGCCCCGCCGGACCGATCCCGGTGCGGATCTACCACCCGCACGGCGAGCCGTCACACGATCGCCCAGGGATCGTGTTCACCCACGGCGGCGGATTTGTCTTCTGCAACATCGAATCCCACGACGGGTTCTGCCGCGCCCTGGCCCGAGGCTGCGAGGCCGTGGTGGTGTCGGTGGACTACCGCCTCGCGCCGGAACACCCCGCGCCCGCGGCGGCTCTCGACGCGTTCGCGGCCTTCTGCTGGGTGGCCGAACACGCGGCCGAGCTGGAGGTCGACCCGGGGCGGATCGCCGTCGCCGGCGACAGCGCCGGCGGGAACCTCGCCGCGGTCACCGCGGTACTGTGCCGCGAGCATGGAGTCGCCCGGCCCGCCGCGCAGGTCCTGCTGTATCCGGCGCTGGATTACTCGTTCGAGACGGACAGCTACCGCCGCTACGGCACCGGCTACTTCAACACCCGCGCCGCGATGCAATGGTACTGGCACCAATACCTACGCGGTGCAGGTGATTTCGGCCCGCCCCACCTCGTTGCCCCGGCCCGCGCGGAATCCCATGCGGGCCTGCCGCCCGCCGTGATCGTGACCGCCGGCCTGGACCCCCTGCACAGCGAGGGCTGCGATTACGCCCGGCGGTTGCGCGACGCGGGCGTGCCCGTCGTGCACCGGGACTTTCCCGGGTTGTTCCACGGCTTCGTGACGATCCAGGGCTTCGCACCCGGGGCATCGGCGCGCGACCTGGTGTGCGGTGACCTGCGCCGCCTGCTGGCGCCGAATCACCGTGGGAGCCGGCCGAAATGACCGAGGTGACGGATGCCATCGTCGTCGGCGCCGGATTCGCTGGGCTCTACGCGGTGCACCGGCTCGCGTCGGCAGGCCTGTCGGTCACCGCCCTCGAGGCGGCCCCCGACGTGGGCGGCACGTGGTATTGGAACCGCTATCCCGGCGCGCGCTGCGACGTCGAAAGCGTCGACTACTCCTACTCGTTCGACGAGGAGCTGCAGCAGAGCTGGACCTGGAGCGAACGATTCGCCGCGCAACCGGAGATCCTGGCCTATCTGCGCCACGTCGCCGACCGCTTCGACCTGCGCCGCCACTACCGATTCGGCGTCGACGTCGTCGGCGCCGCCTTCGACCAAGGCCGCTGGCTGGTGCGCACCGCTGCCGGTCAGGACTACGCCGCGCCGTTTCTCGTGTGCGCGACGGGATGCCTGTCGGCGGTCAACCGCCCCGACATCCCCGGCATCGACGATTTCGCCGGGGACACGTACTTCACCGCCGCCTGGCCGCGCGACGATCCCGACTTGCGCGGGAAACACGTCGGCCTGATCGGCACGGGTTCGTCCGGGATCCAGGTGGCCCCGATCGTCGCCGAGCAAGCCGAAAGGCTCGTCGTGTTCCAGCGATCGGCGAACTACAGCATCCCGATGCCCAACCGCCCGTGGTCCAAGGCGGAGCAGCAGCGGATCCGCGAGGAATATCCCGAGCGCCGGCGGGTCGCGGCTTACGCGCCGGCGGGCACGCCGCACGGCACCTACCACAAGAACGCCGTCGACACCGATCCGGCGGAGCGCGCGGCGGCGCTATGGCAGCGCTGGCGCCAGGGCGGCGTCCTGTTCGGCAAGACCTTCCCCGACCAGAATGTCGACCCGGCGGCCAACGACATCGCGCGGACGTTCGCCGAGGACCGGATCCGGGAGATCGTCACCGACCCCGTCGTCGCGACCGACCTCATCCCGGTCGATCATCCGATCGGCACCAAACGCATCTGCACCGACAGCGGCTACTACGCGGCCTTCAACCGCGACAACGTCCGGCTGGTGAACCTGCGCCGCGAGCCCATCGAAGCGATCACCGCCGACGGAATACGAACGAGCGACGCTTTCTATCGCTGCGACGTGCTGATCTTCGCGACCGGGTTCGACGCGATGACCGGGGCGCTGACCCGCATCGATCCGGTCGGGCCCGGGGGAGAGCGGCTGCGCGACATCTGGGCCGACGGCCCGCTGACGTTCCTCGGCCTGATGGTGCCGGGCCTACCGAACCTGTTCACCATCAGCGGACCCGGCAGCCCGTCGGTGCTGTCGAACATGGTGCTGCACGCGGAAGTTCAGGTCGACTGGGCCGTCAACCTGGTGCTGACCGCCCGGCGCCGCGGGCTGAGCGAGGTCGAGCCGCGCCGCGACGCCGCGCGCGCCTGGACCGACCACGTCGCCCAGGCCGCCGAGCAGACCCTGTTCCCCAAGGCGGCGTCTTCGTGGTATCTGGGTGCCAACATCGAAGGCAAGAAACGCGTATTCATGCCCTACACAGGGGGATTCGGCAACTACCGGTGCCAGTGCGACGAGGTGGCCCGCAACGACTACGCCGGGCTGGTGCTGACCACCAGATGATCGAGACAGTCCAGCAGCTGCTGCGGCAGCGCAGGCACGACGACACCCGGGCGCTCGTCCACGGTGACCGGACCTGGACGTGGCGAGAGCATCTGGCCGAGGCGGAGGCCGAGGCGGCGGCGCTGATCGCCGTCGCCGACCCGGCGCGCCCGCTGCACGTCGGGGCGCTGCTGGGCAACTCACCGGAGATGCTTCGGGCGATGGCCGCCGCGGCGCTCGGCGGCTACGTGTTGTGCGGCATCAACACCACCCGGCGCGGAGCGGGGCTGCTCGCCGACGTCCGGCGATCCGACTGCCAGATCCTTCTCGTCGATCCCGAGCACCGACGGCTGCTCGACGGCCTGGACCTCGGCGGCCTCGAGGTGCTCGACGTGACCGGGGGGCGCTACGCCGACGCGGTCGCCGCGGCGCCACCGCTGGTGGCCCACCGCGAGGTCGGTGCCGCGGACACGCTGATGATGATCTTCACCTCCGGCACCAGCGGCGATCCGAAGGCGGTCCGGTTCGCGCACGGGATGGCGATCATGTGCGGCGCCAGCCTGATCTTTCAGTACGACGTCACCGCCGCCGACGTCTGCTACCTGTCGATGCCGCTGTTTCACTCCAACGGGGTCGCCGCCGGATGGGCGGTCGCCATCGGCAGCGGCGCCACCATGGCCCCGGCCCGGTTCTCGCCGACACGGTTCCTCGACGACGTCCGCCGCTACGGCGTCACGTATTGGAACTACGTCGGCAAGCCGCTGGCGCTGATCCTCGGCACCCCGGAGCGCCCCGACGACGCCAATACGACGCTGCGGATGGCGTTCGGCAACGAGGCGACCGATCGCGACATCGCCGAATTCGCAAGGCGTTTCGGCTGCCGCGTGGTCGACAGCTTCGGCTCGAGCGAGTTCGCGGTGATCGTCGTCCGGGAGGACGGCACCCCGCCCGGCTCCATCGGCAAGCCGTACCCCGGGGTGAGCATCTATAACCCGGCCACGCTGACGGAGTGCGCCATCGCGCAGTTCGACGAACACGGCGCATTGACCAACCTCGACGAGGCCGTCGGCGAACTCGTGAACACCCAGGGCGCCGGGCCGTTCGCGGGCTACTACAACGATCCCGCCGCCACGGCGCAGCGCATGCGGCACGGCATGTACTGGTCGGGCGACCTGGCCTACCGCGACGCCGACGGCTGGATCTACCTTGCCGGTCGCACCGCCGACTGGATGCGGGTGGACGGCGAAAACCTGGCGGCGGCGCCGATCGAACGGATCCTGGAGCGGCTGCCGCAGGTCGGGCAGGTCGCCGTCTACGCCGTGCCCGACGAGCACGTCGGCGACCAGGTGATGGCCGCGCTCGTGATTCGCCGCGGGATGGATTTGCGGCCAGCCGATCTCGAGCAGTTCCTGGCCGCGCAACCGGACCTGTCGCCGAAGGCGTGGCCGCGCTACGTGCGCATCAACGACGACCTCCCGGCCACGGCGACCAACAAGATCCTCAAACGTGAGCTGATCGCCGCAGGAATCAGCGCCCAGGGCGGCGTGCTGTGGGCGCGCCCGGCGCGCGGGACGAGCTACAGCGTGGTGGTCGAGGACGCGCTGCACGGGTAGGGCGGCCGACTAAGCGTCAATGGGGTTCGTCGTCGTCTTGGCCGCGCAGGAATCGTTCGGGGTGGTGGAAGCTGTTTGTTCTGGGCTGGCCTCGGTCGAGATGCGGCGGCGGTATCCATTCGGTTTCGCCTCTTGTGTTGGTGCGGGTGGTCCAGCCCTTCTCGACCAACCTGTTGTCCGGGCCGCAGGCCAGGGTGAGGTCGGTGATGTCGGTGCGCCGCGTGTTCGTCCATCCTGTTACGTGATGGACCTGGCTGTGATAGGCCGGGGCATCACAACCCGGCCTGCTGCACCCGCGATCCTTGGCGTACAGCATGATGCGCTGCGCGGGGGAGGCCAACCGCCTGGTGTGATACAGCGCCAGCGGCTTGGCGCCATCGAACAGCGCCAGGTAGTGGTGGGCGTGGCCGGCCCAGCGGATCACATCCGCCATCGGCACCAGGGTGCCGCCGGCGGTCAGCGCCTTGCCGGTGGCGGCCTCCAACTCCCGCAGCGTGGCCATCGCGATGATCGACACCGGCAACCCGTTGTGCCGCCCCAACTTTCCGGAGGCGAACAAGCCACGCAGGGCGGCCAGCAACGCGTCGTGGTTGCGCTGGGCTGCGGTGCGGTGATCGCGGCGCACCGCCTCCTCATCCGGGGCCGCATCCACGATCGGGGTCTGGTCGTCGGGGTTGCAGGCGCCGGGGGCGGCCAGCTTGGCCAACATGGCCTCGATCGCGGCCCGCAGCTCGGGGGTGATCATGCCGCTGATCCGCGACATGCCGTCGAATTCCTGGGCGCCCAAACTGATGCCGCGCTTGCGGGCCCGCTCGGTGTCGCTGAAGTCGCCATCCGGGTGCAGCCAGTCCATGATCCGCTGCGCGTAGCGGGCCAACTCATCGGGGCGGTAGTGGGCGGCGTGCTTGGCCAAATCCGCGTCGGCGGCCTCCCGGATAGACAAATCCACCTCGGCGGGCAGGTGGGCAAAGAAGCCGCGGATCACGCGCACGTGCCCGTCGCCGATGAGGCCCGCGCGTTGGGCGGTGGCGGTCGCGGCCAACCGCGGCGCCAACGGTTCGCCGGTCAGCGCGCGGCGCTCACCCAGGTCGTCGGCGTCGTCGATGCGCCGCCCGGCCTCGGCCCGGGTGATGCGCAGCCGCTCGGCCAGCGCGGTGCGCAGGGTGCCGCCCAGCTCTTCGGCGCAGGCGTGGGCGCCGATCTGGTTGATCAAGGTGTGTTGCGGGGCGCGCAGCCGCCGCGCCGCCGATTCGAGCAGTTCGAGGGCCCGCAGTCGTTCCGGGGTGGTCAACACCTCAAAGGACAACTCGCCCAGGCGGTCCAGGGCGGTGTCGAGCGCGCCGAAGGCCTCGACGATCTCCTCACGACTGCCCGCACCCATGCCCCCAATCTATCGAACACCTGTGCGAATCGACATCGCCAATCGCGCAATCTGTGGATAAAGCGCTGACTGTGGATAACTCGTCGCCGGCCAGGTCACAGCTCCGGCGAGAAACGCAACCGTGACGTGGGGTCACATCTCGGAGATGATCTGCAGGCGCCGCGCGCTGTATTCCATGTCCGAGATCGCGCCATTGTCGCGCAGGGCCTGAAGCTCCTTCAGGCGCTCGGAAGCGTGGAGGGGCCTGTGCTCGAGGTGGTCGCCCGTGGTGCCCCAGCCCGCGCCGAGGTTGATCAGCCGCAGCGCGAACAGAACGCCGACCGCGGTGATGGGCAACCCGAGATACAGCATCCATCCCAGCGGCATGCCCGCCCGGCTCAGTGCGAAATAGCGCGACAGCAGCAGCATCGCGATCAGAGCCCCGGACAACAGGACCACGACCTTCGTTTTCATTCCAGGCTTCCTCCTTGCACGCAAGTGAAAACCTGTGATGCCGCTACCGATCCCAAAACCCGTCCTCACCGCGGGCGACGGCGTGCGCCTTCCTATGATTTGGGGATGAGCGCCGGCGGGCTGGATACCGTGGGCTCGCCGGCATTCACCGACGAGGACCGGGCCCGGTTTCGTGCGGCCGGCTGGTGGTCCGACTCGACGCTGTCGGACGCGGTACGCCGCAACGCCGTCCGGGCGCCGCACCACCCCGCCTATGTCGACCACCCCGGCCTCTCGTTGACGTGGCGCGAGTTCGACGGCGCGGCAACCACTCTCGCTGAACAACTCGCCGGCGTCGGCATAGCGCGAGGCGATCGGGTCGCGGTGTGGCACGGCGACTCCGCCGCTATCCACGTGCTGTTCGTGGCGATCGAACGCTGCGGTGCCGTCGTCGTCGGCATCGGCGCGCGCGCCGGCGCCCGCGAGGCCGCCGCGATCCTGCGCGACGCGCGACCCAAGGTCCTGATCAGCGACGACCAGCGCCGCGCTGTCGCGACGCAGGCCGCGGCGCAGTCCTCGGTCGAGGCGATGGTCCTCGGTCACCCCGCCGGCGCCCCGCGCCTGAACGTCGATGTCGAGCCCAAACCCCTGCCACCCGAATCCGCGCTCGGCTCCGACGACGTCTTCCTGATCAACTCCACGTCCGGGACCACCGGCCTGCCCAAGTGCGTCGTGCACACCCAGAATCGCTGGTACTACTTTCACCAGAAGGCCGTGGCCAACGGGCACCTGACGTCGGACGACGTCTTCCTGCCGGTCATCCCGATGCCTTTCGGCTTCGGGATATGGACCAGCCACAGCACCCCGATCTACCTCGGTGCCACCGCGGTGATCCTGGACCGTTTCACGGCGAAGGCGGCGTGTGAGGCAATAGCCCGGCACCGGGTCACCGTATTATGTTGTGTCAGCACGCAATTGACGATGCTGATGGCCGACGCCGCGTGCCGGGATTACGACCTCAGCACGCTGCGGGTGGTGTTCGCCGGCGGCGAGGCGTTACCGTACCGGCCCGCCGCCGAGTTCGAGCAACTCACCGGCGCAAGGATCCTGCAGTTCTACGGCTCCAACGAGACCGGGCTGCTCAGCGGGACCACGCTGGACGACCCGCTGCAACGCCGGCTCCGCACCTGCGGCCGGATCGTCCCCGAGATGGCGGTTCGACTCTTCGACGGCGACGACGACGTCACCGACACGGGGCGAGGCCAACCCGCCTGCCGCGGCCCCGCGACCAGCCTCGGCTATCTCCGCGGCGCCGACCACGACAAGCTGTTCACCAGCGACGGATGGATGCGCATGGGCGACATCGCCGAGATCGACGCCGACGGCTATCTGAGCGTCACCGGCCGAACATCCGACTTCATCCTGCGCGGGGGCAAGAACATCAGCGCCGCCCAGGTCGAGGACGCGGTGATGACGCACCCCGCGATCGCGCTGGCGGCCGCGGTCGCCATGCCCGATCCGGTGTTCGGCGAAAAGGTCTGCCTCTACGCCGAACTCACCGACTCGCGGGCCATCGAGTTGCCCGAACTCGTCAGTCACCTGCTGGCGCTGGGGGTTTCCAAGGAACTGCTGCCCGAGCGGCTCATCGTTGTCGACGAGCTGCCCCGGTCGTCCGGGGGAAAGATCGCCAAAGGCGAGCTCCGCCAAGATATCCGAGCAAGGATGGAGACCGATCATGAACGCTCGTGACGCACGACCCGGCGGCCTGGAGGTGTGGGCGCCGTCGGTGGTGCCCCCGATCCCGGACCTGTCCGACGAGCAGGCGCTCGCGGTGGCCTTCCGCCACCTGGCCGGCATCGGGTTCGCCGAGAACATGGCCGGACACATCACCTGGCAGCCCGACGGGCAGACCGACATGCTCGTCAACCCGTGGGGGCTGTGGTGGCAGGAGCTCACCGCCTCGGACATCTGCGTGGTGGACAGCGACGCGCGGGTGGTGCGGGGCCGTTGGGACGTGACGCCGGCGATCCACATCCACACCGAACTGCACCGCGTCCGCGAAGACGCCCGCGTGGTCATCCACAACCACCCCCACTACGTCTGTGTGCTCGCCGCGCTCGGCAGGCTGCCCGACCTGGTGCACCAGACCGGGTCGCTGTTCCTGGACGACCTGTGCCTGATCGACACCTACGACGGCGAAATCGACGGCCCCTCGCGCGCGGCGGAGCTGGCCACCCGGATCGGCGGCGCGAACCTGACGATCCTGGCCAACCACGGCGTCATCGCGACCGGCACCAACCTGGCCCAGGCCGTCTACCGCGCGGCGTCGATCGAGCGGGTGTGCAAGCTGGCCCACGACGTCATGCTCACCGGCAAGGAACCGGTGAAGATGAACTGGGCGGACATGGCGGGCATGCAGCGGTCGCTGATCGAGCGGGCCGCCGACGTGTACTGGGCGGGCGCGGCCCGGATGACCATCAAGGCCGATCCCGACGTGCTCAGGTGAATCATGAAATCCATCGACGAGTTGGCCGCGAACCCGAACTTCACCACCGCCAAGACGGGCGCGGACCGCTCCGTCACGTTCCTTCCGGACCCGCCCCGGGCGCCACGGCGCTACACGGTGATCTCGGCGGACGACCACATCGTCGAGCCGCCGGACACCTTCACCGGGCGCCTGCCCCGCAGGCTCGCGGACCGCGCGCCGAAGGTCGTCGACACCGACAACGGCGGACAGACCTGGGTCTACGACGGGCAGGTACTGCCCAACGTCGGTTTCAACGCCGTGGTGGGACGGCCGGTGGCGGAGTACGGCTTCGAGCCGGTCCGGTTCGACGAGATGCGCAAGGGCGCGTGGGACATTCACGAACGCGTCAAAGACATGGATCTCAACGGCATCTACGCCTCGCTCAACTTTCCCTCGTTCCTGCCCGGCTTCGCCGGCCAGCGGCTGCAGCAGCTGACCAAGGATCGTGACCTGGCGCTGGCCTCCGTCCGGGCCTGGAACGACTGGCACCTCGAGGTGTGGGCGGGGTCGTATCCCGACCGGATCATCCCCTGCCAGCTGCCGTGGCTGCTGGATCCGGAGCTGGGCGCCCGGATGATCTACGAGAACGCCGAGCGCGGGTTTCATGCGGTGACGTTCAGCGAGAATCCCGCGATGCTCGGACTGCCCAGTATCCATTCGGGCCACTGGGATCCGATGATGGCGGCGTGCGCCGAAACCGGCACCGTGGTGAACCTGCACATCGGTTCCTCGGGCTCGTCGCCGTCGACCACCGACGACGCGCCGCCGGACGTGCAGGGCGTGCTGTTCTTCGCCTATGCCATCTCGGCGGCGGTCGACTGGTTGTACTCCGGCCTGCCCAGCAGGTTTCCGGATCTCAAGATCTGTTTGTCGGAAGGCGGAATCGGCTGGGTCGCGGGGCTGCTCGACCGCCTCGATCACATGCTCAGCTATCACGCGATGTACGGCACCTGGCAGGCGCTCGGTGAAAGCCTCACTCCCGCAGAGGTTTTCACCCGCAACTTCTGGTTCTGCGCGGTGGAGGACAAGTCGTCTTTCGTGCAGCGCGACCGGATCGGTGTGGACAACATCATGCTGGAAGCCGATTATCCGCATTGCGACTCGACCTGGCCGCACACTCAGCAGACGATCCACGAAGAGATCGGCGACCTGCCGCAGGATGCGATCCGCAAGTTCACCTGGGAGAACGCCTCGCGTTTGTACCGGCACCCGGTGCCGGTCGAAGTGCAGCGGGATCCCGACGCATTCTGAACACTCGTGCAGGAGGGGGAGCATGACGACGGCCAAGGTCGATTTCAATTCCGTCCGCTGGGGCTCGGTTGAGTGGACGAACCTGGTAACCCTGTACCTGCGGGCGTATGAAAGCCGTTCGCAGCACCCGATTCTGGGCGACCGCGCCGCCGCGGAGGCGGTGGACCGCATCGACTACGACTTCAAACGGATACATCGGTCCTCGCTGCCGGCGTCCAACCAGTACCTGGTCGCGTTGCGCGCCAAGCAGCTCGACGACTGGGCCGCCGATTTCCTGGCGCGCCATCCCGACGCGGTGGTGCTGCACCTGGGCTGCGGGCTCGACGGCCGCGCATTCCGGATCGGCGTGCCGCCGTCGGTGCTGTGGTTCGACGTCGATCAGCCGAGCGTCATCGAGCTGCGCCGCCGGTTGTACGACGACACCGAGGGGTACCGGATGATCGGCTCGTCGGTCACCGATCCGGGGTGGCTCGACGAGATCCCGACCGGTCGTCCCACACTCGTCGTCGCCGAGGGCCTGCTGATGTACCTGACCGAAAGCGAGGTCCGGCAGTTGCTGGACCGTTTGACCGACCGATTCACCCACGGGGAACTGCACTTCGACACGCTCTCGGCGTTGGCGCCCAAGCTGTCGAAGGTCTTCACCAGGGGCATCATCAAGTGGGGCATCCGCGACGCGCGCGAGATCGAGACGTGGAACCCCAAGCTGCGATTCCTCGAACAATCGCCGGCGCTGACCGGCTACACAAAGATCAAATCGACTCCGGTGCGGTTGATTTACGCGTTGACGTGGGCGACTCCCGGCCGCACGTACGACCTGCTGAACCGCTTCGAATTCTGAGCCGTTCATGACAGGATGCTTCACCGTGACGCGGCCCAACTTCCTGGTGATCGTGGCGGACGATCTGGGGTTCTCCGACATCGGTGCCTTCGGCGGTGAAATCAACACGCCCAACCTCGACCGGCTCGCCCACGCCGGGATCCGGCTCACCGACTTTCATTCGGCGCCGGCCTGCTCGCCCACCCGGGCGATGCTGTTGACCGGAACGGACCACCACATCGCCGGCATCGGGACGATGCTGGAGGTCGCGATCCCCGGATTTCGGGGCGCACCCGGCTACGAGGGCCACCTGAACGATCGGGTGGTGGCGCTGCCCGAGCTGCTGCGCGACGCCGGTTACCTGACGCTCATGTCGGGCAAGTGGCACCTGGGCGACACGATCGAGACCTCGCCGTGGGCCCGCGGATTCGAGCGGTCGTTCGCGTTGTTGCCCGCCGGCGCCAGCCACTACGGCCCCGCCGCAGGCGGGTTCCCGCCCGCGCCAAGGCTTTACACCGAGGATGACCACTTCGTCACGGTCGGCGACGACTTCTACTCCTCGGACTTCTACGCCGACACCCTGCTGCGCTACCTCCGCGAGCGATCCGCCGATGACGACAGACCGTTCTTCGCCTACCTGCCCTTCCAGGCGCCGCACTGGCCGCTGCAGGCGCCCGACGAGTCCGTCGCGGCCTATCGCGGCCGCTACGACGCCGGGCCGGACGCCCTGCGCGAGGCGCGCCTGGCGGCGCTCGAGCGGCTCGGCCTGTGCCCGCCCGATGTCGCCGCGCACCCCGTCGTCGCTGACGGCGCCCCGGAGTGGGCCGACATGAGCGACGACGAGCGCGCGCGGTCGGCCCGCAGCATGGAGGTCTACGCGGGGATGGTGGACCGGATGGATTGGAACATCGGCCGGGTGATCGACTACCTGTCCGGCACCGGTGAGCTCGACAACACGGTGGTGATCTTCTTGTCCGACAACGGCGCCGAGGGCGCGATCGTCGAGGCGATGCCGCTGCATGGGCCCCGGATCGCCGCGCAGATCGAGCAGTACTACGACAACAGCCTCGACAACCTCGGCCGGCCCACCTCCTACATCTGGTACGGGCCGCGCTGGGCCCAGGCCGCCACCGCGCCGTCGCGGCTGCACAAGGCGTTCACCACCGAGGGCGGGATCCGGGTGGTCGGGTTCATCACCTGGCCCGGCTTCCAACGGCAGGGCCAGATCGGCACGGCCTTCGCGACGGTGATGGACATCGCCCCGACCGTGCTCGAACTCGCGGGCACCGCGCATCCCGGCACCGCCTACCGCGGCCGTCGGGTCGAACCCATGCGCGGTGAGTCCCTGGTCCCGTACCTGTCGGGCGCCGCCGAGGCGGTACACGCCGCCGCCGCCGGCACCGGGTGGGAATTGTTCGGCCGCCGCGCCATCCGCCAGGGTGACTGGAAGGCGCTGCATCTGCCCGCCCCGTACGGCCCGGGCGCCTGGCAGCTCTACGACCTGTCGGCCGACCCCGGTGAGATCGTCGACCTGGCGGCGTCCCGGCCGGACAAGCTGGCCGAACTCCTCGAGCTGTGGGACCGCTACGTCGAGGAAACCGGCGTGATCCTGGATCCCGTCTCGGTTTTCGAGATCGACACGCAACTGCTCGGCTGAGACCACCACGTACGCTGAGCGCTGATGGTCGACAGAACCACGTGCGCGGTTATCGGGGGCGGCCCGGCCGGGATGGTCCTCGGGCTGTTATTGGCTCGGGCTGGTGTGGACGTCACCCTGCTGGAGAAGCACGGCGACTTCCTGCGCGACTTCCGCGGCGACACAGTGCACCCGACCACGCTTCGGCTGCTCGACGAGCTGGGCCTGTGGGAACGCTTCTCGCAGTTGGGCTATAGCGAGGTCCGCAAGGCCCGGATCGACTCGAATGGCCGCTCGGTGACGTACGTCGACTTCGAGCGGTTGCGCCAGCCCCATCCCTTCATCGCCATGGTGCCGCAATGGGACCTGCTGAACCTGCTCGCCGAGGCCGCCCAGGCCGAGCCGAGCTTCACGCTGCGGATGAACACCGAGGTCACCGGGTTGCTGCGGGAAGGCGCCAAGGTCACCGGAGTGCGTTACGACGGGCCCGACGGCCCGGGTGAACTGCGGGCCGAGTTGACGGTGGCGTGCGACGGTCGGTGGTCGATCGCGCGGCGTGAGGCCGGACTGGAAACCCGAGAATTCCCGGTGAACTTCGACGTGTGGTGGTTCAGATTGCCGCGGGACGGCGACGAGAAATTCACCTTCTTGCCTCGCCTGGCCCCGGGTAAGGCCCTCGTCATGATCCCGCGCAAAGGCTACGACCAGATTGCCTACCTCGGGCCCAAGGGGGCCGACGCGCAGTTGCGCGCGCGCGGCATCGAGGCCTTCCGGCGCGACATTGGCGCGCTGCTGCCCGATGCGGACCAGTCGGTGGCGGCGCTCACTTCGATGGACGACGTCAAACACCTCGACGTCCACGTGAATCGGTTGCGCCGCTGGCACACCGACGGGCTGCTGTGCATCGGCGACGCGGCGCATGCGATGTCTCCGCTGGGCGGTGTCGGCATCAATCTGGCGGTTCAAGACGCCGTCGCGGCCGCCACGATATTGGCCGAACCGCTGCGGCGGCACCGGGTCACAGATCGCGACCTGGCCGCCGTCCGGCGGCGCCGCGTCTTTCCCACGGTGGTGACCCAGGCGGTGCAAATGATGTTGCAGCGGGCGCTGCTCGGCCCGCTGCTTCGCGGCGCGGACCCCACCCCGCCGGACGCGCTGCTGGGCCTGATGCAGCGGCTGCCGTGGCTGTCGGTGGTGCCCGCGTACTTCGTCGGCGTCGGGGTCCGTCCCGAGCACGCGCCCGCATTCGCGCGTCGCTGACGCTGCCGCCGAGATCGACGATGGCGTGGAAAACTGCGAGTGAGCCGCACGCTAACGTCGGTTTCGGCGATGCCGCGCGGCGGATATGGCCAAGTGCTAGCGTCGGATTCGTGTCTGATCGGTCTGATCGTGGGGCCCGGCTGCGGATCGGCATTCTGGGAGCCGCCCGCATCGCACCGATGGCGCTCGTCAACCCGGCCAGGAAGAACGCCGACGTCGTGGTGGCCGCCGTGGCGGCGCGGGATGCGTCGCGCGCGCAAGCCTTTGCGGCCAAGCACAATATCGCCCGGGTGCACGACGACTACGACAAGCTGATCGCCGATCCCGATCTCGACGCGATCTACATCCCGCTGCCGAACGGCTTGCATGGCAAGTGGACTCGCGCCGCTCTGGCCGCCGGCAAGCACGTGCTGTGCGAAAAGCCACTCACCGCCAACGCCGCCGAAGCCCGCGACATTGCCGAACTCGCCGCGAAATCGGATCGGGTGGTGATGGAGGCATTCCACTACCGCTATCACCCGCTGACCTTGCGGATCGAGGAGATCATCGCGTCCGGGGAGCTGGGCAGGCTCGAGAGGGTGGAGGCCGCCCTGTGCTTCCCGCTGCCGAAGTTCTCCGACATCCGCTACAACTATTCGCTCGCCGGCGGCGCGACCATGGACGCCGGCTGCTACGCCGTGAATATGGCGCGCACGTTCGGTGGTTCGACCCCGGAAGTCGTTTCGGCGCAAGCAAAATTGCGCGATCCTCGCGTCGACCGGGCCATGACCGCCGAGTTGCGGTTTGCCGGCGGGCATACGGGCCGCATCCACTGTTCGCTGTGGTCGACGCGCCTGCTGCAGATCAGTGCCACGGTGGTTGGCGACCGCGGCGAGCTACGCGCATTCAATCCCGTGATGCCCCAGATTTACCATCGGCTCTCGGTCCGCTGGCCCGACGGGAAACGTGCGGAGCGATTCCCGCGCCGCGCCTCCTACGCGTACCAGCTCGATGCTTTCGCCGCCGCCGTGCTGCGGGGCGAACCGATCAAGACGACCCCGCAGGACGCGATAGACAACATGACCGTCGTCGACGCGATCTATCGCGCCGCCGGCCTTCCGCTGCGCGAGCCGAGCTGAACGCTAACCCGTTGACCCACTTGACACTTCGGCCAGCAGACGGCGCGCCGCATCGACACACGGGCGAAGCCGGTCCAAGGGACCGACGCCGGCCACCGCCAGCGACCGCCGGGGCACTTCGAGCTCGATCACGACGCCGGGCGGCAGCGCGGACAAGATGTCGGGTAGCGGCAGTTCGCCCTCACCGGGAACCATGCGTTCATACATGGCCTCCTCCATGTAGTTGTGGATGGAGTTGTCCACGCGAGGTTCCAGCGTCGTGTCGCTGAGTTGGGCGTAGCCAATGCATTCCGGGTCCAACGCCGCAAGGTCCGCGGCGCCGGCCCCCGAGCGCACCAGATGCATGGTGTCGATCAACAGCCGGAAATCGGGACGCCCGACGTGTCGCACAGCGGCGACCGCGGTGGGCAGGTCGCCGACGGTCAATCCCGGCACCGGTTCGACGTTCGTCTCGATGTTGCGCTGCGTAGCCAATTCGGCCAGCGCGCCGCATTGGTCGAACGTGCGACCGAGATCGGGGTCGAGGCTGACCGTGTTGATCCGCGGAACGCCGAGCTCGGCCAGGACGTCGAGATCGGCACGGAAATCCCGCATGTCGGCACCGGGTTGCACCAGGAAGCCGTCGCCGAGCGAGATCGTCACGCCGCGGTCGCTCATCGCGGCGAGCAGCTCCCTGCGCAGCGCGGGGTCCTTCAGCGAGAACGGCGGAAAGCCGAGCGGCAGCAACGGCCGCCCCCGCACCACGGTCGAGATGTGCCGGCAGCCCAGGTCCGCCGCGATGCCCACGAATTCCACTGGCGGAAGCGCGAATACGCTGAGCAGGCCGACCGCGAGCTCGGTCACCCGGGGCGGCCCGCCAGCTGGGCCAACTGGTCCGCGGCCTGAATCGTCTGCGTGGTCAGCGCGATCTGACCGGAGGCGACCTGGTATTCGATCAGCGGTGCTTCCAGGACGAGATCGTCACGGGTGAAGGCGACATGGTCGTGCAGGTTCGCGGCGGTGAACGACGCCCAGGCGGTCGCCGATGGCGGGTCCAGCGTCAGCAACACCTCATAGAAACCCGCGGTCAGCGACTTGGGCGGGTCCACGTGAGTCAGCCCGAGCCGCATCGCCTCCGGCCCCAACGTGTACAGAGTGGTCCGGGCAACGTCACACGTGGTGAGAACCTTGTCCGGCGCCGCGGGCGCACCCGGATTCGTGGCGGGGCACTTGTCGGGCGTACTCGGTTGCGAGTTCCGCACCGGCCGAACCGGCAGCGGCTGAATGTTGACGGCCGGGGCCGGCGGTTGCGTCGTCGTCGACGTCTTGGCGGTCGACGTGGCGGGCGAGGCCGGGTGTTGGGCGGTGTGGCACCCGCACGTCACCGCGCCGAGCAGCACGATGCTCGTCAACGCGTTCTTGGCCCTATGCATCGCGCCCCCTTTCGCAGATCAACCGGATTAAGCAGGGTAGCTCGCGGTCGCGTCCGGCACGCGTCGCCCTCGCCGAAGCGCGGCAACTCCCTTACCGACTCCTTTACTGACACTACGAACATAGAGTATTGTCGTCCGTCTCATGGCCCGATACACACCCGCCGCGGCGAAACGCCGCAAGCCCAATCCAGCGGAGCGCCGCCGCGACCTGTGCGATGCCGCGATTCAGCTGCTGGCCGACGACGGGGCCAAGGGGCTGAGCCATCTCAAGGTCGACCGCAAGGCCGCCGTTCCCGACGGCACCACCTCGTTCTATTTCCGGACCCGCTCGGCGCTGTTGCGCGCCGTCGCCGAGCGGCTGGCCGAGCTGGACCTCGCGACGTTGCAGTCCGTCGCCGACAGCGCCGGCGGGCCGGGAGAGCATCCGTCGCCGTCGCGGCTGGCTCAGGTGGTGATTCAAGCGGGCACCGCGCCCCAGTTGTCCCGGACGAAGGCCAGGTACGAGCTGACGATGCAGGCCGCCCGCGATCCCGCGATCGCCGCGATCCTGCAGCAAGCCACCGACGGCTTCACCAAACTGCACCGCGAGATCCTGGTGCAGCTCATGCCGCGCGGCGCCGAATTGGAGTCGGCGGTCGTCGAAGACCTGAGCAACATCACGCTGACGTTCATCAACGGCCTGCTGCTGCGATTCGTCCAGGGCGACCGGATCATCGACAGCCCAGCACAACTCGACAGGATTCTGGCCGCGATCGCCGCCGGCATCCTGAAGAGCCCGGACAAGGGACGCCTGACCTCAGGAGGGATTTCGTGACGGCCGGCACCGATAGCCAGGTTCATTTCGACCCGTACTTCGATCCATACTTCGATCCATACGACGTCGAGCTGATCGCCGACCCGTATCCCATGTTCAAGCGGTTGCGCGACGAGGCACCGCTCTACTACAACGCGGAATACGACTTCTTCGCGGTGAGCCGGTTCGCCGATGTCAACAAGGCCGTGATCGACTACCGCACCTACAGCTCCGCGCGGGGCGTGATCCTGGAGCTGATCAAGGCCAACCTCGAAATCCCGTCGGGCATGCTGATCTTCGAAGACCCGCCGATCCACGACGTGCATCGCAAGCTGCTGTCGCGAATGTTCACCCCGCGAAAGATCAACGCGCTGGAGCCGATGATCCGCGACTTCTGCGCGCAACTCCTGGATCCGCTGGTGGGATCGGGGCGATTCGACTTCGTCAAGGATCTGGGCGCGATCATGCCGATGAAGGTCATCAGCATGCTGCTCGGCATCCCCGAGGACGATCAGGAATACATCCGCGACCGCGCCAACGCGCAGCTGCGCACCGAGGCGGGCAAGCCGATGAAGGCCGTCGAGCAGGGCTTGTCCGTCGGCGAGCAGTTCGAGGCCTACATCGACTGGCGCGCCGAGCATCCGTCCGACGACATCATGACCGATCTGCTCAACGTCGAGTTCGTCGACGAAACCGGCACGACACGACGGCTGACGAGACAGGAGATACTGGTGTACCTCAACGTCGTGGCCGGCGCCGGCAACGAAACGACGACGCGGTTGATCGGTTGGGCCGGAAAGGTTCTCGCGGAGCATCCCGACCAGCGCAGCGATCTGGTGCACAATCCGGGGCTCATCCCGCAGGCCGTCGAGGAGCTGCTGCGTTACGAGCCGCCCGCTCCGCACATGGCGCGATATGTGACCCGCGACGTCACTCTCTATGACCGGACGGTGCCCGAAGGCAGCGTGATGCTGATGCTCCTCGGGTCGGCGTGCCGGGACGAGCGCCAGTTCGGGCCCGACGCCGGCAGGTTCGACATCCATCGCGAGGCCCGCCCACACCTCGCGTTCAGCGTGGGCACCCACTTCTGCCTGGGCTCGGCGCTTGCCCGCCTCGAAGGCCGGGTGGCCCTCGAGGAGATCCTCAAACGGTTCCCGGAGTGGGAGCTCGATCTGGCCAACGCCAAGCTCAGCCCGACGTCGACCGTGCGTGGCTGGGAAACCCTGCCCACGGTGGTGGCGTGATGGCCGGCCGGGTCGAGGGCAAGGTCGCGTTCATCAGCGGCGCCGCCCGCGGGCAGGGCCGCAGCCACGCGGTGCGCCTGGCGCAGGAGGGCGCCGACATCATCGCGGTCGACATCTGCGGGCCGATCGACAACCTGGCCTACCCGCACTCCACCCCCGCCGATCTGGCCGAAACCGCCGACCTGGTAAAGGCCCAGAACCGGCGCATCGTGACCGCCGAGGTCGACGTGCGCGACTACGAGGCGCTCAAGGCCGCGGTGGATGGCGGCGTGGGGCAGCTCGGCCGACTCGACGTCATCGTCGCCAACGCGGGCATCGGCACCTTCGGCAACAAGCTGCACAAGATCGGCGAGAAGGTCTGGCAGGACATGATCGACGTCAATCTCTCCGGCGTGTGGCACACCGTGAAAGCCGGTGTGCCGCATATCATCGCCGGCGAACGCGGCGGCTCGATCGTGCTGACCGGTTCGGTCGGATCGCACAAGGCCATGGCCTACACCGGCCACTACATCGCCGCCAAGCACGGCGTCATCGGGCTGATGCGCAGCTTCGCCGTCGAGCTGGGCCAGCACCTGATTCGGGTGAACTCGGTGCACCCCAGCCAGGTCAACACGCCGATGACCATGAACGACGTGACGTTCAAGCTGTTCCGGCCGGATCTGGAAAATCCCGGGCCCGACGACTTCGCCCCGTTCTCGCAGATGACGCACACGCTGCCGGTGCCCTGGGTGGAGGCCATCGATATCAGCAACGCCGTCCTGTTTCTCGCCTCTGACGAATCTCGTTATGTCACCGGCGTTTCCCTGCCCGTCGACGCGGGCGCCTTGCTCAAATAGCCGAACTGGAGAGAACCCATGCCTGAATACGACTACCAGAAGTTGAAGAAGGAAGCCGAGCAGTACATCAAGTTCGAGAAGGACAAGAAGAACCGAATCGCCTACATCACCTTCGACCGGCCCGACGCGCAGAACGCCACCACGTTGGGGATGCGGCAGAACTACGCCGATCTGATCCACAAGTGCAACGTGGACGACGACGTGAAGGTGGTCGTGATCCGCGGGGAGGGCGAAGATTTCGGCAGCGGTGGCGACCTGCCCGAGCAGCGCCCGATGCTGGAGAACCCCGGCCTGCCGCTGCTGCATGAGCTCGCGATCAACGACGACGACGTCAAGTACCCGCCGGGAGGGTCGTACCGATACCTGTCCACAGTCACCGACTTCTACGCCAAGGCGCGCGCGGGAAACCGTCCGCTGCAGGAACTCCGGAAGATCAGCATCGTCGAGGCCAAGGGCTACTGCTACGGGTGGCACTTCTACCAGGCCGGCGACGCCGATCTGGTGATCTCCTCCGACGACGCCCTGTTCGGGCATCCGGCGTTCCGCTACGTGGGCTGGGGCCCGCGCCTGTGGTGGTGGGCCGAGACGATGGGCCTGCGAAAGTTCTCCGAAATGCTTTTCACCGGGCGGCCTTTCAGCGCAAAGGAAATGTACGAGTGCGGCTTCATCAACAGCGTGGTGCCCCGCGACAAGCTGGAGGACGAGACGCTGAAGTACGCGATGGCGTGCGCCCGCTCCCGCCCGACGGATACCGTCGCCGTGCAGAAGACGTTCCTGGAGCTGTACAAGCAGCACAAGGGCGAGTACTTCGGCAGCCTGCTCACCGGCCTGGTCGAGGGCATGCTGCCGCTGATCTCCAACGACCAGGAGAATGAGGTCGACCTCACCGAGGGCACCTTCGGCAAGGGGCTCAACAACGTGGTCAAGGACAACGACCTGAACTTCCCGCCGGAGTGGCGGCTGAGTCGTTCGGGACGCAAGAAGCCTTGACCGTCCTGCGAGTTCGCGCATGTCGGCGCTGAAGGGCGTTCGGGTCGTCGAGCTGGCCGAGTCGGTCGCGGGGGAGTACTGCGGGAAGCTGCTGGCCGATTTCGGCGCCGAGGTCGTCAAGGTCGAGGCGCCGGGCCGCGGGAGCCGCACCCGGGCGATGGCGCCCATCCTCGGCGACGGGCGCGAGGCCAGCGCGCTGTTCGCCTACCTCAACACGAACAAGCGCTCGGTCGAGCTCGCTTCGGGCGAACTGGATCAGCTGATCGTCACGGCCGACGCGGTCATCGAGGACCGCGCGACGGACCTGTCGGAACGACACCCCAATGTGGTGTTCTGCTCGATCACGCCCTTCGGCCTCGGTGCGCCCGCCGAGTTCGACAACGCCAAGAGCATCAACGTGTTCCACGCCAGCGGCTGGGGTTACCACACCCCCAGCCACGCCGATCCGTGCCGGCCGCCGCTGCAGGGACCGGGCCGGTTTCTCGCCGACTACGAGGCGGGGCTGGACGCGGCGCTGTGCATCGCGTCAGCGCTGTTCGGTCGCCTGCACACCGGCCGGGGCGAGTCGATCGACATCTCCGCACATGCCGTGCTGGCCTCCCGCGCCGACTGCATCCTGGGCCGCTTCATCACGGGCGAGGTTCCGGCGGCGGGAACCCGCGACGACTACGACCAGCAGGGCCCGGCAGCGTTTTTCCCGTGCGCCGACGGCTTCGTGTATCTGTACATGACCAGTCGCGCGCACTGGCGCGGCGTCAAGACGCTCATGGGGCATCCGGAATGGCTCGACGCATTTGACGACGATTGGCTGGAGTTCTCGGTCACCCCGGAAAAGGTCGCCGCGTTCCAGCGGGGATTCGCGGAGTGGGTCCGGGACTTCGCCAAAGAGGATGCGGCGGAACGGGCCCAGCGATCCGGCGTGCCGCTGGTCCCGGTCAACGACGCCGCGGACCTGCGCCGCTCGCCGCAATACCGCCATCGCGGCTTCTTCCGGGACGTGACACATCCGGTGTTGGGTCGCGCGGCGTATCCCACGGTGCCGTACGTGCTGAGCGCTTCGCCCGCCGAAATCACTGCCGCCGCACCCACTCTCGGCCAGCACACCGCCGCGGTGATGGGGTGCCTCGATGCGCCGCGGGCGGTGGCGGCGGTGAAGTCGCCGCAACTCAAGCCGCCCGGCAACCCGCGCGGTGGCCCCCTCGAAGGGGTGCGCGTCGTCGAGCTGACCAAGGTGTGGGCCGGTCCGTATGCGGGCAAGCTGCTGGCCCTGCTGGGCGCCGAGGTCATCAAGGTCGAAACCGCCGCCAGCCCCGAGGAGATGCGCGCCTACGGCGGCACCGACATCAACCAGGCCCCATACTTTCTGAGCATCAACCCCGAGATCCTCAGCGTCGATCTCGACATCAAATCGACGGACGACATGGCGCGGCTGCGCGAACTCATCGCCCGCAGCGACATCGTCATCAACAACCTTCGCCCGGGCGCGATGGAGCGCCAGGGTCTTGGTTACGAACAGCTCGCGGCGATCAAGCCGGACATCGTCTCGGTGTCGATCAAGATGTGGGGCAACGACGGACCGCTCGGGCACCAGACCGGCTACGCCCCGTGCTTCGCCGCGCTGGCCGGCCTCGCGTCACTGGTGGGCTATCCGGGCGGGCCTCCGCTCGGGACGAGCATGCGCTACGGCGATTCCACCGTCGGGGCGGCCGCCGCGTACGCCGCGGTGGTGGCGTTGCTGCACCGCGAACTCACCGGCGAGGGACAATTCGTCGACGTGTCCGCCGTGGAGACGCTTTCGTCGATGATCGGGGACCGCCTCCTCGAACAGAGCCTCACCGGCATGCGCCTCGGGCCCGACGGCAACCATCACCCCGACATGTGCCCGCACGGCTGCTACCCCTGCGCCGAGGGCGCCTGGGTCGCCGTGGCCGTCGCCGACGACGACGAGTGGCGCCGGCTGTGCGAGGTGCTCGACGCTTCGGCACTGGCCGCCGATCCGCGGTACGGCACGATGACGGCGCGGCATCGTCACGCCGAGGCGCTCGACGCGGACCTCGCTGTGCTCACCCAATGCCACGACGCCGAACAACTGGCGCAGCGTCTGCGCGCGGCGGGCGTGCCGGCGACCAAGAGCGCCACCGCGATCGACGTGATCGGCGATCGGCGGCTGTGGGACCGCGGGCTGTACCGCTTCGTCAGCGATCACCGCGAGGGCCAACGCCCGATCCTGGGGCCGTCATGGCGGCTGGCGCGGGCGCCGGCCCGGATCGCGCGTGGCGCACCCGATCTGGGCGAGGACACCGACTACGTGCTGCGGGAGATACTCACATCATGACGGCCGCACTCGCGGGCACGGCGGCGCTGGTCACCGGCGCCAGCAGCGGTATCGGCGCGGCGACGGCGCGGGCGCTGTCCGGGCGGGGCGCCGCGGTGGCGCTGCTCGCCCGTCGCGCCGACCGGCTGACCGAGCTGAAACGAGACATCGAATCCGTCGGCGGCACAGCGCTTGTCGTGCCCGCCGACGTGACCGACGCCGAGCAGGTCGCCTCCGCCGTGCAGCGCACCGTCGCGGAGTTGGGACGCCTCGACACGCTGGTGAACAACGCCGGGCTGATGCAACCGGGGCCCGCGGCCGAGGCGGCACTGCGGGACTGGGACGACATGGTCGCGGTCAACGTGCAAGGCGTGCTCTACGCCACCCGCGCGGCGCTTCCGCACCTGATCGACGCGGCTGCCGACTCCCCGCGCGGCGTGGCCGACCTGGTCACCATCAGTTCGACGGGCGGCTGGGTGGCCCGTCCCGGCACCGCGGTCTATTCGCTGACCAAATTCGGGGTGAACGCGTTCAGCGAGGGCATCCGGCAGGAGCTGCTCGGGAAGCGGGTCCGCGTGGGCGTGGTGGGCCCGGGGACCGTCGACACCGAGATCTTCACCCATCTGTCCGCGCCGTCGCGCGAGGCGTTCGAAGAGCGAACCGCCGGCATGGTCAAGTTGCGTCCGGAGGACATCGCGGATGCGGTGCTGTACATGGTGACTCGCGACCGCCGGGTGGCGGTGAATCAGATGCTGGTGCGCGCGGCGGAACAAACCTGGTGATCCGTGCGTGCAGGGCGACGCCCACGCAGCAAACTATAACATTCTCTAACTACGTATAATATAATACGTTATACTCTCTGATAGAGTCTGATTATGGATCCTGTGCAGAACCCGTATCGGCCTGGTACTGGGCGGCGCCCGCCAGCACTGGCTGGTCGTGATGCCCTGCTAACTGCGTTCGACGTGGTAATGCGGCGCTGTGAAGACTTGGGGGAGGGTGATCGCGGTTGGATTCTGAACGGGTTACGCGGGGTCGGCAAGACCGTATTGCTCAACGAGCTACTCCGGCGGGCAGGCGAGCGAGATTGGATTACCGCGAAAGTGGAGGCGGGCGCAGGCGAATCCCTGCCGGTCGCGTTGTCGCACGCGTTGGTGCGGGGAATGCGCACGGCAACAGGGCGGCATCCAGAGTCGCGGCTACGCCGCATGCTGGGGGTGTTCAAGGCATTCAGCATCAAGGCCGACGCGACAGGAATGGTGTCACTCGGTGTGGAAGTCGAGCCGATCGGCGGTGTGGCAGATTCGGGACGCTTCGCAGACGATCTAGCGGCCCTGTTCGAGGTGATGGGGGAGGCCGCACGCGAGCTCGGCATCGGTGTGCTCATCCTCGTCGACGAACTGCAAGAGGCCGACGCGACCGAGCTGGCGGCGATCAACACGGCATTGCACCAGCTCGGCCAGGCCGAGACACCGTTGCCTCTGATGCTCGTCGGGGCTGGTCTGCCCTCGTTGCCAGCTCTGCTGGCCGACGCCACCAGCTATGCTGAGCGGCTCTATGACTACCGCCCGATCGGGCTGCTTGATCAGCCCGCCGCGGCGGCCGCCTTGACGATCCCCACGCAGGCGCTTGCAGTCGATTGGGACGACGGGGCATTGACGATGGCCGCCGACGTCGCCGGCGGATATCCGTACTTCCTGCAAGCGATCGGGAAACATGTGTGGGACAACGCGATCAGTTCCCCGATCAGTGCCGACGACGTACGAGTCGGACTACACGAGGCCCGCCGGGAGGTCGACGACGGTCTCTACCGCTCCCGCTGGGAACGCGCCACCCCCGCCCAACGCGACCTGCTGCGCGCGCTCGCCGACCTAGCCGGCGATGGTCCGGCAACGGTGTCCGCCTTGGCTTCTCGGATGCATAAATCGCGCGCCAGCGACCTGTCTGTCGCCCGCAACGAACTAATCAAGAAGGGCCTGGTCTACCCCCCCGAACGCGGCATGTTGGCCTTCACCGTGCCTGGCATGCACGAGTTCATCCTTCGACAAGACGTACCAGACGTCGGCTAGCGCGATTTGGTCACCTTTCGGACGCGGAAGTTACCCACAAAGTTGGCCTATCGGTCCGTGATTGGAGCTCGCATCGCACTGGGCCGTTTCGCGTCTCTGGATGTAGTCGAGGATGCAAGCGTCGTGGGCAGCGGGATCGGTGATGCCGATACAGGGGTCGTCGGTGCGTGCTTGTGCCGGTGGAATGCAGATGGATGCCAGTGCTATAGCCACCGCCGACACGCGCAGTATTGCCTTGTTCATCAGTTATTCCTTCTGTGGCCCCCTGATGGCCGCGTTGTCGTCACCTACCCAGTGTCGCACCTTTTTTGCTGACGGAGCAGACGTTGCGCCCGGCCGGCCACTTGGCGCGCCTGCTAGGAACCCTCTCGGTCGCGCCTGGGGACAGGGGTTACGCCGACCCAGCGACGGTAATTGTCTGGGTCGACGTTGCTGCCGCACACGATGGTGACGATGTGTCGGCCAGCGAAGCGGTCGCGGTCTTCGAGGACCGCCGCGACACCGAGCGCGGCCGAGGGTTCCACGACAAGGCCAGCGCCCTCGAGCAGCACCCGCATGCCCGCGACGATCGATGCCTCCTGCACCAAGACCGCGTCGTCGGCAACCAGCAGGAGGTCGTTCAGGACAGCCGGAAATGGACGCCGCTCGACGACAGCATCTGCGATGGTGTCAGACGACTCGGTGGTGACAACGCGCCGCTGGCACCACGAAAGTGTCATCGCCGGCGCACCGGCTGGCTGAACGCAGATCACCTCCACCGCGGGCGCGAAGGCCTTCAGCACATGCCCGACGCCGGTAGCCAGCGCTCCGCCGCCCAGAGCGATCAGTACGGCGTCGAACGACGATGCAGCGTCCACCAGTTCCAGGCCAATGGTCGCCGCGCCCTCACAGGTTTCGATGTCCAAGCTGTCTTCGAGCAACCGGATGCCGTCATGCCGCGCGATGGCTGCCGCTCGCGCACGGGCCATTTCGGGGCCCTCGACTAATTCCAATCTGGCGCCCAGTGCGCGCATGCGATCGAGCTTGACCTTGGGCGCAAACCGCGGCGCCACGACCGTGACGGCCAGACCCCTCCGGCGACCAGACCAAGCGAGGGCCTGGCCGAGGTTGCCGCCGCTGGCACACACCACGGCGGGCGAGCCATTGTCCGCGAGCAGGCTTGCGACGACCTCTGCGCCGCGGGCCTTGAAGCTGCGCACCGGGTTCGCCGTTTCAAGCTTGATGCTCACCGCGCACCCGAGGTCGGGCTCCAGCGCCTCGCAGCGGTACAGCGGGGTGTCCAGAAAAACCGGGTCAATTACCCGGCGGGCGGCCCGGATCCGAGCTGTGTCGAGGCGTGTCCCTTCCACGACACAGCAGCGTAGCGCTATCTGCGCTGGTCATCTGCCGTGTCCGACCACGATGGGCTGGTGGTCAACACGTCGGCACCATCGTCGGTGATGTGGACGCTGTCTCTGCGGAACACCGCCCCGACGCCCTGCTGCCACACGTAGCCGGTGATGGCCAGCACCATCCCGGCCTGGAGGCGGTCGTGTTCGCCGGCGGCCCAGAGCGGCTCGGACACCACCGGCGGGTCGAACCCCAATCCCAGACCATGCGCGACGGGCATCGGCGGCACCGGCTCGCCGGCGGCCTCGTAGGCGGCGAGTAGCTCGCTAGTCGACGCGCCGGGGCGACACGCGGCAAGCATCTTGTCGTACAACGTCTTTGACCGCCCGAACAGGTCGCGAACCCCTCCGCCGGCGTCGCCGGCCGGCCACGTCCGGCCCACCTCGGCGACATAACCGCCCGCCAGCGCGCCGGCGGCGAACGCGACAAGATCACCCTGCCGCACCTCGCCCCCGTGAGCGCGCCGCCACGGCTGGTCCCGCGACGTGACCCACGCACCATCCTGGGTGGCCGGGGTGCTCACCCCGCCCGCGGCCATGGCCTCCAGCATGGCCCCGGTCAACGTCCGCTCGGACACCCCCGGGCTCAATTCGCCGACGGCGGCGGCGAGCCCGGCCTCCGCGACGCGCAGCGCCTGGCCCATCGCGGCGATCTCGTCGGCCGTCTTGATGCGGCGCGCCGCACGCATGGCGGGCTCGGCGTCGACGATGTCAGCGTTGGGAAACGCGTCGGGCAACAATGCGGCGAAAGTGGGTGTGATCGCGTCGGTTCCGACCCGGCGCGCCGCCTCGGCGCCGTCGATCTTCTTCAGTACGTCGATGAGCGTCATCGGATTCCAGGCCAGCCCGTAGAGGTGATCGTGGCCGATCTCTTCGGGGACGCCCTCGTCGTCGGTGCTGTTGAGGTAGATGTCGCCGGTGGCGCGCACCATGACGCACATCGGCCCGAACGGCCGCGTCCCGGCGATCCACAGCTGCGGGGCCCCGGTGACATACCGAATATTCGCTTGCCGGCCGAGGACCAGGATGTCGAGGTTGTGCGCGTCCATCTGGGCCAGCGCCCGCTCCCGGCGTCCGGTCCGCAAGGCCCGCGCGTCCGGCGATACTTCAGTCGCCATAAGGGTCGCCATAGGGGGAGTAGGAGTAGTCGGTAATCGGCGTGTAGCCGTCCTCGGTGATGACCACGATCTCCTCGCTGCGGTAGCCGCCGGTGCCGTCCTCCCAGACGACGGGCTCCAGGACCAGGACCATGCCGGGCGGAAAGACGAAGTTGTCGTCGAATTCCTCGCCGAGGTCCGTGCCGATCATGGGGGCCTCGGCGGGGTAGGTGCCGATGCCGTGGCCCAGGTAGAAGTGGGGCAACCACGGCTTGCGGCCGCCGTTGGCCGCGATCGCCGCCCGCGCCAGATCCCCGGACGTGGCACCGGCTTTCGTCACCGCGAGCACGGCCTCCAGGATCGCGCGCCACTGATGGAATTGGTCTTGTTGCCGCGCAGTGGGTTTCTGCCCGACCACCCAGGTGCGGCCGAAGTCCGAGCAGTATCCGGCGTAGGTGATGCTGATGTCGGTCCACAGCACATCGCCGGCGGCCAGTTCGCGATCGGTGGGCAGCAGCGGCAGCGCGAGGTCGCCGTGCGTCGTCCACACTCCGGTTTCCCGCGAACTGGGCATCACCTGCCAGATCGCCTCCAGCATGTTGGTGGTGGCGCCCAGCTCGAAAGCGCTACGCACCAGCGTGGCCGACAGGTCGATCTGCCGCACGCCCGGCGCCAACGCCCGCTGCACGTCCACGATGGCGCGTTCGGTAAT
Source organism: Mycobacterium sp. 663a-19 (assembly GCF_035616495.1). NCBI lineage: Bacteria > Bacillati > Actinomycetota > Actinomycetes > Mycobacteriales > Mycobacteriaceae > Mycobacterium > Mycobacterium sp. 663a-19. The sequence continues at coordinate 55,658 of NZ_JAPJAV010000005.1, read as the reverse complement.
GCGGGACGCCCGGCGCAGGCAGGACAGCTCGTCGCGCGTCTTGACCAATTGCGCGGCCGCGACCACGATCGCCGCGTCCGTCGGCGCACCCGCCGGGAACAGCCTGCCCGCCGCCCGACGCATCGCGCCGGTCAGCTCGTCGACCGCGACGTTCGCTCCGGCGGGCACCAACTCGGCCAACCGGGCGGCGAAATGGTCGACGCCCCGGTCGAATTCGAGATAGGCGGGGCCGTGCAGGTGGTCGTCGGGCACCGGCGACTGTGCGGACGCGCCACCGCGGAACGGCATGAACAGATGCGGATGCTCGTCGTCGGCGAGCACGACGGCCACCGGGCGCTCGACGTGCGAGAGGCCGGCATCCAGCAGCGGCCAGCTGACACCGGTCGCGTACGTGACGTAGCCATTCATCAACAGGATCAGCGCGTCGACGCCGTGGTCGGCCATTGCGGAGCGCAGCCGGGCGCCGGTCTCGGCGCGCATGCGGGCCCAGTCCGGCTCGTCGGGGATGTCGAGAACCGGGCCGCGGGCGGCGAGGGAGTGCGTCATTGGTCGATGCCCAGGAAGTTGCGGACGTTGCCGCCGACGACGCGAACGGCGTCCTCGGGGCCGACGGCGTCGACCACCGCGGCCAGCGACCGCTCCGAATAGCCGAAAGTGCTTTCGTTGTGCCGATAGTCGGAGGACCACATCACTTTGTCGATCCCGATCTCGTCGATCTGGCTGAGGCCCAGGCCGTCGACCATGAACGAGGAGCACATGTGGGTGTCCCAGTAGTGGCGGATGTCGTGTTCCGGGTGGTGTTTGAGCATGTGCCGATAGGAGGCCAGCACGTGCTCCGCGTCCTGCAGAGCCGGCGGAACCCAGGCGATTCCGCCCTCGAACCAGCCGACGCGCAGCCGCGGATGCCGGTCGAGGATGCCGCCGAAGATGTACTTGGAGAACATCTCCCGGAACGAGTCGATGTTGACCATCATGGCGACCGCGACGCTGTTGACCTCGCTGGGGCACTTCGGCTGGCTCACGCCGATGTGGCCGCCTCGCTGATCTGCCGGTTGGACACGGCGTACATGCCGCGCTCGGCGAACAACCACTCCGCCGCCGACAGGATCGCTTCCCGGGTGCCCGTCGACCGCTGAGAGCGAACCGCCCGCTCGGCTTTCACCGCCCCAGTGAACACCGGGCGGGCGGATTAAATCAAGCAATTCATTTAACGGCACCCGCCGCCGACGGCCGACGTCGAAAGTGAAACTGTTGCGACTTTCCGGCCGGATCTTCGCAACAGCTTCACGCTCGGCGTGTGCTGAACCAGCCGAGTTATCGCCAGGAAAACCTCGAACGGCGACAGTTTGGGCATTTGAGCGCTCAGCGGCATAACAGCCCCTCCCGCCGCACCTACAAGCCGGCCTTGTGGGATCTCGTGCGGGCGCAAGTAAAGCTTGTGATCAATAAGCCATCCGACCGAGCAGAAGACGGTGACAATGATCGCCATGACGAAGCCCGCGGCGCTGTGCGGCAAGCGCGACGACATGATCGTGCGCGGGCAGCTGCCGTACAACGCCGAGCCACCGGCCGCGGTGTTGGCGAGTGGCGCCATCACCCCGATCGATGCGTTCTATGCGCGCAATCACGGCCCGTTCCCCGACATCTCGCCGCGGCAATGGCGGCTGCGGATCGACGGGCGCGTGGACGAGCCGCTCGTCCTGACCTACGACCGGCTGACCACCGAGTTCGACCGGCACAACGTGGTGGCGACGCTGGCATGCGCGGGCAATCGGCGGGCCGAGCTGCTGCGGGTGCGGCCCATCCCGGGCAAGGAGCCATGGGCGCACGGGGCGATTTCGACCGCGGAGTGGGGCGGCGTGCGGCTGTCGGACGTCCTGGCGGCCGCGGGTGTGCACCGCGACGACGGCCTGCACGTGGCGTTCGAGGCCCCCGACGTCGCCCCGGAGGCGCGGCCCGTCCAGGCATACGGCGCCTCGATCCCGCTGAGCAAGGCGCTGTCGCAGGAGGTGCTGCTGGCGTTCCAGATGAACTCCGAGCCGCTGCCGCGCGCCCACGGTGGACCGGTCCGCATCGTGGTGCCCGGCTACGTCGGCGCCCGCAGCGTCAAGTGGGTGACGGGCATCCGGGTGCAACCGGGACCGTCGGACAACTACTTTCAGGCCCGCGACTACCGCATCCTGCCGCCGGAGGCCGACGCGGACGCGGCCGCCCCGGGCGAGGGCATCCCGCTGTCCGCGCTGGCCCTCAATTGCGACATCCTCGACCCCACCGACGGCGACCGGGTGCCGGCGGGTGAGCTGACCATCCGCGGCTACGGCATCGCCGGCGAGGGCCGCAGCGTCGAGCGCGTCGACGTCTCCGTCGACGACGGCCTCACCTGGCGGCAGGCCGACCTGCACCGGGCGCCCAGCGAGTGGTCCTGGCGGCCGTGGTCGCTGACCGTCGCGGTCGAAAGCGGGCCGCTGAGCATCGTCGCGCGCGCCTGGGACGACACCGGCGCGCTGCAGCCGGAGTCAGCGGCGTCGCTGTGGAACCCGCGCGGATACGGCAACAATGCCTGGGCCCGCGTCCCCGTGCGGGTGGTGTGACCGGCGGCGGCTCAGCCGCCCAGCCCCTTCTTGATCGCCGCGGCTTGCTTCTGGCCGACATCGTTGACGAAGTCGTCCGGTGGCAGCGAGTCGGTCGGCCCGTCGAATTCCAGCGTGACGAACGCCCGGCCCTCGGTGAACAGCAGTATCAGCACGCCCTTGGACCTGTCCGGCGCGTTCCCCGACAGCGTGGTCGCGCCGGTGCCGACGTTCGCGGTGCCCGTCTGCGGGTTGTTGATGCCGCTACCCGCCGACGCCTTTGCCGCGTTCAATGCGTTCGTGGCGGCGGCGGGGTCGCTCAGCACCTGGATGGTGTCCTTGATGACGTGGCTGCTGTCCTGGGTGCTGAACGTCGTCGCGACGCCGGGTTGCCCGTTCGGGTTGTTGACCGGCGGGCTGGCCGTGAACTGCTCAGGCGCGTTGATGTCGCTCGCCTGGATCAGCAGCCCGGCGTAGTCGGAGGGCTGCACCGGCGCCGAGGAAGCCGGCCCTGAGCTGCTGGTAACCGAGGTGCCCGACCCCGACTTGGTCGTCGAGCCGTGCCCCGGGCCGGTAGACGTCTTGTTGCCGCCACATCCGGTCACCGACACCGTCAGCGCAGTTGCCGCTGCCACGCCGGCGACCACCATCCGGGAAATCCTCATCGCACTTGCTCCTTCCGGGCTGCTCGTGGCGACACGTTCGACTTCGTCCGCCCGAACCGCACAGTACAGTGCGCGTGTCGATAAAGGACCCGGTGGCGACGGGCGGGTTACTCGAGTTGGTCCCGCAGCGATCGCAGGGTGCCGGCCAGGATGCGCGAGACCTGCATCTGTGACACCCCGATGCGCTCCGCGATCTGGCTTTGGGTCATCGATTCGAAGAACCGCATATGCAAGACCTCGCGTTCGCGCCGCGGCAGCGCGGAGACCAGCACGCGCACCGCTTCCCGGTTGGTGATGTGCTCGATCTGCGGGTCGATCGCGCCGAGCGCGTCGGCGACCAGTCGCGGCTTGTCGGAGCCGTCCCCACCCAGGGGCGCGTCCAGGGACTCGAGCTGGTAGGCGTCGCCCGCGACGAGGCATTCGATGATCTCCTCGCGGGGAACGTCCAGCGCCTGCGACAGCTCCGAGGCGGTGGGCGCCCGGCCGAGCGTCTGGACCAGCTCACCCGTCGTCCTGCTGATCTGGATGTGTAACTCGCGCAGCCGGCGCGGGACGCGCATGCCCCAGCTGTAATCCCGGAAATAGCGCCTGACCTCGCCCATCATGGTGGGAATCGCGAAACCGATGAAACTGGGTCCCTTTGCCGGGTCGAACCGGTTGATGGCGTTCATCAGCCCCAGGCGCGCCACCTGGGTCAGGTCGTCGAGGCTTTCGCCGCGGCGCCCGAAGTGACGGGCCACGTGGTCGGCCAGCGGTAGGCATCGGGAAACGATGCGTTCCCGCTGGCGCCGGTATTCGTGCGATTCCGCGGGCAGCTGCCGCAGAGCCAGAAACATGCCGACGACGTCGTCGTAGGAATCGTCGGATTGCGTGGTGGTCGCCCGGGCGGGGCGGGGTGGAGCAATTACGTCGGTCATCTGCTGAACCGCCTCCTGCAGACTCAGCTAGTGGCGAAAACGCTTGCGCGCGAACGCGTTTGTATTGCCGGCAGCCACTCCTTCCGAGTGACGTCGACGAGACTGTGCGCGCAGTCGTCTACCACTACACCCGTTTCCATACGGGTCGGTTGTCAACAGCACACGCGGTGCTGGGGAGGGTGACCGGAGGTTCATCGCCGAAGCCACGCAAGCCCTGCAGCCGTGTGGGCTGATTGGCCGCTTTCCGCTAAACGGCGACGTGTCCAGAACGGACGTCGCCTCCGATACTACCGCCTGACGCGGGTGCCCGCGATCGCCGGTTTCGGTTCGCCGCTCACGGGCGGTGACGGTCGTGCCGCCGCCCTTGCACCGGGCGGGTTCTCGTTTCAGCCGCCGACTGGGTACTGTACGGCTGATGTGCATCAGGCGCGCCGAGCCGCCCACGCCGCCGGGCCATCGAGAAGCGGGCTCGCACAACGTATTCCGGGGTCTGCTGGCCGGGCGTGGTGCGGTGGTGTCGGGTGGCAGCCGTGGCATCGGGCGCGCGGTCGCGGAGTTGCTCGGTGACCTCGGCGCCGGCGTCGTGGTCAACGGGCGCGACGCCGACGCGGTGCAAGAGACCGTCGTGGCGATCACCGCGTCGGGAGGCCGCGCCACCTCCGTGGTCGGGGCGGCCGACGACGAGGGCGTTGCCGCTGCGCTCGTCGAAGAATGCAGGACGGCGTTCGGACGGCTGGACATCCTGATCAACTGCGCCGGGATCGCCGAGCCGCCGGGTTCCTCGATCCTGAGCATTTCGCCCGCCGAATTCGACCGCCTGATCGGCGCGCACCTGGGCACGGTGTTTCACACCTGCCGGGTCGCGGCCCGGGTCATGGCGGATCAGGGGCACGGGGCGATCGTCAACACCAGCTCCGTGGCGTTTCTCGGCGACTACGGCGGCACCGGCTACCCGGCGGGCAAGGGCGCCGTGAACGCGCTGACGATGGCCATCGCCGCGGAACTGAAGGCCCATGGTGTGCGGGCCAACGTGGTGTGCCCCGGCGCGCGGACGCGGCTGTCGACCGGCGCCGACTACGAGAAGCACATCGAGGACCTGCACCGGCGCGGGCTGCTCGACGAGGTGACCATGCGCGCATCCCTGGACAGCGCGCCGGCTGCGTTCGTGGCTCCCGTCTACGCCTACCTCGCCAGCGACTTGGCGCGTGACGTGACGGGTCAGATCTTCGTTGCCGCAGGCGGATTCGTCGGCCGCTTCGATCGGCCGACGCCGCGTGTGCTGGGTTACCGCGACCACCACGACGCCGAACCGTGGTCGATCGCCGACGTGCACGAGATGGTCAGCGCGGCCACGCGATGAGCGCTTGAACCGATTCGCGCGCGGTTACGTTTTCACAGAGTGACGAGCGCAAGCTTGGAACCCGGCCGGCCGCTTCGGGTCCTTGTCGTCGGCGCCGGCGTGAGCGGGATTTCCGTGGCCAGGGGATTGTTGCGGGACGGCCACGACGTCACGGTGTTCGACCGGCGCGCGGACACGCGGGCGGGCGGCGGCGCCGTGACCACCTGGTCCAACGGCGAGACGGTGCTGCGGCAGCTCGGCGTCGACATGGACGGGGCCGGTCAACTGCTTTCCAGCGTGCAGGTGATGACGTCCCGCGGTCACCGCATCGCCACGGTGGACGTGGCCGCGGTGGTGCGGCGGCTGGGGGCGCCCGTCCGGATGGTTCCCCGACAGGTGCTGCAGGAAAGGCTGCTGACCGGGTTCCCGGCCGATCGCATCCGGTGCGGCGCCCGCGCGACGAGCGTCGCCGCCACATCCGACGGCGTGCGGGTCGGATTCGGCGACGGCAGCGTGGCCGAGGGCGACCTGCTGATCGGCGCCGACGGGCTGCACTCGATGGTTCGGGACGTCGTCGGGGCGCGCACCGCGGAACCAACGGGGTGGTGCAGCTGGCAGGGACTCGTCGACGTTCCGGAGCTGCCCGACAACAGCGCGGCGCTCATCGTGATCGGCCGAAACGGAAACACCGGCGTGTGGCCGGCGGGCGGCGCCACCGTGCAGTGGTGGTTCGACCTGCCGTGGTCGGATGACTTCGTGCGGCCGCGCAGCCCGATCGAGGTGATCCGGTCCAATTTCGGCGGCTGGTCCGATTCGGTCGACCTGGTGCTCGCGAAATTGACCGACGACGATCTGGCCGGCTCGCCGTATCCGCACTTTCGGCACCCGATTCCCCGGCCGGTGGAGGCCGGCGCGGTGACGTTGCTCGGCGATGCCGCGCACACCATGCCGCCCACGCTCGCGCAGGGCACCAACCAGGCCCTGCTGGACACGATGGTGTTGTGCAAGGCGCTTTCGGGCTTCCGCGCGGGGACGACCAGCAACGGCGCCGGCCTCTCCGGCGCGCTGCGCTGGTACGAGAACACCCGGCGACGTCGGGTGAGGGCGGTGTCCCGGGTGGCGTCGCTGCAGGTGGCCCACGGCGAGGGGGCGCTGCGGCCGGCGACGTTGATCTCGGACCGGTTGCACACCTGGGCGCTGACGACGTTCTTGCGCCTGACCAGCCACCGCCGCATGTCCATCGAAATCGACCGCGGCCTCGGCGCCCGCAGTGCTATCCCGGCCTGCCGGCCATGACCGTACGGGTCCGGTGCGATTTCGACGCGCCGTCGCGCTGGCTCTGGCTCGTCAAGTGGTGTGTGCTGGCCGTTCCGCACTACCCGATATTGATTCTGCTGTACCTGGTGTTTCCGCCGCTGACGGTCGCGGCCGGCGTCGCGATCCTGTTCACCGGGCGCTATCCGCGGCCCATCTTCGACTTCAACGCCGGGGTGCTGCGTTGGTCGTGGCGGGTGATGAATTATCGGTTCCCGATGAACAGCACCGACAGGTACCCGCCCTTCACCCTGAAGGCCCGGCCGTACTACCCGGGCGATCTTGAAGTCGACTATCCGGAGCGGCTCAGCAGGTGGGCGGTGCTGGTGAAGTGGTGGTTGCTGGCGCTCCCGCAGATCCTGCTGTGCTGGGCGATGGAACCCCTGCTGCAGGTGCTCACCGTCATCGCCGCGGTGGCCCTGTTGTGCACCGGGACGATCCCGCCGGGAATGTTCGATCTGCTCATGGGCATCGTTCGGTGGCGCTACCGGGTGGCGGTGTATGTTTCGCTGATGAGCGACGAGTATCCGCCGTTCCGAATGGATCTCGGCGGTCGATGAGCCAGGTAGCCGATAACGCGCGATAATCCCTTGTTCCCCTACGTATATCGGTTGGGGCAGCCATTCTTCGACCGTCTGTTCTACAACCGGTATCGTCGCGCGGCAATCGCACACGCGACCGGTCGGTTGCTGATGGTCGGTCTCGGGCCGGGGACCGACTTGAAGTTTCTGCCGCCCGCGGTGACCTCGGTCGCGGCCGTGGAGCCGGTGGCCGCGTTCCGGCGGATGGCGTCTCGTCTCGCGGCTCGCCACGGCATCGAGGCCGACATCGTCGGCGGGACCGGGGAGTCGATCCCGTTCCCGGACAACAGTTTCGACTCGGCCCACGTCGGGCTGGTGCTGTGCTCGGTGGACGATGTGGCCGCGACGCTGAGCGAGATCCGCAGGGTGCTGGTGCCGCGAGGCAGACTGGTCGTCCTCGAGCATGTCCGAGGCGAGGGCGCCGTGGGTCGATTCCAGGACCTGGTCGCCGGGCCCTGGTCATGGCTGGCCGGAGGGTGCGAGCCGAACCGCCGAACCGCGGACGCCATTAGGGCGGCCGGCTTCGATATCGGGGGACTGCGCCGCATCCGGACCCCGGTGCCGTTCCCGTGCAAACCGCATCTGCAGGGATTCGCCACGCTGGTGGAATAGTCCGCTATTCGACGCTCACCGCTTCGATGATGTTCAGCCGGGCCGCGCGGCGGGCGGGCGGCGCCGAGCCGAGCAGGCTGATCGCCAGTGCGCCGAGGGTGAAGGCGACCGCCATCGAACTCGGCCGAAACGCGACCTGGAAATTCATCATGTCGCCGCTGACGAGGCTGAACAGCCACTGGTCCGCGCACCCGAACGCCAGGCCCAACGCGCCGCCGACGACGCCGATGCCGGTCGCCTCGACCAGCACCATCCGCAGGGTGAATCGTCGGCTGGCTCCCATCGCCCGCAGCACACCGATTTCGCGGCGTCGTTCCAGCACCGAGAGCGTCAACGTGTTCAACAGCGCCACCGCGGCCACGAACACGACGATGATCCACACGGCGTTGGCGATGAACATGCTCTGCCGCATCGGCGCCTCGAGGCCCGCGAGCTCGGTGCGGCCGTCGTACACATGGTTCGGCGCGGGCACCGCGCGGCGGACGTCGGCCAGCAGGCGGCCGGGATCCACACCCGGGGCGGCGGTGATCTGCAGCGTGGTCGTCACCGGGCGGTCGAACCAGGCCCGCAGTTGATCGAGCCCCATCCCGACCGTGCCGATGACCGTCGAGAAGTACGGCACCAGCGCCAGCACCGTCGCCTGCTGCGGGCCGTGCGGCGTTTGCATCCGCAGTTGGTCGCCCACCCGCACGTGCAGCACCGTGCCCAGGTTCGCCGACAGCGCCACGCCCCGGCCGCCGAGCACCTGCTCGCGCACCCGGTCGTCGAGCGCGCGGAAGAGCGGGTCGGCGGTTCCGGCGGTGAACCCGTCGAGCATCACCCGCGTGCTTCCCACTTGGGCGAATCCGAACGCGCCCTCGGTGACGCGGCCGGCGCCCGGCAGCTCGGCCAGCTTTTCGGAAAGGCCTTGCGGCAGCGCGTCGGTGGGGAAGCTGTCGGGCGGATTCGCGCTGACCCACACGGGGACATCGGCGACCGGGGCGAAGATGCGTCTCGCGGATTGGATCATGTCGTTGTTCGTGCCGGTGATCGCGACCGTGGTGACGACCGCGATCAGCACGGTCATCACCGTCGCCCACACCCGCCGCGGGGCGCGCTCGATGGTCGCCGCCGCCAGCGCCCCGACGGCGCCGAAGGCTCGCGCCGTCGCGGCGGCGGCGTTGACGATGGGCACGGTGAGGGCGAAGCCCAGCGCGACCTCGGCCGAGAACACCGCCGCCATCGCGACGAACGCCACCACGCCCCGTTGCGTGATGACCGCGAAAAGCGCCACCGCGAACACGACGACGGCGCCGACCCCCGTCGCGATCCGCAACCAGCGGGGCACGCGGTCCGCCGCGGAAACCCCGACCGGCGCCAGCGCCTCGATCGGTGCGACCTTGTACACCTGCCGCGCCGCCATCGCCGCTGCGATCACACTGGTGAGCGCGGTGGCCGCGACGGCGACCGGTATCGCGTAGCCGGGCAGCCAGTACTCGACGCGCGCCTCGAGCCCCTGGGTCATGGCCGGCGGCAGCCGGCCAATGGCGATGCGGCCCAACATAATTCCGGCGGCCGACCCGATGGCCCCGCCGATCGTTCCCAGGATCGCCGCCTCGGCGAGCATGTCGCGAACGATGACCGTGCGTCGGCCGCCGATCGCGCGCAGCATCGAGATGACCGGCCGGCGCTGGGTGATCGCCATGGTCATCGTGGTGTAGATCAGGAACGCGCCGACCATCAGCGCGACCATCGCGCCCATCAGGGCCATGTAGTTCATCAGCTTGACGCCGTCGCCGGCGCGGGTTGCCCTCATGCTGGGGTCGGCGACGATGGCCCGGCCGTTCACCGCGGCGCCGACCGCGGCGCGCACCCGGGCCGGGTCGACGCCGGGTTTGACGGTGATCAGGATCGAGTCGAGCCGGCCCTGACGCCCGGTGACGCTCTGCGCCAACGCAAGTGGGGCAAGCACGTAGTGCCCGCCGTTGAGGGCGGCGGCCCGCTTGCCGTCGAGCACCTCGGTGACGGTGACAGAACCCGAGCCGAGCTGGAACGTCTCGCCCCTGGCGTGACCGATGCCCGGCCCGACGCGGACCCCGTCCGGCGGACCGGGCGGCTGTCCCGTTGCGCCGCGGTTCAACGCGTCCTTGAGGGCGCCGCCCAGCGCCGCGATGCGGTCGTCGGCGCCGAACAGCAGGACCGGGCCCGACGTCGTGGACGCCGACGTCCGGATCATCGGCGCCGCGACCGCCACGCCGGGAACCGCGGCGACGTCGGAGGCCACCGCGTCGGGAAAACCCGCGTCGGTGATGCCCGACACCTCGATCGAGGCGATGCCGGCGATCCCGTCGGCGAGGCGGTTGACCGAACCGGTGATCGATCCGAAGATGCCGAACACCGCGACCAAATACATTGCGGACACGGCCATTACGGCGATCGACGCCATCGTGCGGCGCCGATGCACGGCGAGTTCGCGCAGGCTGAACACGCGCAGCCGGCTCGCCGCGGCGCCGATCGCGGGCCCCGTTCTCACACCAGCACCGCCGAGCGCTCGGGGGTGACGACCCGACCGTCCTGCAGCGCGATCACCCGATCGGTCGCCTCCGCGGCCTCCGGGTTGTGGGTCACCATCACCACCAGCCGGCCGCGGCCGGGCTCGTGCGCCACCTCGCGCAGCAGCGCCAAGATCGATGCGCCCGTCGCCGAATCGAGGTTCCCGGTCGGTTCGTCGGCGAGAATCAGCGGCGGGTCCATCATCAGCGCGCGCGCCACCGCAACCCGCTGCATCTGGCCGCCGGACAGCTCCGCGGGCCGGTGCTCGGCCCGGTTGCCCAGCCCCACCCGCTCCAGCAGCCGCATGGCATCCGGTTTGGCCCTGCCCAGCCGGACCCCGTCGAGCAGCTTCGGGACCGCCACGTTTTCCCACGCCGACAGCGTCGGCAACAGGTTGAAGAACTGGAATACGAAGCCCACCCGGTGATGGCGAAACTCCGACTGCTGCTCGTCGCCGAGGTGGGCGATCTCGTCGCCGTCGAATTCGATCGACCCGGAATCGGGGGAGTCCAATGCGCCGAGCAAATGCAGCAGGGTGCTCTTGCCCGCGCCCGACGGCCCGACCATCGACACGAACTGCCCACCCTCGAGCCGCAGGCTGACCCTGTCGAGGGCGCGCACGGTCTGGCCGCCGACCCGGTACTCGCGCACCACGTCGAGCAGGTCGATGGTCAGCAGTTTGTGCTTGGGACCGCGGGTGTCGGCTCGTCTGGACATGATCCTCCCGCGGGTGGCCCCAAGCCGCTGATGTCGGAGCCGCTGATATCGGGGATAACGAGTTCTGGCCGCGATCGGTTCAGCAAGCTGTTGACGGCGGGCCGCCGGCGGCGAGGTTTAGCCTCCCCGCCGTCCGGGGAACACCGTGCGCCATCGACTGAGTGCGGGGCGCACCCGGGAGTTCGTCGTGCCCGATGCACGCCGGCGCCCGCGATATCTGCCGCGAAAAACGTTGTCGGGGTGTGGATCTCCACTTTTGCGCCACCTAAACTCGCTACGGGGGCAGACAGTTCCCGAAGTCCTGGTCGAGCAGGCGGCTATGGAACGGCTGAGTGGACTTGACGCGTTTTTCCTCTACCTGGAGACGCCGACACAGCCACTGAACGTGTGCTGTGTCCTGGAGCTGGACACCTCGACGATGCCGGGCGGCTACACGTATGGCCGATACCGTGCCGCGCTGGCACAGTGCGTGAACGCGGTGCCGGAATTCCGGATGAGGCTCGCCGACACCCAGCTGAACCTGGATCACCCGGTGTGGGTGGACGACGAGAACTTCCAGCTCAGGCACCACCTGCATCGGGTCGGCGTGCCGGCGCCCGGCGGCCGCCGCGAGCTGGCCGAGATCTGCGGCTACATCGCCGGACTGCCCCTGAACCGCGACCGCCCGCTGTGGGAGATGTGGGTGCTGGAAGGCGGCGCCCGCGGTGGCACGCTGGCGGTGCTGCTCAAGGTCCACCACGCCGTCGTCGATGGCGTTGCCGGGGCGAATCTGCTGGCGCAGCTGTGCAGCCTGGAGCCCGGCGCGCCGGCGCCGCGTGCTGCCGCCCGGGGCGCGGGCGGCGGCAACCCGCTGCAAATCGCGGCGAGCGGGCTGATGGGCTTCGCGATGCGGCCGTTGCGGTTGGCGACCGTGCTGCCGGCGACGATGCTGACGCTGGCCCGGACGGCTCTTCGCGCCCGCGACGGCCGCACCATGGCCGCGCCGTTCTCGGCGCCACCCACGCCGTTCAACGGCACCGTCAGCGCCTACCGCAACATCGCCTACACCCAGCTCGACATGCGCGACGTCAAGCGGGTCAAGGACCGCTTCGGGGTGACCGTCAACGACGTGGTGGTCGCGATGTGTTCCGGGGTGTTGCGGCGATTCCTGCTCGAGCGCGGCGAGCTGCCCGCCGACCCCCTGATCGCCACGGTGCCGGTGTCGGTGCGTGGCAAGTCCGGCCGGCCCGGGCGCAACCAGACCACCTGGATGTTCTGCCGGCTGGAGACCCAGATCGGCGACCCCGCCGAGCGCATCCGCAAGATCGCCGCCGGAAACGCCGCCGCGAAGGACCACACCGCGGCGCTGGGCGCCAACCTGCTGCACGACTGGACCCAGTTCGGCAACCCCACCATGTTCGGCACCGCCATGCGGATCCTGCCGCGGATCCCGATCAGCCACGGCCCGGTCTACAACCTGATCCTGTCGAACGTGCCCGGCCCGCAGGCCCAGCTGTACTTCCTGGGCTGCAAGCTCGACGCGATGTATCCGCTGGGTCCGATCCTCGGCGGCGCGGGACTCAACATCACCGTCATGTCGCTCAACGGGGCGCTCGGCGTCGGCATCATCGCCTGTTCCGAGCTGCTGCCGGACCTGTGGGGGATCGCCGATGCTTTTCCCGACGCGCTCAAGGAGCTGCTGGAATGCCGCATCGGCCGTTCGGAGGGTGGGGTTCCGCCGGATTCCTGAGCCGGGCTGCCCGATGCCGGGGTGGTTGCTGACGTTGCGCGTTACGGGTGTGCGGCGGGCTCCCGCGTCCTACGCTGTGCGGGACCTCAGGAGGGTATTCAACGATGCAACCGAACCCGCTCGACCCCGTCGCCAGCGAACGACTGTCGCACGCCGGAAGTGTGTTCACGTCCGACCTGTCGATCAACGAATTCGCGCTGCTGCACGGGGCGGGATTCGAACCGATCGAGCTGGTGATGGGCGTCTCCGTCTATCACGTCGGCTACCAGTTCACCGGCATCAGGCAGCAGTCGGAGTTGCCCGTACTCACCGACGCGACGTACCGCGCGCGCTGGAATGCGATGTCGCGGATGCAGGCCGAGGCCGATTCGCTGGGCGCCGACGGCGTGGTCGGTGTCCGCCTCGAATGGCGTCATCAAGGGGAGGGCGAACACCTCGAGTTCATCGCGGTGGGTACGGCCGTGCGCTTCACGGCCAAGCCCGGGGCGTTTCGCCGCGCCAACGGTCAAGCATTCACCAGCCACCTGTCCGGGCAGGATCTGACCACGCTGCTGCGGTCCGGGTATGCGCCGGTCGCTTTCGTGATGGGCAACTGCGTGTTCCACATCGCCGTGCAGGGATTCCTGCGAACTCTCAGTCAGGTGGGCCGCAACGCGGAGATGCCGCAGTGGACGCAGGGCAGTTATCAAGCCCGTGAACTGGCGATGTCACGCATGCAGAGCGAGGCCGAGCGAGACGGCGGCAGCGGTGTCGTCGGCGTGCATTTCGCCATCTCGAATTACGCCTGGGGGCATCACACCGTGGAGTTCTATGTCGCGGGAACCGCCGTGCGCCGCAACGGCGAAGCGCAAACCATCACACCGTCGTTCGTTCTGCCGATGAGTGAATGATGGGTGAATGATGACAGGCTTCGACCACGAGCGGGTCAGCCGTGCCATCGGAGCGGCTCTGGCCGGTCCCGGGGGAGTGGGGCTGGTGGTCAGGGTGTTCTGCGGCGTTCCGGGAGTGATCCTGACCCCGGCGCGGCGGGGCGTTTTCCGGTCGCAGCCGGAGCGGATCCAGATCGGCGACTGGCGGTATGAGCTCACCGCCGACGGCCGGCTCGGCGCGGCCCACGTGGTGAACGGCATCGTGCTTGCCGAGGAGGTTCTTGCCGCCGGCGCCGTCGGTCCGCACATCGCCCGCGCGCTCGGGCAGGTGGCGGGCAGCTACGGCCCGACGATACTTCCCAACATCGATGCGGCCCTCGAGGTGCTCGAGGCGGCGCCGCGCTTCTGATGGCGGGCCGGAATCGTCAGGCAGCGCAACACATTCGGCCGTTACGGTACGTCGGCGCCTAGGGCCGGTCGTGACGACGCCGCCACCTCGTGGGCGAGAGGGCGGTCCGCAGCAGGCCGCGCAGTGTGTAAACCGCGGCCACCACCGACAGCAGGATCAGCAGGATGAACATCGGCAGCCAATTGGCCCGGCTGTGGTCGACGTCCCACCAGATGACCATGAACAACAGCACGCAGAGCAACAGCACGACGTCGCGCCAATTGCCGTGGTAGGACATCGCGGCCCGGCGCAGCCTACGGCCCCGGTCGGCGGCCTCCACCAGGTCGTCGATGCGCGCATCGATCGTCCGCTGCAGCTCGGCGCGCCGCTGGGCGGCTTCCGGCGGCAGTCGATCGAGCAGGTCCATGTCCTGCTTGATCAGCCCTCGATAGTCCGGTCCCCTGAATTGCCCGGCCGCAATGGCCAGCATGGCGCCGCCGAAAACCGGCGCACTGTTCAGCGCGATTTGTCCCAGACCGGTCACGTCAACTCCTTCTCGGTTCGACGTCGGCTTGGATAAACGTAACCCCGGCTACGCTTCGGGTGATCGCTGCCCGGAAGGGTCCTAGGGTTGTGGGCGTGACCTGGGAGGACCGGCGCCGCTGGGACGAGCGGCACACCAGTCAGGGCCCGGCACCCGCCGGCGCGGTCGAGCCGCCCGCGGTGTTCGCCGGCCACGCCCAGGAGTTCCCCACCGCGGGGCGGGCCCTCGACGTGGCGTGCGGCCAGGGGCGCGGCGCGGTCTGGCTTGCCCGGCGCGGCTTGCACGTTTGGGGAGTGGACGTCTCCGCCGTGGCGATCGACCAGGCGCGGGATCTGGCCGAGCGCAACGGCGTCGCCGACCGCTGCCGGTTCGACGTGGTCGACCTCGACGGGGGCCTGCCCGACGGGCCGCCCGTCGACGTCATCCTGTGCCACAAGTTCCGGGACCGGCGCCTGGACCGGGCGATGATGGGGCGGCTCGCGCCGGGCGGGTTACTCGCGATCGCGGTGCTCAGCGAGGTCGGGGCCGCCCCCGGTCCGTTCCGCGCGGCGGCCGGCGAGCTGCCGGCGGCTTTCGCCGGCCTGGACGTGATCGCCGCCGACGAAGGGGAGGGCTGCGCCTGGCTGTTGGCGCGGGCCTGAGGTTCAGGCCTCCAGCCTGGCCCGGACGATCGCCATTCGCGCTTCGAGCTCCGCTTCGTCGATGACGCCGCGGGCCAGGAGCGAGTGCGCCAGCGCGACCAGCCGGTTCTCCGGGTACGGCAGCTCCGAATAGACGGTGGCCGACAGCATGTCCTCTTCCTTGCGCCGGTCGACGAGGCTGAGTATCTCTGGGCCGCAGGCGCTTTGATCGAGCGCATCGCATATGCCGTCGAGGCTCGTCTTCCACGGCGGCACGGGGTTGTCGACGCCGTACTTGGCCGCCATGCGACTCCAGACCTGGTCGCGCTCAACGATTTTGGCCAACGGAGAAATCCCGGTGCTCATCGGTGCTCCACGGGATGGATGGCCGGGCGGGTCGCGGTGATCGCGTTCGTCGTCACCCCGACTCTGGGCAATGCGACGCCGATCAGGCAGTCGCGGGTGACGATTTCGGCGAGCTGGTCCTCCGTCCAGCCGTCGGTGCCGTCGGGACGCACGGGCATCACCATGAAGCGATGCTTCTGATTGGAATCCTCCACCCGGATCTCGACCTCTTCGGGCAGGTACAGCCCGAACTCGGCGAGCACTTCCCGCGGCCAGCGCACGATGCGGCGGCGGAAGTTGGGTGTCCGGTACCACTCGGGCGAATTGCCGAGAATGGGACGGGGGTAGCAGGAGCACAACGTGCAGACGATGACGTGGTGCAGGGTGGGGGTGTCCTCGAGGATGTGGAAGGCCGTGAAATCGCTCGGCGTTCCGAAACCCGTCGGCTGCAGCCAGTCGACGCCGACTTCCTTGCTGGCGGCCATCGGATCGGCGAGGACAAGCTTCTTGAACTCGGGATCAAGCCATGCCCGGGCGACCAGGCGTGCCGCCGGGGTGGGGCCGATCTGCTCGGCGAATTCGGTGAAGCGGCGATGGTCCTCCGCGGTGAAAATCCCCTTCTCGATGCATAATTCGCGAAGGGCGATCTCGAGAACCTCGAAGTCGGTGATCTCGTCCACCATCGGGGCGGCGGTGCGGTCATGGTTGTGGTCGTGGTCGTCGTCGTGAGCGGTCATGCCGGGTTCCTTTCTGGCCGTGCCGCTTCCAGCCACCGCTCGGGGATCTCGGTCTGCACCGTGTCGTTGTCCGGCCCGGTGTAGCCGTGCCACAGCTCGGCGAGGTTGAACCGAACGATGTAGAACCACTCGGGCTTTTGGTCGGGCCCGTCAAAGGTTTCGTCCTCGGCGACGGGGCTCTCGTACGACACGACCGCGATCTCGCCCGTGGCGCCGCGGACGTACTCCTGGGTGCGGGTGTAGAACAGGACGGGAAGTTCCCGAACGACAACCTTGTCGCCGACGCGGAACTTCGGTTCGCCCGCCTGTCCGGCATACACCTGCGGGTCGCCCTTGCCCACCGCGTGCTCGTGGTGCCGGTTGCGGTTGACCCTGGCGGGATCGCCCTCGAACTTCGGCTTGGCCTCCAGGCGCTTGCCCCGCAGGCCGCCGTCGTAGCGCGCCCTGACCTCGGTCATGCGTTCGGCCAGCTCGGTCAGCCCGATGTGGTGCTTCTCGGCGAGGACGCGCGCGACGGCGAGCAGCCACCTTCCGTAATAGGGCAGCCCGAGATAGATCGTGCGGCCCACGTCGACGTTGCCCATCCGGCGTCGTTCCTCGGACAGCCAGATTCCGCGCCAGCCGAGCACCTCGCACATGACGTAGGTGTTCTCTTCCCACGCCTCGTATTGCTTGTTTTCCCACGGGATGGGCGCATCCGGCTCGCCGCCGACGTCGTGCGGGGTCTTGGTGTAGGCCGTGAATCGCTCATGGTCGATCAGATCCGGCGGGGGCGCGTCGGGAAGTTCCGGGTACGAGGATTTGAGGCGGGCAACCAGGTCCAGATGGGCCACCCGCTCCCGCGGAGTCGTCATCGCGCTCCATTCGTCGTCGGTCGCGTCGGATATAGCTCACTCCTAGCGGCGAGATCGCGCAACCACTAAGGGGATTCCGCGGTCCGGTAGGGTCACGAAGATGGAGCGGCGCGAGCTCGAAGCGGTCATCTACGAACGCGAACCGCCGATTGCGCGGATCATTCTGAATCGGCCCGAGAAGGCCAACACCAAGGATGCCGTCCTGGTCACCGAAGTCGACAGTTGCCTGCACGAGGCGGACCGCGACAAGGAGATCAAGGTCGTCATCCTCAAGGCCAACGGGAAGGGCTTCTGCGGCGGCCACGTGGCCCGCTGGGGTCCGGAGGAAAACCCGTATCCGGATTTCGGGGATACGTTCGAGGACCTGTACAAGGGAACCGCCGACCTGTTCCTGTGGCCGACGCTGTATTTGTGGGAGTTCCCCAAGCCGACGATCTCGCAGATACACGGGTATTGCATGGGCGGCGGGATCTACCTCGGGCTGCTGACCGATTTCTGCGTGGCGTCCGAGGACGCGTATTTCCAGATGCCCCTTGCCCAAAGCCTCGGGGAGCCCGGCGGTCACACCATGATCGAGCCGTGGCTGATGATGAACTGGCACCGGACCATGGACTGGCTGCTGCTGGCGCCGACCCTGTCGGCGCAGCAGGCCCTCGACTGGGGTCTGCTCAACAGGGTGGTGCCACGCGAAGACCTCGAGGCCACCGTCGAGGAGATGGCGCGCAGGATCGCCCAGATCCCGTTGACCACGCTGATGGCGGTGAAGAGCAACGTCAAGCGGGCCTGGGAGCTGATGGGCATGCGGGTGCACCTGCAGGTCAGCCACATCCTGACCAACATGGTCGGCGCCGCGTCCGATGTTCAGGCGCGGCGGGCCGAGCTGATGCAGTCGGGCATGAAGCCGCGCGAATTCGTCGGCCGCGACGAGGGTGAGCAGACGTAAAAGCCCCCAATTTCGGCACGAAATAGGGGCTTTTACGTCTGCTCGCGGTTACTGGCGACCTTTCTCGCCGGCGATCTTGCGGCCCGCGGCGTGCCGCGCGGCGACATAGCCGAACACCATCGAGTTGGCGATGCTGGCCCCGGCGCCCGGATATGTTCGGCCCATCACCGTCGCGGTGGTGTTGCCGGTGGCGTAGAGGCCGTCGATCACGCAGTCGTCCTCGTCGAGCACCTGCGCGTGCTCGTTGGTGATCACGCCCCCGCAGGTGCCGACGTCCGCCGGCAAAACACGGGTCGCGTAGTACGGCGCCCGGTCGAGTGGGCCCACGGCGGCGTTCGGCCGATACCCGGGGTCGCCGAGGCAGTCGTTGTAGGCCGACTGCCCGCGGCCGAAGTCGGGGTCGAGCCCCTTGGCGGCGAACCGGTTGAACCGCTCGACGGTGCGCGCGAGTTCTTCGGCGGGAAGGTCGATCTGGCGGGCCAGGTCGCCGATGGTGTCGGCCCGTTTGACCGCGCCGCTGTCGATCAGCCCGGGCGGCAGGTGCTGATTGCGCTTGAACGGGTTGGCGCTGGTGACGTAGCGGCGCACGTAGCCGTCGTCGAAAATCATCCAGCAGGGCACCGCCTTGTTGGCGTACATCGCCTTGCCGACCTCGACGTAGGAGTTGGACTCGTTGCAGAACCGGCGGCCCGTCGAGTCGACGTAGATGGCCCCGGGCCGCTGTCGTCCCGAACCGAGCGACGCCGCGGCGGCGCCGCCGTTGGCGATGAAAACCGAAGGCAGCCACCACGCCTCGTCGAGCAGATCGGTCTTCGCGCCCAGCCGCATCGCGGTCTGCAGCACCTCGCCGGTGTCTCCGGCGTTGGCGATCGACCATTGCCCCTCGTTGGGCTGGTCGCCGCTGTATCGGCGCCGCATCTCCTTGTTGTGGCCGAAGCCGCCCGCGGCCAGCAGCACGCCCCTGCGCGCCTCGATGTTCAGCGTCTCGCCGTCGCGGCGGACGCGCGCGCCGACCACCCGGCCGTCCTCGACGACGAGGTCTTCCATCGCCGTGTTCGTCCACAGCGGTGGCCGGCCGTCACCCAGCTCGATCAGCGCCTTCAGCATCTGCCCGATCAAAGAGGCGCCGTTGGTGAGGATCTGGCGGCGGCGCGCCCGCGCCGCCGCGGTGCGCAGGAACACCTTTGTCGCGACCGCGAATGCGCGCGGTGAGCGGTTGAAATACTGAACCGAGCGCAGCTCGTTGGTCAGCACCACGTACCCGTAGTTCTTGGCCAGCGGCGGCTGCACCTGGTCGCGCCAGCTCCCCAGCTCGGCGGCGTCGAACGGAATCCCCTCGACCGCCCGGCCGGCCTCGTTGCCGCCCTTGTGATTTGGGTAGTAGTCGCTCCAGCCCGCGCACCGGATCAGCCGAACACCCTTGCGGACAAGGAAGTTGATCATCTCGTAGCCGACGGTGAGAAAGACCTCGCGGCGCGCGGGCGTCGACGCCGCGCCGACGTCACCTACCACGTCGGCCAGGTAGGCCAGGCCGTCCTCGTGGGTGTCGGCGATCCCGTCGGCCCGCATCAGCGGGTTGTTCGGGAGCCACACGATGCCGCCCGAAAGCCCGGTCGAACCGCCGACGAGGGCCTGCTTCTCGACGATCAGCGGCTCGAGCCCGCAGTCGAGCGCGGCCAGCCCGGCCACCATGCCGCCGCCGCCGCTGCCCGCGATCAGCAGGTCGACGGAGCGGTCCCAGCGGGTCGTCATCGTGCCTCCGAGCCGAATCCCAGGTCGGCCACCGGCACGTCGATGGTGGTGTTGGTCTTCTGGATCGCGGGCACCAGCGACTCGTACGGCAGGCCGGCGAGGAAGCCGTCGACGACGCGTTCGAAGTTCGAGATCAGCCCCTCGATCCGGTCCGACAGGCGCATGTATTCGAATCCCCTTGAGCGCAGCCCTTTTTGCTGCCGCGGCAGGTTGGAGAAGTCCTGGGCGGGGATCGGCGGCCAGCGCGGATCGTCGGGCGCCATCGGATCCGGGGGTGTGGGTTTGCCCGCGGAGCGGTCGCCGGGGAATCGGGTCAGCGACCAGATCTCGAACAGGGTCTCCTCGGGCCCCAGCGGGCGGATCCGGTACGACGACGCGCTGCTGTAGGTGGGCAGGATGAAGTGGTGCGGGAAGCAGAAGCCGATCGCGTCGGTGATGCCGCGCCGGACCAGCTCGTTGAGGTCGGGCATGTCGCTGCCCCGGGCGCGGTGCCAGGCGACGACGGCGTCGTTGAGCGCGGAGCGCCAGGCGGTCATCGCCTCGGCAGGATCGGACGGCAGCGTGATGTTCTGCAGGCCCTCGGCGATGCGGACGTCGTTCTCGTGGGTCATGCCGCCCATGCCGTCGCCGAGGGTGCGCATGAAGTACAGGCTGCTGGCCACGACGGGATGCACCGCCTCGGACGGCGTGCCGGTCTGCGCCGACGGCAGCAACTGCGGGTGGGTCTGCGGGACGTGGTAGCCCTCCATGAACGCCGCCGTCGCCAGCTTCCAATTCACCGGCAGCCGACAGGATTGCCACCACTCGACGCGCAGGGATTCCACCTTCCAGGCGTCATAGGTCGACGCGAACGGCTCCATGCAGTCGCGCAGCGCGGGCGCGCCGTCGTCGAGGTTGATCCACGCGCACCCGCCCCAGAGCTCGCACCGGACCGGGACGAGCTGCAGGTCGTCGGGGCGTAGGTTCTCCTCGGCGAACTCCTCGGGCCGCAGCACGAAGGTGTTGCGGCCGTCGATGCCCCAGCACCAGCCGTGGAACGGGCAGACGAACGTGCGCCGATTCCCGTTGCCCTCCACCAGCTTTACCCCGCGATGGCGGCAGGCGTTGTGGTAGGCGCGGACGGTCTGCGCGTCGACTCGCACCACGATGATCGACTCGTCGAGGATCTCGTACTCCACGAAATCGCCGGGCTTGGGGATCTCCTCGAGCCGGCAGGCCATCTGCCACACCCGCGGCCAGAACATCTCCTTCTCCAGCGCGTAGAACTCCGGGTCGTAGTAGCGCTGCTTGGGAATCCGGTCGGCGGTCTGCACTGCCCACGGCACCGGCAGCGGCGCCCAGTGCACGTCCATACTCATGGCCATTCCTCGTTCATAGGATCCCTGATACCCGCCCCTGCCAGTAGCGTTCGCGGATGCGCCTCTTGTAGAGCTTTCCGTTCGGGTCCCGGGGCAACTCCGGCTCGAAATCGACTGTGCGCGGGCACTTGTAGCCGGCCAGGTGCGCTCGGCAGTATTCGATTAGCTCGGCCTCGAGGTCGGGACCCGGTGTGACGCCCTCGACGGGTTGCACGACGGCCTTGACCTCCTCGCCGAACTCGTCGTTGGGGACGCCGAACACCGCCGCGTCCACCAGCTTGGGATGCATG
Source organism: Mycobacterium sp. 663a-19 (assembly GCF_035616495.1). Lineage (NCBI taxonomy): Bacteria > Bacillati > Actinomycetota > Actinomycetes > Mycobacteriales > Mycobacteriaceae > Mycobacterium > Mycobacterium sp. 663a-19. The sequence continues at coordinate 33,982 of NZ_JAPJAV010000005.1, read as the reverse complement.
ATCAGCACGTTCTCCGCCTCCTGCGGGTAGATGTTCACCCCGCCGGAGACGATCATGAACGTCGATCGGTCGGTCAGATACATGTAGCCGTCCTCGTCGACGTAACCCACGTCGCCCAGCGAGCGCCACCCGCGGTCGTTGTAGACCGACGCGGTCTTGGCGGGGTCCTTGAAGTACTCGAAGTCGGGGCCACCCTCGAAGTAAAGCTCGCCGGGCTCTCCGATGGGAAGCTCCCGCCCGTCCTCGTCGAGGACGTGCACCGGGCTCATGGGTATGCCCACCGAGCCGGGGTGGGCCAGCCACTCCTCGGGCCCGATCGTGGTGCCGGCGAATCCCTCTGTACCGCCGTAGTATTCGTGGATGATGGGCCCGAACCACTTCATCATGTGGTGCTTGACGTCCACCGGGCAGGGCGCGGCGGCGTGAATGACGCACCGCAGACTCGAGACGTCGTATTTTTCCCGGACGGCCCTGGGCAGCTTGAGCATCCGCACGAACATCGTCGGCACGAACTGGGCGTGGGTGACGCGGTGGGTCTCGATCAGCCGCAGCACGGTTTCGGCGTCGAACTTGGGCATGACGATCGACGCGGCGCCCACCCGATTGATCGCCATGGTGTAGTTCACCCCGGCGGCGTGGTAGAGCGGCGCGGGGGACAGGTACACGCTCGACGGGCCCATCCCGTACTTGTGGGTGAGCGCCCGCTCCAGCACCGACTGGGCCCACGAGCCGTTGCCGTCGGTCGGAAGCGGCCGGCGAACGGCCTTGGGCCGCCCCGTCGTTCCCGACGAGTACAGCATTTCCGAGCCGTCCGACAGCGGCGGCGGATCGCCCGCCCCGGCCAGCGCGTCCTCGTAGGCCCGCCAGCCGGGCAGGTCACCCCCGACGACGTCCCCAACAATTACGTGGACCCCCACCGCCGCGTTGACGTCGCGGACGTGGGACGCGAGGTCGGCCTTCGACGCGTCCACGAACACCGCCTTCGCGTCGGAGTCGTCGATGACGTAGGCGACCTCCTCGGGGGTGAAGTGGGTGTTGACCGGGGTGTAGTAGAGCCCGGAAAGCTGGCAGCCCCAGGTGATTTCGAGGAACTCGGGCCGGTTCGGCAGGACCAGTGCCACCCCGTCGCCGCGGCGCAGTCCGGCGCCGTGCAGCAGCGCGGCGACCCGCAGGCTGCGGGCGTGCAGCTCGCCGAACGAGACCGTGCCGCCCCCGGACATGATCAAGGCCGGCGCGCGGGGGTCGGTGCTCGCGTGATCGGCGATGTTCACCGGCGGGCCTAAGTTGCTGGGGCGCCGTCGGTCTGGGCGGCCGCCGCGGCCTGGCGCCGGGCCTGCTCGGATGGCAGCACCTTGTCCTTGAACACCTGCTGGATCAGCTCCTGCACGTCCTTGCTGATCGACGCCAGCGCGACGAGGTCGTTGGAGCTTTGCCAGTGCACCCGCATGCCCATCAGCTCCCAGGCCCGCTTGAGGTTCGCCTTGGTGGCCAGCAGCGTCGTCATCGGTGCCTGGGCGATGTGACGGGCGATGGCCTCGACGCGGTCGTTGAGTTGCTCTCGGGGCACCACCTCGTTGACCAGGCCGACCTCCAGCGCCTTCTTGGCGTCGATGACCTCGGCGAGATACAGGTAGTACGCGGCGCGCCGCCAGTTCATGAAGACCCACGGCTCGATCGAGCACTCGCCCGAGGGCATGCCGAAGCCCTGCAGCGGCGGGTAGGAGAAGTAGGCGTCCTCGGAGGCGATGACGATGTCGGTGGTGAGGCCGTAGTGGGTGCCGCCCCCGACGCAGTAGCCGTGCACCTGGGCGATCGTCGGCTTGGAGAACTCCCACAGGTTCAGGATCGGCTTCACGAACAGGTCGGTCTGCGGCTTCCAGGGCGTACCCATGACCTTTGCTCCCGCAACGAATTCCGGGTAGTCGACCGAGTTGTTGCCGATGGCGTGCCCGGAACAGAAGCCCTTGCCGTTGGCCTTGAGGATCAGCACCTTGATGTCGTAGTCGCGGTCCGCGTCCAGCAGGGCCGCGTCGACCTCCTCGGCCAGCTTCTGGTCCTGGGCGTTGGCCTTCTCGGGCCAGTTCAGCGTGACGCGGGCGATGGGGCCTTCCTTTTCGTAGATGATTCTCTCGCGGGTCTCGTTGAGATCCATTGTCTGCCCTTACCTTTCGCTTTCTGATCGCTTTCTGATTATGAGGTGATGACGCCGATCTCGGCGCCGATGTCGTAGGTGGCCCCGATCTGGCCCGTCCACTGCACGATGCCCGACGCCCCGGCCTCGATCTCCTGTTCCACCTTCTCCGTGGCGATCACGTAGATCGGGGTGCCCTCTTCGACGCGCTCACCGGCGTCGACCAGGAAGTCGGTGAGCTCGGCCTCCGAGACGGCCACCGACACCCGCGGGATGCGAATGATGAAGTCAGCCACGGGCTTCCGCCCTATCCAGGGTTCGCTGCGCGGCCGCGACGATCCGGGCCGGCGACGGGTACACCTGCGCCTCCAGCGCGGCCGCGGCCGGGTTGGGGACGAACCTGGCGCCGACCCGCTCGACGGGCGCGGCCAGCTCGCCGAACAGCTCCGATTGCAGTATCGCGGCGACTTCCGCTCCGGGCCCGGCGAATTGCACCGCGTCGTGGACGATCACGGCCCGGCGGGTGCGGCGCACGGAATCGACGACGGTCTCGACATCCAGCGGGACGAGGGTGCGCAGGTCGACGACCTCCGCGCTCACCCCCTGCTCGGCCAGCGTGGCCGCCGCCGCCAGCGCGTCGTGCACGGCACGTCCGTAGCCGATCAGGCTCACGTCGGATCCCGGTCGCTTGATGTCGGCCCGCCCGAGCGGAATCGAGAACCCGGGGTCGACGGGGACGGGTCCCTTCTTGCTTTGCAGGCGGATCGTCTCGACGAACAGGCAGGGGTCCTCGTCGAAGATCGCCGAGGTCAGCAGGCCCTTGCCGTCGCGGGGGGTGGAGGGCACGATCACCTTCATCCCGGGGATGTGCATGAACCACGCCTCCAGGCTCTGCGAGTGCGTGGCGCCGGTGGCCAGCCCCGCGTACACCTGGGTGCGGATGGTGATCGGCGCGCATGTGCGCCCGGCGGTCATGAAGCGCAGCTTGGCCGCGTTGTTGATCAGCTGATCGGCGGCGATCCCGATGAAGTCCATGATCATGATCTCGGCCACCGGCAGCAGCCCGTCGATGGCCGCGCCGATCGCCGCGCCGACGATCGCGGCCTCCGAGATCGGGGTGTCGAGGACGCGGTCGTGGCCGTATTTCGTGGACAGTCCCGCGGTGGGGCCCGACGCCCCGGGGTCGGCAATGTCCTCGCCCAGCAGGAAGACTCGGTCGTCGGCCCGCAGCGCCTCGTCCAGCGCGAGGTTCAGCGCCTCGCGCATCGTCATCTCTTTCTCTTGCGCATTCATACCGGGAACCTGATCGGCGTCGCGTACACGTCGCGGTCGAGTTCGTCGATCGATGGGGAGTCGGCACCCATGACGGCCTGCAGCGCGGATTCCACTGTCCGCGAGGCCTCCTCGTCGATGCGGCCGAGCTCGTCCTCGCCGCAGACACCGGTTTCGGCGAGGAGGGCGCGGAACCGCGGCACCGGGTCGGCGTCGATCGCCGCGGCCAGCTGCTCCTTGGGGATGTAGGGCATCCGGTCGCCGAAATAGTGGCCGCGGAAGCGGAACGTCACGCACTCGATGAAGGTCGGGCCGGCGCCGTCGCGGGCCCGCCGCAGCGCGTCGTCGAGCGCGGACTTCACCGCGAGCGGGTCGTTGCCGTCGACCCGGACGCCGGGCATGCCGTAGCCGGCGGCCCGGTCGGCGACGCGCTCGAGCTTCATCGTGTCCGACGTCGGCGTCATTTCGGCGTAGAGGTTGTTCTGGCACACGAACACCAGCGGCAGGTCCCACAACGCGGCCATGTTCGCCGCCTCGTGAAACGAGCCGGTGTTGGTGGCGCCGTCGCCGAAGCTGACCACCGTGACCCGGTCGATGCCCTTGCGCTTGGCGGCCATCGCCAGCCCGACGGCCACCGGCGGACCGGCGCCGACGATCCCGGTCGAGAGCATCACGCCGCTGTCGGGTTTGGCGATGTGCATGGTGCCGCCCTTGCCGCGGCCGGCGCCGACGGTGCGGCCCATCATCTCGCCGTAGATCTCCTCGAGCGGAACCCCCTTGCCGATCAGGTCGTGCAGGCCCCGGTAGGTGGTCACCAGCTGGTCGTCGGGCCGCAGCGACACACCCATCGCCGCGGCGATCGCCTCCTGGCCGCGCGAGGGCCAGTACACGCACATGAACTCGCCGGTGCCGATGCCCTTGGACAGCCGATCGTCGGCGGCCTTCATCAGCACCATGAGCGCATAGATGTCGCGCTGAACGTCGGGGGACACGGCGTCGGTCATCGCGGAGTTCCGTTGCGGTGCGGTCCGATTGGTGCCACTGCCGTCACGCACCCGACCAGGGCTTGACCTTGAGGAAACCTCCGCCGTCCACCCGCAACTGCTGGCCGGTGATGTACCGGGCCGCGTCGGAGGCGAGGAACACCACCGCCTCGCTGATGTCCTCGGGTTCGACGTAGGGGATGGGCATCGCCTGCACCACCGGGAAGACCGGTTCGGCGTCCTCGCGCTTCGGGTCCTTCAGGTCGGGCCGGAAGGCCCGGTACATCGGGGCGCTGTGCAGCATGTCGGTGTTGACGTTCGTCGGGTGCACGGCATTCATCCGGATGGAGAACTTGGCCAGTGCCAAGGCAAAGTCGTTGACGTAGTGTGCGGCAGCCAGTTTCGCGAAGGCGTACCCGGCCCCGCCGGGGCCGCCGTCGATCCCGCTGGTGTTCATCGACGACATGAACGCCGCGTTGGAACCGATCACGATGATCGACGCCCCGGCGTGCAGGTGTTTGAGGCTCGCGTGCACCAGGTTCAGCACGCCGAGCAGGTCGACGTCCACCGCGTCGGCGAACGCCTGGGGTGGTAGGCCCGCGGTGAGCGGGCAGATGCCGGCGTTGGCGACCACGACGTCGAGATGCCCGAAGTCCGCGACGCCGTCGTCGATCGCCTTGGCCAGCGCCACCCGGTCGCGGACGTCGGCGATCGCGGTGAGCGCGCGCTGCCCCTCCTTCTCGACCAGCCGCGCCGTCTCTTCCAGATCCTCCGGCCGCGCCAAGGGGTACTCGTTGGTCTCGATGTCCGCGCACAGGTCCACCGCGATGATGTCGGCGCCCTCGGCGGCCAGCATCCGCGCGTGCGATCGCCCCTGACCGCGCGCGGCGCCGCTGATGACGGCGACCTTGCCGGCTACCCTTCCCATCGCCCGCCCCTCGTTCGCGCGTCTATGCCAGCGGCTGTGTCAACGACCCCCGTTGGGGCCCAACGTCGTTCGAATCGGACCAACGGTCGGCTCCATCGCATCCCCGCCACGAAAACTGCCCGTGGCTGCGGCCGGGCTATCAATATCCCTTAGAGTAGCTAGAATACTTAAAATAGCAAGAAATGGTCGCGGCAGGGGGTCGACGATGTCAGGGGTCCGCGGTGTCCTCCAAGGTGTCCGGGTCGTCGAGCTGGCGTCGTGGACATACGTGCCGTCGGCCGGCGCCGCCCTCGCGGACTGGGGCGCCGACGTGATCAAGGCGGAAGGCGTCGCCTCCGGGGATCCGGGACGGGCGCTGGTGGTCGGCGGCTTCACCCGCGAAGCCGCGCGCCCGGACGCCGACTTCATCCTCGAGCTGGGCAACCGCGGCAAGCGCAGCATCGCCATCGACATCAAGTCCGAAACGGGGCGGGAGTTGTTCGGCCGGCTGTTGGCCAGTGCGGATGTGTTTCTGACCAATTGGCTGCCGGGGGCGCTGGAACGGGCCCGGCTCACCGTCGAGGACATCCGCGCGTTCAACCCGAAGATCATCATCGCGCGGGGCACCGGGCTCGGGGTGCGCGGCCCGCACCGGGATCGCGGCGGTTTCGACGCCGCCACCTACCTGGCGCGCGGCGGGGTGGCGTACACGCTGACCCCGTTCGGGTCCGAGACGCCCGCCGTCCAGGGGCCGGGATTCGGGGACCTGCAGGGCGGGGCGACCCTGGCCGGCGGTGTGTGCGCCGCGCTGTTCCACCGGGAGCGGACCGGCGAGCCGACGATCGTCGACTCTTCGCTGCTGGCCCAGGCGATGTGGGCCATCGCGCCCTCGATCTGCGCGGCCGATTTCTTCGACATCGACGGCATTCCAGGCGCGCCGCCCGGGCTGGCCATCAATCCGCTCGTGAACCGGTACAAGACCAAGGACGGCAGGTGGATTCAGCTGGTCTTCCTGCAACCCGACAAGTTCTGGGCCGGCTTCTGCGAGCGCATCGGCCTGCCCGAACTGGCCACCGACGAGCGGTTTGTGCCGTCGAGCAACCTGATCGCCAACGCCGCAGCGGCGACCGAGATCGTGGCCAACGCCTTCGCCGCCCACGACCTTGCGCACTGGCAGAAGGTGCTCGAGGACGAGCCGGGGGTGTGGGGCGCGCTGGCCACCCCGCGCGAGACGCTCAACGACCCGCAAGTGGAACCCAACGGGTACGTGATCACCAACGTCGACGACCACGGCGAGAAATACAGGATCGTCGCGGCGCCGATCCAGTTCGACGAAACCCCGCCGCGCCCCGCGCGGGCGCCCGAGCACGGCCAGCACACCGAGGAGATCCTGCTCGAGCTGGACGTCGACTGGGACGACATCGCCAGGGCGAAGGACCTGCGGGCCATCCTCTGATGGTCGGCCGGTCGCCGAATTTCAGCGGGCCGCGCCGGCGCGGCGGGCGGCGATCTTGGCGCGCACCGCGTTCATGCCGAGCGATTTCACCTGGCTGATCAGGTTGTCCAGCACGGCCGGGGCCATCGCGCCGGCCTGGCTGTAGACCAGCACGCCGTCGCGAAACGCCATGATGGTCGGCACGGAGCGAATCCCCAGCGCGGCCGCCAGCCCGGGCTCGGCCTGGGTGTCGACCTTGCCGTGCACGACGTCGGGGTGCGCCCGCGCCGAACGGTCGTAGACCGGCGCGAACGCCTGGCAGGGCCGGCAATATCCGGCCCAAAAGTCAACCAGCACAATGGGATTCTCCGTGATGGTCGACTCGAACGTCTCTTGCGTCAGGTTGGTCGTCGTCACCTTGCTTCCTTAGCTGTTTGGGCCCACTCAGGGCCGGTACGGACCTGTACAGGTGACAACTGATACCCATGGGGGTATATTCCATGGCAGTGGTACAACGATACGGAGGATCCAGTGACGGCTGATCAAGACAGCATCGCGGCGGTGCTGAACCGGCTGCGCCGCGCCCAGGGACAGCTTGCCGGGGTGATCTCGATGATCGAGCAGGGCCGCGACTGCAAGGACGTCGTCACCCAGCTCGCCGCGGTTTCGCGCGCCCTCGACCGGGCCGGTTTCAAGATCGTGGCGACCGGGTTGAGGGAATGCCTCACGGGTGTCACGGCCGACGGCGGGCCACCCATGAGCGAGGCCGAGCTGGAGAAGCTGTTCCTCGCGCTCGCCTGAGGCCGGGGGACACGACGAGAACACGACCAGAAAGGGAAAACCACGATGGACATCGCAATCGCGACGCCGCTGCACACCTCGTTCGAAGACGCGGTCGCGCGGACCCGGGAGGCACTCGCGGAGCAGGGTTTTGGCGTGTTGACCGAAATCGACGTGAAGGCCACGCTGAAGGCCAAAATCGGCCAGGAGATGGAGGACTATCTGATCCTCGGCGCCTGCAACCCGCCGCTGGCGCATCGCGCGCTGGAGGCGAACCGGCAGATCGGCCTGCTGCTGCCGTGCAACGTCGTCGTGCGGACCGACCCCGACCACGACGGCACGGTGCTGGTCGAGGCGATGAACCCCGAGCTGATGGTGGAGGTCAGCGGCGAGCCGAAGCTGCGCCCCGTCGCCGAGGAGGTCACCGGCAGGCTGCAGGCGGCGATCGACTCGCTGAAGCACAGCGAGACCGCGAGCGCCAGAAAGTAGCCCCGGGGGATCATGTCGGAACAGCAGCAGCATCATGAGGTCCTCGACGACCTACTGTCCCAGCATCGCGCCCTGCGCAAGCAGATCCCCGACGTTTACCAGGGGTTTGCCGCCCTCAGCGGCGCCGCCCTGGCCGACGGAGCGCTCAGCCGCAAGGTCAAGGAGCTGATGGCGATGGCGATCGGGGTCGTGCAGGGCTGCGACGGCTGCATCGCGTCGCACGCCCAGGCGGCCGCGCGGGCCGGCGCCACGGCGGAGGAGGCCGCCGAGGCGATCGGTGTCACCATCCTGATGCATGGGGGACCCGCCACGATTTACGGCGCCCGGGCCTACACCGCATTCCGCGAATTCGCGGACGCCGCGCCGTCGTAGCCCGTCGGTCCCCGGCGCGGGCGACGAATGACACCATTCGTGGGGACCAAAGTCATTGGCTGCCAATAAGCTACTGACCTTTGCCCCGACCGGTCGTAGGTTTGTGCGTGGAGCACACCATGACTGCATTCATGCGCAACAGCGACGCCTTCACCTGGGCGATGGAAGACGATCCACGGCTGCGATCGACCGTGGTCAGCGTCGTGGTGCTGGACCGATCCCCCGAGTGGGGTTGGGTGCGCGACCGCTTCGACCGGATCAGCCGCAAACTGCCCGTGTTTCGGCAGCGGGTGGTGCCGTCGCCGCCGCCGGCCCCGCCCCGGTGGGAATACGACCGGGACTTCGACCTGGACTACCACATCCGGCGCGCCGCCGCTCCGGGGTCCGGGGCGTTCGACGACGTCCTCGAGCTGGCCCGGCTGGCCCAGATGCAGGACTTCGACCGGGCGCGGCCGCTCTGGGAGACGACGTTCATCGATGGGCTGGAGAACGGCGCCGCGGCGATGGTCTGCAAGTTCCACCATGCGCTCACCGACGGAATCGGCGGCGTCCAAATAGCGATGAACCTCTTCCACCTCTCCGAGGATCTCCACGAGCGCGAGCCCCTGCCGCCGGCGCCCGAGCCGTCCAGGCCCCCGCTGCTCGGCGGCTACCGCGACAGCTGGCGATACGACGCGCACTTACTCGGTGGCGCCGTGACCGCCGCGGCCAAGTTGGCCCCGCGAGTCGTGTACGACAGCGTGCGCCGGCCCGCCGCGACGATCCGCTCGGCCGCGGCCACCGGGGCGTCGGTGTACCGCACGGTGCGGCCGATACGCCGGGCCGGGTCCCCGTTGATCTCGGATCGCGGCCTGATCCGGCGCCTCGGGGTGCACGAAGTGCCGATGCCGCCGTTGCGGGAGGCGGCGCACCGGTGCGGCGGGGCGCTGAACGACGCGTTTGTCGCCGGTGTGGCCGGCGGGTTGCGCCGATACCACGAAAAGCACGGCGTCGAGGTCGGCGACCTGCACCTCTCGATGCCGATCAGCCTGCGGGCAAAGGGCGACGAGATGGGCGGCAACCGGATCACGCTGATGCGGTTCGACGTGCCCGTCGGCGAGGCCGACCCGGCCGCGCGGATCAGGGCGATACATGAGCGCACCGCCGCGGTGCGCGACGAGAGGTCGCTGCCGTTCACCCAGTTGATCGCCGGCGCCCTGAACCTGGTGCCGCGGTGGTACATCGGTTCGGTCCTGCGCCACGTGGACTTTGTGGCCAGCGACGTGCCGGGCGTCCCGGTCCCGGTCTTCCTGGGGGGCGCCCCCGTTCGCGCGCAGTACGCGTTCGGCCCGACCATCGGCTCCGCGGTCAACGTCACACTGCTCACCTACGTCGACGTGTGCGCCCTGGGCATCAACGTGGACACCGCGGCGATACCCGACTACGACGTCTTCCATGACGCCCTCGTTGCCAGCTTCGACGAATTGCTCTCGCTTACAGGCTGATTCGAATAACCTTCGAATAATCGTTGACGGGCGCAATCCGGCGACCGAAATCTCCGGGCGATCTCAACACGATCACAACCGCGTATCGATGCGGGCGACGGTCTGGCACAACGGGTTCGATCCACAAATCATTGCACAGGGCACCTTTTCGGGATCGGGTCGCGAGTTGCGGGGACTCGCGGTGATCTCGGCTCCGCTATGTGGGTTGGCGGATTTCGTCAAGGCGTCAACAGGAGGTATCCACAGCATGATGGCGAACTGGGTTCCCGCCCAGACTACGTGCGGCCCGAACTCCGGTCGCATTCTCGACACCGCGAGGGGCATTCTCATCGGACTTCGGCGCTGCCGCTCGGACGCGGCCTTCGACGAATTGCACAGCGCGGCAGTGCGTCACAGGGTGCCGGTGTTCGCGATGGCGTGGGCGCTGGTTCACCTGGCCGGCGACGGCGAGAAGACGACCAGCTTCACCGATGCGCAGTCCGCGGCCCGCCGCGAGTGGGGACCGCTGTTCGCCGAGTCGTCTGCGGTGAGCTGTTGAGTGGTGACCTGTTGAGTGACGATGAGAAACTTGGCACGGCCGGGGTCCCGGGGGGTGCCGCGGCCGTTGCCAACTCTCATCGACCCGCCGTCGACCAAAGGCCCTCGGAGCACGATGTTTTCCCGCTCCGCCTGCACTGGCCGGCGCGATCGCGAGGCATCAGGCACCACCGAAAAGGTGCGAAAATCTCGTCCGTGATCGACGATCCCGCGGTGGGCTTCTTCCGGTGACCCCCGTCGGCCCCGCGTCACTGCCGGCGGGACGGCACTACTTCCGCGGCGACGAGGGGTATGAAGCGGCTCGCCGCGCCACCGTGTGGAACCAGCGTGTTCCCCCGCGATTCCCGGACGTGATCGTTCAGGCGGTCGACGCCGACGACGTCGTCAACGCCCTGCGGTATGCCAAGGCCAACGGCCTCAAGGTCAGCATCCGGTCGGGCGGGCACAGCTGGGCCGCCAACCATCTGCGCGACGGGGCGGTGCTGCTCGACGTGAGCCGCATCGACCACGCGAGGATCGACGCCGAAAGGGGAGTGGCGGTGGTCGGTCCGGGTAAGGGCGGCAGCGTGCTCATGAACGAGCTGGAGGCGCAGAACCTGTTCTTTCCCGCGGGGCACTGCAGGGGCGTCTGCGTCGGGGGCTACCTGCTGCAGGGCGGCTACGGCTGGAACAGCCGCGTCTGGGGCCCGGCGTGCGAGAACGTCGTCGGCCTGGACGTCGTCACCGCGGACGGCGAGCAAATCCACTGTGACGCAGACAATCACGCCGACCTGTACTGGGCAGCACGCGGCGCGGGCCCCGGCTTCTTCGGCGTGGTGACGTCGTTCCACCTGAAGCTCTACCCACGCCCGGCCGCCTGCGGCACCAGCTTCTACATCTACCCGATCGAGCTCGCCGACGAGATCTACACCTGGGCCCGCAACGTCAGCGCCGAGGTGGACCGTCGCGTCGAGATGCAAATCGTCGCGACCAAGAGCGTCCCGAACATGAACATCGACAGCCCGGCCATCACGTTCGCGTCCCCGGCATTCGCCGACTCCGAGAGGGAAGCTGAGAAGGCCCTGGCGATCTTCGGCAGGGTCCCGGTCGTCGACCGGACTCTGGTCAAGATTCCTTATATGCCAACCGATATGCCCACCTGGTACGACGCCGTGATGGGCAACTATTTGCCCGACCATCGCTACGCCGCGGACAACATGTGGACGTCGGCCTCCGCCGAAGACCTGCTGCCCGGAATCCACGACATCATCGACACGATCCCCGACCACCCGTCGCACTTCCTGTGGCTGAACTGGGGACCGTCCCCGCCGCGCCCGGACATGGCCTACAGCCTCGAGGACGAGGTCTACCTGGCGCTCTACGGCGGATGGAAGAACGCGGCCGACGACGAGAGGTACGGCGACTGGGCGCGGTCGAACATGGCGGCGATGTCCCACTTGGCCACCGGAATTCAGCTCGCCGACGAGAACCTCGGTCAGCGGCCGGCGCGGTTCGCCACCGACAAAGCCATGGTTCGCCTGGACCGGGTGCGGGCCGCCTACGACCCGGATGGCCTGTTCCACAGCTGGATGGGACGACTGTAGATGGCCGGCGAGCTCTACCTCGGCTACCGCGGCGACGACGCCCAGACACCGTTCGGCAAGTTCTTCAAACCCGAGATGGCTGCGCTGCCAAGCCATGTCGTCGACGCGTTACACCATGGCCCGCAGGCCGGGCCGGCGCTGCTGGCTTTCGACGACACGGCGAGCCTCGCCGACGAGGGTTACCACCGGACCGAGAACGGCTACGGAATGCTCGACGACGGGAGCATGCAGGTCTCCGTGCGCACCGACATGCCCGGGGTAACCCCCGCGATGTGGGTGTGGTGGTTCGGCTGGCATGGCGGCGACACCCGCCGCTACAAGCTGTGGCATCCGCGGGCGCACCTGTCCGCCCGCTGGAACGACGGCGGCCGGGGCGGGCAGCGCTACATCGGGCGGGCGTCGATGATCAGGGAGTACATCGGCTCGACCATGGTCAGTGCGGCAATCCAATTCGTCGCGCCGGCCAGCGTCGGTTTACCCGCCGACAGCGACGATGCCGTGTCGATCTGCGCGCGGCTGGGGTCCGGTGACGCCCCGGTGGAAGCCGGCTGGTTCGTCCATCACATCCGGTCGACGGCGGGCGGGGCCGAAATGCGGTCACGGTTTTGGATGGGCGGGCCGCACATCGCGGTGCGCCAGGCTCCCGGCCTGGCGTCGCGGGCGGTGCGTCCCCTCGCGTCGCGGGTACTCGGCGGCTCGGAATCCACCGCCCGCAATCTGCTGGTGCACTGCGCGCAGGAGATGAACCACCTGGCGGGTTTCCTGCCCGAGCTGTACGACGCGCTCGGCACCGACGGGCTCAGGTGAAGGCCGGCGCGACGAATCGTTGCACGAGTTGGCGTTCGGTCTCGTCGTCGCCGACGGGCCAGTACATCAGCGACAGCACAACGCGAACCACCCACAGGGCGGCCTGAGGGTCGCGGTCGGTCAGCCCCGTCAGTTCGGTGGCGAAACGCGCCAACAGCGGCGACCCGGTGAGCCACAGCATCTCGTTGGCCCGCACCGAGCTGACCATCAGCGGATACAGAGGATCGGCCCGGATCAGCCTGAGCGCCACCGTGATTGCGGTGACCACTCGCTCGGGCCCGCTCATCGTGTCGACGGTTTGGCGCACCGCTTCGATGATGCGCGACGCCGTGCGGGCGACGACCGCGTCGCGGATGGCGGCCTTTCCGCCGGCATAGCGGTAGATCGTGGCCCGGGAACAGTGCACCCGCTTGGCCAGCCGGTCCATGTCGAAGGCGTCCGGGCCTTCGCGGGTGATCATGTCGGTGGCGGCGGCATAGATGCGTTCGACGGCGACCTCGCGGCGATCGCCCCCGACCAACCAGTCGTTACCCGGCACTTGACCTCCCGCTCGAGAAGCACCCACATCGCGATCTCACTGTGAGACAGATTCCGCTACTTTTCTCAGCTTAGCCGCAGCTCCGGGACCCATGCTGAGACGGCCGGGGCCACCGGCTCCGGCCGGCGGGTTTCAACCTCGCGCGGCGGCGTTGACGTGCGAATATCACGGCCAGCACGCTGTGGAGTGTGACAGTCGCCGCGGACGCGTTCTTCAGCGCCGAATCCCTGCAGGATCCGTACCCGCTCTACGAGCGGATGCGCGCGGCCGGGCCGGTGCACCGGATCGGTGACTCCGGGTTCTATGCGGTGTGCGATTGGGACGCGATCAACGACGTCATCAACCGGCCCGAGGACTTTTCGTCGAACCTGACCGCAACCATGACGTATACGCCCGAGGGGGCAGTCAAGGCGTTCGAGATGGACGCCCTCGGCGGCCCGACCCACGTGCTGGCCACCGCCGACGATCCCGCCCACGCGATTCATCGCAAGCTGTTGGCGCGCCACCTGGCCGCCAGGCGCATCGGCGCGCTCGAGCGGTTCGCCACCCAGACCGCAGAGCGGCTGTGGAGCGACGGGCTTCGTGACGGGCGCATCGAATGGATGGGCGCCATGGCCAACCGGCTGCCCATGATGGTCGTCGCCGAGCTGATCGGCGTGCCCGACGTCGACGTCGCGAAGCTGGAGCAATGGGGGTACGCGGCGACCCAGTTTGTCGAGGGTCTGGTCAGCGAGGAGCAACTCGCCGCCGCGGGTGTCTCCGTGATGGAGCTCAGCGGCTACATCGGCGAGCAATTCGCGCGCGCCACGGACGATCCGCAGGACAATCTGTTGGGCAAGCTTGCGCGCGCCTGCGCCTCGGGCGAGCTGGACAGCTTCGCCGCCCAGGCGATGCTGGTGATCCTGTTCGCCGCGGGCGGAGAGTCCACCGCGTCGCTGCTGGGCAGCGCGGCGTGGATGTTGGCGCAGCGGCCCGACGTCCAGCGGCAGCTGCGCGAAAGGCCGGAATTGCTAGCGGCGTTCATCGAGGAGACCCTGCGCTACGAACCGCCGTTCCGCGGCCACTACCGGCACGTGCGCAACGACGCCACCCTGGGCGGCGTCGACCTGCCGGCCGGCTCGCGCCTGCTGCTGTTGTGGGGGGGCGGCCAACCGGGACCCGGCTCACTTCGAGACGCCCGGCGAGTTCCGCCTCGACCGGGCAGAAGCCAAGGGGCACATCAGCTTCGGAAAGGGAGCGCACTTCTGCGTCGGCGCCGCCCTGGCACGCCTGGAGGCACGGATCGTGTTGCGCCTGCTGTTGGATCGCACATCGGAGATCGCGGCGGTCGACGTGGGCCGGTGGCTGCCGAGCATCCTGGTGCGCCGCCTGGACCGGCTCGAGCTGGCCGTGGGCTGAAGCGGCTTATCTCGCAATCATTTCGGTGGCGGTAGTTCGCGGGGGCCTTCGGGCGCACGGACCTCGCGGAACCCGCCGCGCTCCGTCAACTCGAGACCGCGGTCGCGCTCCGCCAGCGACCGGTCCTGGTCGTCGCCGGCGGACAGGCGCCCCACCCCGTGGTGGGCCCGGTGTGACGACTCGTCGTGGCGGCGACCCGCGCGCGACGAATGAATCCGGCTTGGGTGCGACGGCTCGTCCGCGGGCTCCGAGATCTCGGAGGCCTCGGAGGTCTCGGAGTCGACCGTGACCTTGCGGGTGCGCTTGAGCGAAAACGTGATCTCCTCAACCTCTTCGAACACCTGCCGCGCGGTGCGCAGGGGCTGGGTCGTGTTGTCGATCACCCGCGCCACGATGGGCGGCACCAGCGGGCGAATCCACCGGGCCGCGGCCCTGGTCGCGTCCGGAATCGACGGGATCAACGGCGCACCGCGCTCGTCGTGGACTTCGACCTCGCGACCCGGCTCGTCGCCGGTGCGCTCTTCCGGTGCGCCGGCGGGCAATTGGGTGAGTGCGCGGCTGGCCGCCTCGGCTTCCGCGGCGATCGGCAGGTACATGTCTTCCTCCACTGGCTCGAAGGTACGCCGCGCCGACGCGCGCACCGGGGCATCCAGGGCCTCCGCGACCCGGCGCCGCTGCTGCTCGCGGTCGATCTGGGCCTGGGCCTCGATGGCGAGGCGGGCCTGGGTGAGTTGGTGCTCGGCCCAAAGCATTTCGGCCTCACGGCGAACCTCGGCCCGCTTGATCGCGATCGCGGTGTCCGCGTCGAGTTCGGCGCGCTCGCGCTCGGCGCGCGCCGACGCGCGGCGATCCTGGGTCGACTCGCCCCGCCACAGCCGCAGGATCAGCGGCAGCAGATACAGCAGCGCGAAGAACCCGATCGTCAGCAGCCGCAGCGTCAGGGCGCCGGCGCCGACGAACGTGACGTCGTTCATCGCGACCCAGCGCGCACCGAGCCCTCGCCCGGCGTCCGCCACCACGTGCCGGCGGGCCACGGCAAGCGCCTGCTGCCCGCGGGAGATCTCGGCGTCCAGCCCGGGGGCCTGGCGGTCGCGGGCCGCCAGCGCGTTGTCCAGCTCGCGCTGCGCGTCGGCGAGAAGCTGGTTCGCCGTTCGTGTTTCGGGCCCGGCACCGGGAACCCCGGTGATGCGGGTCTGCGGGCAAGCCGGGGTGGGATTGAATTCGCAGCGCGCCACCACCAGGGCCTGGTCCTGGTGCAGGCGGGCCTGTTCGACGGCGTTGTCGAGCGCGGCGCGCGCATCCCGCGTCTGCTGCAGCGCCGCCGACGCCTGCGCCACCGCGGGCGACGACTCGGCGGCGCGCAGGGCCCGCTCGTCCAGGCGACGCTCGATCGGGGCGGAGAACACCACGAGCGCGGCCAGCTCGCCGACGACGGCGCCGACGGCAAGCGCGACGCCCGCACGGCCCGCGATGCCGGCCCACCCGCGGTGCGGCCCGCCGGCGATGCTGCGCGTCACCGCGCCGACCAGCAGGCCGAAGACGAGGGTCAGCGTCACAATGGCCGGCACCGGCCAGCTCGTCGACCCGGAAACCGCCAGGCTCGCCACCAGCCAGGCCAGCAGGGCCCCGAAAAGCACGACGGCGCCGGCCACGGCATGGGTGGACCGCTCGTGACGCTCGGCGAGTTCGGGCCGGTGCCCACCGCCGAGCCAGGTGAGCATCCCCGCGACCCGGGACGCGGCCGAGCGCGACTCAATAACCTCGTGGGCGCTCATAGGACTCCCAAACACCTCCAACTCCTCCAAGCCTCCCAGGCCGCCGGCCGACACACCGAATCGAAGCGACTGGGTGTGGTGTTGTTCACAGACGCAGGCCGACGCCGCGGGCCCCGTCGGCCTGCGTCTGACGCGAAATTCCTGCGACGCGAGCAGATCAGCGGCCGTTCCGGCGGGTGACGTGAGACTGTATAAGCCTATGCAGACCCACGATTATGTCACCTACGAGGAGTTCGGCCGCAGGTTCTTCGAGGTCGCCGTGACGCCCGAGCGCGTCGCCGCCGCGTTTGCCGACATCGCGGGCAACGAGTTCGCCATGGAGCCGATCGCTCAGGGGCCCGGTGGCATCGCCAAGGTCAGCGCCAACGTCAAGATCCACGATGCGCGCGTCACGCGGCGCCTGGGTGAGGCCATCACGTTCGTCATACACATCCCGCTGTCCATCGACCTGCTCCTGGACCTGCGACTCGACAAGCAGCGATTCGTGGTGTCCGGGGACATCGCCCTGCGCGCCACGGCACGAGCCGCCGAGCCGCTGCTTCTGATCGTCGACGTCGCGAAGCCGCGGCCGTCCGACATCACCGTCAACGTGTCGTCCAAGTCCTTCCGCGGCGAGGTGCTGCGCATCCTTGCCGGCGTCGACGGTGAGATCCGCAGATTCATCGCCCAGTACGTCGCCGAGGAGATCGACTCGCCGCAATCGCAGGCCGCGCAGGTCATCGACGTGGCGCACCAGTTGGACAAGGCCTGGCCCTAGGGAGCCACACATCCGCCGCGTTTATCGGCCGCGCCCACCCGGGTATGCAACCCCTCAAGCGAAAAGCGGGGGTAAGCCTTGGCACGAGTGGATGTTTCGACGTCGTCGGACCTGGAACCGGAAGCGGCCTGGAAGCTGGCGTCAGACCTGAGTCGACTCGACGAGTGGATGACGATCTTCGGCGGATGGCGGAGCGAGGTGCCGTCGACGATCGGGGAGGGCACCCGGGTTTCGTCGTGCGTCAAGGTCAAGGGCTTTCGCAACATCATTCACTGGACGGTCACCCGGTACGACGAGCCGAAATCGATTGAACTGCAGGGGCGGGGCCGCGGCGGAATCCGCATCGCGGTGGCGATGGACGTCGCCGACAACCATCCTGGGTCGACTTTCAACCTCACCGCGGACCTGACGGGCGGCGTGCTCTCCGGGCCGCTCGGACGGGTCGTCGCCAGGGTGGTGCGATCAGACGTGCGCAAATCGGTGAACAATCTGGCCGCGCTCCGGTAGGCCGAAAATCCCGATACCACAGGGGTTTTCGAGGGAGGGATTTTCGAGGACCCCTACAGGGTCTGGTGGCGCCCGAAGTACTTGTGGTCTTCGCTGTAGCCGCCATAGCCGCTACCGATGTCGTGGTAGTCGGCGACGAACTCGATGCCCTTGATCCACTTGACCAGTTTGAAGCCGTGTTGCAACTCGTTGCGCAACCGCAGCGGCTTGCCGTGCATGTAGGGCAGCGGCTGGTCGTTCATGTTGTAGGCCAGCATGGTCATGTGGTTGCCCATCTGGTCGAGGGGATGGGCGTTGTAGTAGATGCCGCCGGTGGCGCCGAGGCCCATCGAATAGAACACCACCCATTTCGCCTCGGGCAGTGGCTTGACGATGTCCATGATCGTCTTCATCTGCACGCCACCCCATTTGGCCACACCCGACCAGGCCTGGATGCAGAAGTGCTGGCTGATCTGGTCGTGGTAGGGCAGCGCCTTGAGGTCGTCGAGCGAGAACTCCATCGGGTGCTCGACGAGGCCGTAGACCTTCAGCCGCCAGTCACGGAAGTCGTTGGCCTCCAACTCTTTGTACTCGACGGTCTCCGGCAGCCGGCCGTTGCGCCAGTGATGCGGCGAGATGTCTTCCTCGGTGAACGCGCCCGGCCGGGGGTTCAACTGCTCCAGCAGCCGCTGGAACGGGCCGACCAGTGCGTATCCGACACGCTGGATCACGCGCGGGTGCTTGATCGTGAACGGGGTTGCCCAGACCCAGGCGACGGCGCACACCACCATGGCCGCGGCAAAGACCCAGAACCCCATCCAGCTGTTGTCGTCGCGGGCGGCGAACATGTGGTTGAGGTTCCTCAGCGCGCTGGTCGCGAACACCAGCGTGACGTGCACGATGATGAAGAACAGGAAGTACACCAGCACCAGGAAGTGCAGCGAACGCGCGTGCTGAATGCTCAACCGCGTGCTCAGCCAGTGCACCCGCTGCGACAGCGCGGGCGACATGCCCAGCCCGGTGATCAACGCCGCCGGCGCGGCGATGAAGACCGTGGTGAAGTACGCCAGCATCTGCAGGCCGTTGTAGGCGACCCAGCCGTTGTCCGCCGGCCAGTGCTCGACGGACAGGTACTGAATGGCCACCGACAGGGCGTTGGGAAACACGTCCCAACTGGTCGGCACGATGTGCCGCCACTGCCCGGTGGCGAACAACAGCACGTAGAAGACCAGACCGTTGACCAGCCATAGAACATCCATGCCCAGGTGCCACCAGCGGGCCAGCCCGATGGAGTGCCGGAACCCGGGCAGTCCGAGCTGTGGCGGCAGGGCGACGGTGTCGGCGTTGGCGGTCCACAGCTCGTCGTCGGGGACCGGGGGACCCACGCGCAACCACTCGTCCTTGCCGGGGGTGGCATTGCGGCTCAAGTAGAGCCGCGGGTGGTCACACAGAATCTGGATCCCGCTCCTGATGATGAAGATCATCACGAACAGGTTGAAAAAGTGCGTCCAGCCAAGCCAGGCGGGAACGCCGGGAACCTTCTCGGGGATGTCGGCGCCCGGATAACGTTGGATGAACGCCTGCACCGAGGGCATGTTGTACAGCCCCTTGCCGATCGCCACCGCCACGACCAGCAGCGCGAAGCCGATCGGGATCAGCCACAGCAGGTTGAACCACTTGTCGCGGCCGATGCGCAGCTTGGGAGCGGTCGCCCGCCTGGTGAGGTCGAAGCCGCCGCCGTAGGTTTCGACATCGATCGTGTCCTCGGCGGTGTGTATCTCGCTGCGGAAGTCGGGGTCCGTCAGCAGCGGCGCGCCGACCGTCAACGTCGAGACTGAGCCATTCCCCACCGGATCAACTTGCTTGCTTTCGGCATGCGTCACGCGCCCAAAAATACACGAAAAGACATGGATAAATCCAAGTGGGACTGGAGAAAGTCCGCCACCGCGGCCCAGTCGGGGCAGTGTGGTCGTCAGCAACAGTTGCCAGAGGGCAGAACCCGCTCCGCCGCCAATAGCCCTTTCCGCACCTGCCTCGGGAACACTCGATTCCCACCGCAAACGCGGACCTGAAAGGGCGCTGTGAGTTTGGGCATATTCTCCTGCCAGCTCGGCTAGGCCGAGTCGCGTGGCAGCAATCGTCGGACCGGCCGGGTTTCGATGGCGTTGATCGTCAGCGCCCTGCGGGCTATCCGCCAACCCGCGTCGGTCAACTTGTAGTCATCGTCGTAGCGCAGATGCCACACCACGTCGACGACTTCGCCGGCGCGCTGGTCCCAGTGGTGCGCGACGCAGGCGATGCGCCCCCGCGCGGCGCCGTGCCGGCCGGCGTCGTCATACATGTCGTCATACATGTCGTCATACACGTCGTAGACCTCGCCGACGATCGCGTGCTCGGTGCGCGGCACGGCCGCGACCGCGCCAACCGCCGCCGCGATCGCCTCCCGGCCCCGGTGCGGATGCGTCGGGCGCAGCTCGCCCGGCGGGTCGGGAACGATCAGCTGGCCGTCGGTGGCGAAAAGCGCTGCGACGGCGTCGAATTCACGGTCGTCGACACCGGCCGCATATCGGTGCACCAGATCGCTCAGGGCCGCGCGGTCGGTCGCCGAGATCACGGGAGCAGGGACAGCCGTTGGGCACAGGCCGACAGCATGTCCTTGGCCTGTTCGATATCGGTGGTCGGTGGCATCGCCAGCACGATCCGGTCGGCGCCCTGATCGGCCAGGGTGCCCGCGCGGTCGGCGTCGATCTTGGTGACCGTGTGGCCCAGGGACACCTCGAGGGCCGCCGGGTCACGGCCGGCCGCCGCTGCCTCGTCGCGCATCAGCGCGATCAGCGATGCGAGCTTCGGGTCCGCCACACCGAGCGGCTGAAAGCCGTCGCCGAATCGGCCGGCACGGCGGGCCGCCGAACGGCTGTGTCCCCCGATGTGGATCGGGAGTCGTTCGCCCGCAACGGGTTTGGGGTAGCACATGACGTCGTCGAAGCCGAAGAACTCGCCGTGATGAGACACGCCCGCGGGCTGGTCGGCCCACAGCGTGCGCAAGACGGCCAGCTGCTCGTCGGCCCGCCTGCCCCGGCTGTCGAAATCGACGCCGCACGCCTCGAGCTCTTCTTTGAGCCAGCCCACGCCGACGCAGAGCCGCAGCCTGCCGCCGGAGAGCGCATCGACGGTCGCGGCCCGCTTGGCGAGCACCACCGGATGGTGGTTGGGCAGCACCAAAACGCCGGTGGCCAAGCCGAGCCGGCTGGTGTGGGCGGCCAGGAACGCCAACAGGTCGAGCGGGTCGGGGATGGGGCAATCGGCGGACAGCCCGACCCGACCGGAACTGTCGTAGGGATAGACGCTGTCGTAGCGGGTGACCAGGACCGTGTGCTCCACGACGACAATCGATTCGAACCCGCACCGCTCGAGGTGACTCGCGAAGCTCACCATCCAACCGGGGTCCGCGGTGACGCCGTCGGCAACCGGGGCGACGACGGAAACCTTCATGGCACCCGAAGCTAACAGGTGGCCACCTCAGACGGCCGGAGGCGCGATCCCGGCGCGCACCGCCTCGGCCAGGGCGGCCGCCCGGCGATCGGTGAACACGTCCTCGAGCAGCACCTGCCGGCCGTCGGGGCCGGTCAGCGGAACCCGCCAATTCGGATATTCGTCGGTGGTGCCGGGCTGGTTCTGGGTCCTGCGGTCACCGACCGCGTCCGTCAGCGCCACCCCCAACAGGCGCGACGGCGTCCGCCCCAGGTATCGGTACAGCGCCACGACGATCTCTTCGGGGTTGTCCTCCCCGGCGGCCAGCAGCCCGACCCGGCGCAGTTCGGCCAGCCAGGCCGCCAGCTCGGCCCGGTCGGACTCGAGCTCGGCCTCGACGGGCCGGGTGAGCAGCCCCAGCGACTCCCGCAGCCGCACATGGTCGCCCGCCAGGTAGCCGGCGGTCGGCGGCAGGTCGTGGGTGGTGACCGACGACAGGCAGTACTCCCGCCAGCGCTCGGCCGGCAGCGGACCGCCGTTACCGTCGCGATCCAATTCGAACCACAGGATCGACGTCCCCAGCAGGCCGCGTAACAGTAGGTAGTCCCGAACCCAGGGTTCGACCGTGCCGAGGTCCTCGCCGACGACGAGGGCGCCCGCCCGGTGCGCCTCCAGGGCGACGATGCCGATCATCGCCTCGTGGTCGTAGCGCACGTAGGTGCCCTGGGTGGGCGGCATCCCGTCGGGAATCCACCACAGCCGAAACAGCCCGATGATGTGGTCGATGCGGACCCCACCGGCGTGCCGCAGCACCGCCCTGATCAGCGCGCGAAAGGGCCGATACTCCTGGGCCTCCAGCCGGTCCGGTCGCCACGGCGGTTGCGACCAGTCCTGGCCGAGCTGGTTGAACTCGTCGGGCGGCGCCCCCGCGGTCACGCCCAGTGCCAGCACGTCCTGCAGCGCCCAGGCGTCGGCGCCGTTGGGATGCACGCCGACGGCCAGGTCGTGCATGACGCCTATTGCCATCCCGGCCCGACGCGCCTGCGACTGCGCCATGGCGAGCTGCTCGTCGAGTTGCCACTGCATCCAGCGGTGGAAATCGACTGTGTCGGAATGCTTTTCGACGAATCGGGCGACGCCGGCACCCGTGGGATGCTGCAGGAAACTGGGCCAATGATGCCAGTCGCCGCCGTACTTCTCGGTCAGCGCGCACCAGGTGGCGAAGTCGTCGAGCGCGCGGCCTTCGCGGTCACGGAAGGCGGCATAGGCCAGTTCCCGGCCCGCCGATCGCGGCGCCCGATGCAGCAACCGCAGCGCCGCCCGCTTCGCCCGCCAGGCGCCGTCGCGGTCGATGGCGTCGAGTTCGGCGGCCCGCTGTTGGACTTCCGAGCGCAACCTGCGCACCCGGCCACGCTTGGTCAGCTCGGCGAATTCCGGGATCGCCTCGACGCGAAGGTAGAGCGGGTTGAAGAAGCGGCGCGACGTCGGCAGGTACGGCGAGGGCTCCATCGGCGTCGTCGGGGTGGCCGCGTGCAGGGGATTGACCAGTACGTAGTCGGCGCCGTGGCGGGAGGCCGACCACACCGCGAGGTCGGCCAGGTCGGTGAGGTCGCCGATGCCCCACGAGTGCCGGGACCGCACGCTGTAGAGCTGGGCGGCCAGGCCCCAGGCGCGGCGGGCGCCGAGGTGCTCGGGCAACCCGAGCCAGTCGGGCGTGATGATGAGCGCCGTGCTGGTCTCGGAGTCGCCGGACCGCAGATGCACGCGGTGGTAGCCCAGCGGCAGGCCGTCCGGCACGACGAAGCTGGCCTCCCCGACCCAGCGGCCATCCAGATCGAACGGCGGGGTGAAGTTGTCGACCTGCTGCACGCCGCCGTGCACGGTGCCGTCCTCGAGCTGCAACCACACCTCGGCCGGGTCACCGTGCGTCACGTGGGCCCAGAACCGCGTCGGCGCGCCGGTGCGCCCCACGATGGTCGCCGGCAACGCACGTTCCCAATGCGACCGCAGCTGCGCGCTCATGGCCTCGTTGCGCTCCCGCTCGGTCCCGGCCGCCACGCCGAGAGCGGCCAGCACCGCCACCAGGGTGCCCTCGCCGACCCGCACCTGCCGTCCGGTCCAGTCCTCGTAGCCCGTCGCGATCCCGAATCGCCGGGCGAGTTCGACCAGCGAGGGCGCGGGCTCAGTCATGCCGCCCATCTTGCGTGCAGGGCCCGGCCGCTGCGACGCGGGGGCGGCGCTCGACAGGACGCGGCGGCCCGCAGCCACTACCATGCCCTTTAAGGACCCTTCGACGACCTTCGAGGACCTTCGAGGACCTTCGAGGACCGTTGAGGACACCGGGAATCCGCCCGGGAACCAGCGAGGGAGACGGAAACTGCCAGCTCAATGATGCGGGCGGGCGCTGCCACCGGCGGCCGTACCGACGACTTGAGGACGGCCGGATCAGGGACATATCGATACGCAAACGCGAACACGAATCTCGCCACGTGGCGATGTCTTTGCGGGTGCCTTACCGTTATCAAAGTGATCAGCGCGCGGGAGATGCGCGCGGGCAATATGTGGGCGTTCTAGCAGACCGGACGGTGAAATAGCGTGGCGGAGGAAAGTCGCGGGCAGCGCGGGTCGGGGTACGGCCTCGGGTTGTCGACCCGGACCCAGGTGACCGGCTACCAGTTCCTGGCCCGGCGGACCGCGATGGCGCTGACCCGGTGGCGGGTTCGCATGGAGATCGAGCCGGGGCGGCGGCAGAACCTGGCCGTGGTCGCGTCGATCTCCGCGGCGGCGGTGATCTGCCTGGGCGCGCTGCTGTGGTCGTTCATCAGTCCGTCGGGCCAGATCAACGAGTCACCGATCATCGCCGACCGCGACTCCGGCGCGCTGTACGTCCGCGTCGGCGACAAGTTGTACCCGGCACTGAATCTGGCGTCGGCGCGGCTGATCACGGGGCGGCCCGACAACCCGCACCTGGTTCGGTCGGGCCAGATCGCCAAGCTTCCGCGCGGCCCGATGGTGGGGATCCCGGGCGCGCCATCGACTTTCGGGCCGACGAGCCCGTCCTCGTCGTCGTGGCTGGTGTGCGACACCGTGACCTCGCCCGGAGCCGGGTCGCCGTCGGGGGTGACGGTGACCGTCATCGACGGTAGCCCGGACCTCGGCTCTCACCGACGGGTGCTGACCGGGTCGGACGCGGTGGTGCTCAGCTACGGCGGCGACGCGTGGGTCATCCGGCAGGGACGCCGGTCGCGCGTCGACGGGGCGAACCGTGCGGTGTTGCTGCCGCTCGGCATGACGCCGGAACAGGTCAGCATGGCCAAGCCGATGAGCCGCGCCCTGTACGACGCGTTGCCGGTGGGGCCCGAGCTGACGGTCCCGGAGATCCAGAACGCGGGGGCGCCGGCGACCTTCCCGGGCGCACCCGGACCCATCGGCACCGTGCTCGTCACGCCGCAAATCAGTGGGCCGCAACAGTATTCGCTGGTGCTGGCCGATGGCGTGCAAACGTTGCCCCCGTTGGTCGCCCAGATCTTGCAGAACGCCGGGGGCCCCGGCAACACCAAACCGGTGACGGTGGAACCCGCCGCGCTGGCAAGGATGCCGGTGGTCAACAAGCTGGACCTGTCGTCCTATCCGGACAACCCGCTGAACGTGATGGACATCCGGGAGAACCCGGCGACCTGCTGGTGGTGGGAGAAGACCAGCGGCGAGAACCGGGCCCGGGTCGAGGTCATCTCCGGGCCGACCATCCCGGTGGCCCAGGCCAACACCAACAAGGTGGTGTCGCTGGTGAAGGCCGACACCACCGGCCGCGAGGCCGACCAGGTCTACTTCGGCCCCAACTACGCCAACTTCGTGGCCGTCACCGGCAACGATCCGGGGGCCAAGACAACGGAATCGCTGTGGTGGCTCACCGACGCGGGCGCCCGGTTCGGGGTGGACGACACCCGCGATGTGCGCGAGGCGTTGGGCCTGCAGACGAAACCGAGTCAGGCGCCGTGGGTGGCGCTGCGCCTGCTGCCGCAGGGGCCGACGCTGTCACGAGCGGACGCGTTGGTTCAGCACGACACCCTACCGATGGATATGTCCCCAGCAGAGTTGGTGGTACCGAAGTGAAGCGTGGTTTTGCCCGGCCGACACCGGAGAAGCCTCCGGTAATCAAGCCGGAAAACATCGTCCTCCCAACGCCGTTGAGCATCCCGCCGCCGGAGGGCAAGCCCGTCTGGCTGATCGTGGTCGGGATCCTGGTCGTCGGCCTGCTGATCGGCATGGTGGCCATGACCTTCGCCAGCGGCTCACACGTGTTCGGCGGCGCCGGCTCGATTTTCCCGATCTTCATGATCGGCGGTGTCGCGATGATGATGTTCAGCGGCCGGTTCGGCGGCCAGCAGCAGATGAGCCGGCCGAAGCTGGACTCGATGCGCGCCCAGTTCATGTTGATGCTCGACATGCTGCGCGAGACCGCGCACGAGTCGGCCGACAGCATGGACGCCAACTACCGGTGGTTCCACCCGGCACCCGACACGCTGGCGGCCGCGGTGGGGTCGCCGCGGATGTGGGAACGCAAGCCCGACGGCAAGGACCTCAACTTCGGTGTCGTCCGGGTCGGCGTGGGCATGACGCGCCCCGAGGTGACCTGGGGTGAGCCGCAGAACATGCCGACCGACATCGAGCTGGAGCCGGTGACCGGTAAGGCGCTACAGGAATTCGGGCGCTATCAAAGCGTCGTCTACAACCTGCCCAAGATGATTTCCCTGCTGGTCGAACCCTGGTACTCGCTGATCGGGGAGCGCGAGCAGGTGCTGGCGCTGATGCGGGCGATCGTCTGCCAGCTGGCGTTCTCCCACGGCCCCGACCACGTGCAGATGGTCGTGGTCAGTTCGGATCTGGAGCAGTGGGACTGGGTGAAATGGCTGCCACACTTCGGCGACCCCCGACGCCAGGACGCTGCGGGCAACGCGCGGATGGTGTATGCGTCGGTGCGTGAATTCGCGGCCGAGCAGGCGGAATTGTTCGCCGGCCGTGGCTCTTTCACGCCCCGGCACGCCAGTTCGTCGGCGCAGACCCCGACCCCCCACACGGTGATCATCGCCGATGCCGTCGATCCCCAATGGGAGTACGTGATCAGCGCGGAGGGCGTCGACGGGGTGACGTTCTTCGACCTGACCGGCTCGTCGATGTGGGCGTCGGTACCGGAGCGGGCGTTGCGGTTCGACGACAAGGGCGTGATCGAGGCGCTGCCCCGCGACCGCGACACCTGGATGGTGATCGACGAGAAGCCGTGGTTCTTCGCCCTCACCGACCAGCTCAGCACCTCGGAGGCCGAGGAGTTCGCGCAGAAGATGGCGCGCTGGCGGCTCGCCGAGGCCTACGAGGAGATCGGCCAGCGGGTCGCCCACATCGGAGCCCGGGACATCTTGTCCTACTACGGAATCGACGATCCGGCCGAAATCGACTTCGACGCGCTGTGGGGCAGCCGCACCGACACGATGGGCCGGTCGCGGCTGCGCGCGCCGTTCGGCAACCGCTCCGACAACGGCGAGCTGCTGTTCCTGGACATGAAGTCGCTCGACGAGGGCGGCGACGGGCCGCACGGCGTCATGTCCGGAACGACCGGTTCGGGTAAGTCGACGCTGGTGCGGACCGTGATCGAGTCGCTGATGCTCAGCCACCCGCCGGAGGAGCTGCAGTTCGTGCTGGCCGACCTCAAGGGTGGGTCCGCGGTGAAGCCCTTCGCCGGCGTCCCGCACGTGTCGCGGATCATCACCGACCTGGAAGAGGACCAGGCGCTGATGGAGCGCTTCCTGGATGCGCTGTGGGGCGAGATCGCCCGCCGAAAGGCGGTGTGCGACAACGCCGGCGTCGACGACGCCAAGGAGTACAACGCCGTGCGGGCCAGGATGCGCGCCCGCGGCCAGGACATGCCGCCGCTGCCGATGCTGGTGGTGGTCATCGACGAGTTCTACGAGTGGTTCCGCATCATGCCGACCGCGGTCGACGTGCTGGACTCGATCGGCCGGCAGGGCCGCGCGTATTGGATCCACCTGATGATGGCCTCGCAGACCATCGAGAGCCGGGCCGAAAAGCTCATGGAGAACATGGGTTATCGCCTGGTGCTGAAGGCGCGCACGGCGGGCGCGGCGCAGGCCGCCGGTGTGCCCAACGCGGTCAACCTGCCGGCCCAGGCCGGCCTCGGCTACTTCCGTAAGAGCCTCGAGGACATCATCCGGTTCCAGGCCGAATTCCTGTGGCGGGACTACTACCCCCGCGGCGTCGACGTCGACGGCGAGGAGGCGCCCCGGTTGGTGCACAGCATCGACTACGTGCGCCCGCAACTGTTCACCAACGCGTTCACCCCGCTCGAGGTGAGCGTCGGCGGGCCGGATGTCGAGGCGCCGGTCGAATCGAACGGCGAGGTGCTCGAGGCCGAGGGCGTCGAGAGCGAGGACGACGACGAAGAGGGGATCAGGACGCCGAAGGTCGGGACGGTGATCATCGACCAGCTCCGCAAGATCCAGTTCGAGCCCTACCGGTTGTGGCAGCCGCCGCTGACCCAGCCCGTCCCCATCGACGAGTTGGTCAACCGGTTCCTCGGTCGCGACTGGCACCGGGACTACGGCTCGTCCCGGGACCTGATGTTCCCGATCGGGATCATCGACCGCCCGTTCAAGCATGACCAGCCACCGTGGACGGTCGACACCTCCGGGCCCGGTTCCAACGTGTTGATTCTGGGCGCCGGCGGCTCGGGCAAGACGACTGCGCTGCAGACGCTGATCTGTTCGGCCGCGCTGACCCACACCCCCGAGCAGGTCCAGTTCTACTGCCTGGCCTACAGCAGCACCGCCCTGACGACCGTCGCCGGCTTGCCCCACGTGGGCGAGGTCGTCGGCCCGACGGACCCGTACGGCGTGCGCCGCACGGTGGCCGAACTGCTGGCGCTGGTGCGCGATCGCAAACGTAGCTTCCTCGAATACGGCATCCCGTCGATGGAGGTGTTCCGGCGGCGCAAGTCCGGCGAGGACCCGGGCCCGGTGCCCGACGTCTTCGGCGATGTCTACCTGGTGATCGACAACTATCGCGCGCTGGCCGAGGAAAACGAGGTCCTGATCGAGCAGGTCAACCTGATCATCAACCAGGGCCCGTCGTTCGGGGTGCACGTGGTGGTCACCGCCGACCGCGAGTCCGAGCTGCGCCCGCCGGTGCGCAGCGGTTTCGGCTCCCGGGTCGAGTTGCGGTTGGCCGCCGTCGAAGACGCCAAGCTGGTGCGCTCGCGGTTCGCCAAGGACGTTCCGCCCAAGCCCGGGCGCGGCATGGTCGCGGTCAACTACGTCCGGCTCGACAGCGATCCGCAGGCGGGCCTGCACACGCTGGTGGCCCGGCCGGCACTGCACAACACGGCCAACAACATCTTCGAATCCGACAGCGTGGTCGAAGCGGTCAGCCGGCTGGCGACCGGCCAGGCCCGCCCGGTGCGCCGGCTGCCCGCGCGGTTCGGTGTGGAACAGGTGCGCGAACTGGCGGCCCGGGACACCCGCGAGGGCGTCGGCGTCGGCGGAATCGCCTGGGCGATATCGGAATTGGACCTGCAGCCGGTCTATCTGAACTTCGCCGAGAACGCGCACCTGATGGTGACGGGCCGTCGCGAATGCGGGCGCACCACAACGCTGGCCACCATCATGTCCGAGATCGGCCGGCTGTACGCGCCCGGTGCCACCAGCGCCCCGCCGCCCCCGCCGGGACGGCCGTCGGCCCAGGTCTGGCTGGTCGACCCGCGCCGCCAGCTGCTGACCGTGCTGGGTCCGGAGTACGTCGAGAAATTCGCCTACAACCTCGACGGCGTGCAGGCCATGATGGGCGAGCTGTCGGCCCTGCTGGCCAGCCGCCAGCCCCCGCCCGGCCTGTCCGCGGAGGAGCTGTTGTCGCGGTCGTGGTGGAGCGGTCCGGAGATCTTCTTGATCGTCGACGACATCCAACAGCTGCCGCCCGGCTTCGATTCGCCGCTGCACCAGGCCGCCCCGTGGGTGACCAGGGCCGCCGACGTCGGCTTGCACGTCATCGTGACACGCACGTTCGGCGGCTGGTCGTCGGCGGGCAGCGACCCCATCCTGCGGGCGCTGCACCAGGCCAACGCGCCGTTGCTGGTGATGGACGCCGACCCCGACGAGGGCTTCATCCGCGGCAAGATGAAGGGCGGCCCGCTGCCCCGCGGCCGGGGCCTGCTGATGGCCGAGGACACCGGGGTGTTCGTACAGGTGGCGGCGACCGACCTGGTGAGCAGGACGCCGGGGGCGGCGGCATCAGGCCCAGCGCAGCGGTAATGACTTGAGCGCGAAGGATTTCGACGGGAATTTGATTTCGGGGGCATAGTCCCCGGGCGCCTCGAAGTCGGGGATCTGCGCGAGCCACTCGCCGACGATCACCGTCAGCTCGATCCGCGCCAGGTGCGACCCCAGGCAGCGGTGCGGCCCGCCGCCGAATCCCCAGTGCCGGTGCACCTTTCCGTCCATGACCAGGTCGTCGGTGGACCACGCGTCGCTGCCGTCGCGGTTGATCGCGGCCATGCACAACCGGACCTGCGACCCCGGCGGCAGCGTCATGCCGCCGACGTCGGCGAACTCGGTGGTGATCCGCGGCGCCACCGGGGCGGGCGGCTGCAGCCGAATGATCTCCTCGACGAAAACCCTTATCTGCCTGGCATTGTCGCGCAGCTCGGCGCGCAATTCGGGCCTGCGCGCCAATTCGTACAGGCAAAATCCGATGATCGCCGTCACGGTGTCCAGGCCCGCGAGGATCAACAGGTGGCTCATGCCCAGCAACTCGAGGTCGGTGAACTCGCCCGGGCCGGTCATCACCCGCGACAGCATGTCCGAACCCGGGTTTTCCCGGCGCTGTTGGATCGCCTCGACGAGATATTCCAGCAGCCCGACCTGCGCGGCCTGCATCTCGGCGATGCCGAGGTGTTCCGTGTCGCCGATGATCGCGTCCTTCCAGGCGATCAGTCGGTCACGGTCCTGCAGCGGCAGGCCGTAGAGGTCGAGGAAGGCCTGAAAGGGGTAGAGCCTGGCGAAATCCGCCATCACCTCGCACCCGCCGCGGGGGGCGAGCGTCCCGATCATCTCGGTCGCGTGCCGCTGCAGCACCGGCCGCGACCTACTCAGCGCGGTCGGGCTGAAGTACGGCTGCAGGATCCGGCGGTAGTGGGTGTGCTGCGGGGGGTCGAAGGCCAGCGGGATCACCGGCAGCGGATCGGCGGGCGGTTGCAGGATCGTCGACGAGAACACCTTGGGATTGCGCAGCGCGGCAAGCACATCCTCGCGTCGGGTCAGGTAGTAATACCCGTTCATGAACACCACGGGCCCGGCGTCGCGCAGCGCCTTCCATCCCACCCCGCGGTCTTGCGCCAACGGCAACTCGGAGAACTCGAGCCGTGGCAGATGGAACGAGCCTGGCTGCCACTCGCCGAGGGTGCTCATCCGCTCTGATCTCCGCTTGTGTTGTTGGTTTTTCGCTTCCCGGTCACCGGCGGCGAACGGCGCGCAATCTTCTAGACTTTAGCGACCGCGTCCGTCGGATTCCGGGGGAGGAAACCTTGTGAGGGTCCGTCTCGAAAACTCCAGATGCGTGGGCCACGCACAGTGTTACGCGGTCGATCCGGAACTGTTCCCCATCGACGAGTCGGGTTATTCGATCCTCGAGGAGCACGAGGTGGCGCCCGAGGATGTGCAGGCGACTCGCGACGGCGTGGCGTCGTGCCCGGAAATGGCGCTGATCATCGAAGAGGACTGACGGCGCGGCTCTGTAGCTGATTTGCCGTCGCGGGGTGCAAGGTGGCTGTCGAGCGCCACCGAAAAGCAAACTGCAGATGAACAATCGACCGTCGTAAATGAACAGCAGCTGGCCTCGAATGAATAGTGGTTGGCCAGTTGTGAATAGTCGGCATTGGCGGTCGGCATGCCAGGTGACAACCAGTTAATGTCTTGTGCGAGCGGCAGTTCGGCAAAAACGTGAGCTGTCGCTCGGTTGCTGACAGTGGGGGTGAACGAGGCAGGATGCGCACGTCTTTCCCGACCGGATATGCGGGAACGCCGGTGGCGGGCCGCCTATCTGGACACGGTGGAGGGACGCGCCCGAATGGTCCGGCAGTCCGGCCGTTCGGTTTGCTGAGCCGAAAGACCGGGTCAGCGGCTTGCTTAGGGCTGGCGCAGCCCCCGACGTGGCGATTGGCGATGACGCCTGTCGACCAAATCGCGATCATGGCCGACTGAGGAGAACACGGTGTTGGACTTCGCGGCGTTACCGCCCGAAATCAATTCCGGTCTGATGTATGCCGGTCCGGGGTCGGGGCCGATGATGGCCGCGGCCGCGGCCTGGGACGGGTTGGCGGCTGAGTTGGCCGCGGCGGCCGCCGGTTATGGCTCGGTGGTCTCGGAGTTGACCGGCGCGCCCTGGGTGGGTCCGGCGTCGGCGTCGATGCTGTCGGCGGTCACCCCGTATGTCAGCTGGCTGGACACCATGGCCGGGCAGGCCGAGGAGACGGCCAACCAGGCCCGCGCGGCCGCGGCCGCCTATGAGACGGCGTTCATGATGACGGTGCCCCCGCCGGTGATCGCGGCCAACCGGGTCCTGTTGGCCACGCTGATCGCGACCAACTTCTTCGGGCAAAACACCCCCGCGATCGCCGCGACCGAGGCCCAGTACCTGGAGATGTGGGCCCAAGACGCCACCACCATGTATGGCTATTTGGCCTCGTCGGCAGCGGCCTCGCGGTTGGCGCCGTTTCGCTCACCGCCGAACACCACCACCCCGCAGGCCCCGGCCGACCAGGCCGTGGCGGTCGCGCAGGCCCAGGCCACCCCGGCCGGCAACTCCGGGCAAACCGTCGCGAGCATCACCCCACAACTGGCGTCGACCACCGCCGCACCCGCGACGCAGGCCCCGGCGACGACCACCACCGGATCGTTGACGACCGCCACCGGCGCGTTGGGGGTGCCCAACCCCCAGACGCCGTGGTGGCAGCTCAGCCCCGCCAACTACGACACGGTCCTCAAACGGATGACCGGCCTGCCCTATTTCTCGGAGGGACTGGGGACTTTCGGGGTGGCCATCGGGCAGCAGTTGTTCAACGGCCCGGTGGGAACCACGGCCGGTGCCCAGGGCGCGTTCTTCGTCACACCGCAATTCGCCGCCCTGGGCGCCGGCGGCTGGACCTGGCACCCGGCGGCCCTGCCGGCGGCCACCGCAAGCCTGTCGTCGGCGACCAAGATCGGCGGGCTCTCGGTGCCGCAGAGCTGGGCCGCCGCCACCGGCGTCGAAGAACCAGCCGCCACCAAACTGGTCAGCACCACCCTGCTTAGCAACCCCGAGGCGGCCAACGGTGGCGGCGTCAACGCCGCCATGCGCGGCGTGCCGCTGGTCGGCGGGCGCGGCGCCCAACGCGCCGGCGCCCTGGGCGTGCGCTACGGATTCCGCTACAACGTGCTCACCCGACCACCATCGGCAGGATAAAACCATGCCCGCAGCGACGTTCCATCCAGACCACCGGGAAATTCACGGTGGACAACAAATGAACAATAGTCGTCCGTTAACGAGTATTTCGCGGCGGAGAGGCGCCGCGACCGCGATCGAATTAACGTTGTCAGCAACCACATTCCCGAAGGTCTTGAGCCGGAAGGTTGTCGAGGAGGAAATCACATGTCTTTCGTGACGACGCAGCCGGAGGCTCTGGCCGCCGCGGCCGGCACCTTGCAGGGGATCGGCTCGACGTTGAGCGCCCAGAACGCCGCCGCGGCGGCCCCGACGACGGGCGTGGTGCCCGCCGCGGCCGACGAGGTGTCGGCGCTGACCGCGGCACAATTCGCCGCGCATGCCCAGATGTATCAGGCCGTCAGCGCTCAGGCGGCGGCGATTCACGAGATGTTCGTCAACACCCTGGGCATGAGCTCGGGGTCGTACGCGTTGACCGAGGCCGCGAACGCGGTGGCGGCGGGTTGAGGGGTTTGTGATGCTTGATTTTGGTGCGTTGCCGCCGGAGTTCAATTCGGCGCGGATGTATGCCGGTGCGGGGTCGACGTCGTTGACGACGGCGGCCTCGGCGTGGAATGCCCTTGCCGCCGAGCTGAATTCGGCGGTGTTGGGTTATGAGAACGTGGTGGCCCAGTTGTCCAGTGAGGAGTGGTTGGGGCCGGCCTCGGCGACGATGGCCGCCGCGGTGCAACCGTATGTGGCGTGGATGAGCGCCACCGCCGCGCAGGCCGAGCAGGCCGGCGCCCAGGCCAACGCGGCCGCGGCGGCTTTTGAGCAGGCGTTCGCCTCGACGGTGCCCCCGCCGTTGATCGCGGCCAACCGCGCCCAGCTGGCCCAGGCGGTGGCCACCAATGTGTTGGGTCAAAACAGCGGGATCATCGCCCAGCTGGAGGCCCAGTACGGCGAGATGTGGGCCCAAGACGCCACCGCGATGTACACCTATGCCGGCCAGTCGGCGGCGGCGACCAAGGTGACCCCGTATACCGCGGCGCCGCAGATCTCCGACCCGTCGGCGCCGGCCAAGCAGGGCGCCTCGACCGCCTCGGCCGGCGCCACCTCGGCGGGCACGGCGCAGTCCACGCTGCAGCAGGCGGTCACCTCCACCCCGAACCAGCTGGCAAGCCTGGCCACCCCCAAGGCCGCGACGTCTGGGCCGCCCACGTCGTCGTATTCGGCGCTGTGGTACTTGCTGACCGGCCAGACCACCGCGCCCACCAGCCTGGGGGCACTGGTCAACGGGTATGCCCCGTTTGCGGG
>NZ_JAPJAV010000049.1:0-449 GCF_035616495.1 Mycobacterium sp. 663a-19 | reverse complement strand
GCCCGATACCACGCCACCGTTGCCTCGATGCCGTCCCGCAGCGTGATTTCCGGCCGCCATCCCGCCTGCCGCAAAACGGAGACGTCCAGCAGTTTGCGCGGTGTTCCGTCCGGTTTGGTTGGGTCCCAGCGAGTGTCGCCGCGGTAGCCGACCGCTTTGGCGACCATGTCGGCGATCTCGCTGACGGTGTGGTCGACGCCGGTGCCCACGTTGACGTGGTTCGCCCCATCGAAGTGTTCCAACAGGAACAGGCACGCGCTCGCCAGGTCATCGACATGCAGCAGCTCACGCCGTGGGGTCCCGGTGCCCCAGTTCGTCACCTCCGGCGCGCCGCCGGCTCTGGCCTCGTCATATCTGCGGATGAGTGCGGGCAGCAGATGCGAGCCCGACGGGGAAAAGTTGTCACCGGGTCCGTACAGGTTGGTCGGCATCGCCGAGATCCAGGCCAG
>NZ_JAPJAV010000048.1:0-459 GCF_035616495.1 Mycobacterium sp. 663a-19 | reverse complement strand
ATCGGCGCTGATCGCCACCAGCACCCGTTGCAGCCGCTCGATCAACGCCGCGATGCTGGCCGGGTCGAACACGTCGGTGCGGTATTCGATGGTGCCGGTGATCCCGGCGGGCGCCCCGGTGGGGGTGAAGTGTTCGCCCAGCGACACTGTCAGGTCCATGCGGGCGGTGTGGGTGTCTAGGGGCAGCGGCGCGATGTGTAGATCCTCGCCGAGGGCGGGCGCGGTGTCGGCGGGGCTGGTGTGTGCCCAGTTTTGCCAGGCCAGCATGACCTGGATGAGGGGGTGATGGGTCAGGGTGCGGGTCGGGTTGAGCCGTTCCACCAACACTTCAAACGGCACGTGTTGGTGTTCGTAGCCGCCCAGGGCGCGGTCGCGGACTTGGGCCAACAGTTCGGCGATGCTGGGGTCATCACCTAGCTGCACGCGCAGCACCAAGGTGTTGACGAAAAACCCGACCAG
>NZ_JAPJAV010000047.1:0-467 GCF_035616495.1 Mycobacterium sp. 663a-19 | reverse complement strand
CACCGCGGGGCCGGCCACATACAACTCGCCGATCACCCCGACCGGCACCGGGCGCAACCACCCATCGAGCACCAAAAAACTAAGATGGGCCAGCGGCACCCCAATAGGACTGACAGTGCTGTGGGTATCGGCGTCGACGATGTCTCGAAACGAGGCATGCACGGTCGTCTCGGTGATGCCATACATGTTGATCACCCGCGGTGATCCCACGGGGTTGTGCAGCCACCCGCCAAGACGCTGGGGATCGAGCGCTTCGCCGCCGAACACCACAGCCTCCAGCTCGAGCTGCGCTCGTAGCTCGGGCTGTAAAGCCTCGACGGTTTGCAGCGCATAAAACGCCGACGGGGTCTGGCTTAACACGTTGACGTGTTCACCGATCAGCAGCTCATACAGCTCGTGCGGGGAGCGGGTCACCGGTTCGGGCACCACCACCAGCCGCCCACCACCCAGCAGGGCCCCGAAAATCT
>NZ_JAPJAV010000046.1:0-489 GCF_035616495.1 Mycobacterium sp. 663a-19 | reverse complement strand
TCACCCCGACCGGCACCGGGCGCAACCACCCATCGAGCACCAAAAGCGCCGCCCCGGCCACCGGCACCCCAATCGGCACCACCGGCTCACCCGGGGTCAGGGGGGCGCTGATCGCCGCATACACGGTGGTCTCGGTGGGCCCATAAGCGTTGAGCATCACCCGCCCCGGCGCCCACCGATCCACCAGACCGGTCGGGCAGGCCTCCCCGGCCACCACCAGCGTCACCGACTCCAACCCCGCCGCGGGCAGCATCGCCGCCGCCGACGGGGTCTGGGTGAGCACCTCGACGTGTTCACCGATCAGCAGCTCACGCAGCTCGTGCGGGGAGCCGACCACCGGCTCGGGCACCACCACCAGCCGCCCACCACCCAGCAGGGCCCCGAAAATCTCCCACACCGAAACATCGAAGGACAACGAGTGGCACTGCGACCACACCCGCCCCGCCGGCAGCTGAGCGGGCAGCGCCCCCAGCAGCGCGGTGATGTTGT
>NZ_JAPJAV010000045.1:0-538 GCF_035616495.1 Mycobacterium sp. 663a-19 | reverse complement strand
TGCCTTGATCGGCGCCGAACACGGTGCGCAGGCTTTCATGGCGGGCCACCACATCGGCCAGCGCCGCCGCGAGGGCCCCCACATCTAGTTCGCCGGCCAGCTGCCACGCGGTGGCCATGTTGTAGGCCGCCGAGGGCCCGTGCAACTGCTCGATAAACCACAACCGGTGCTGGGCAAACGACACCGGGATACGCGCCGGGCGCCCCACCGCGCGCAGCGGGGCCAACCCCGCCTGCGCCGTGTCCAGCCGCGGTGCCAGGGCGGCCACCGTGGGGGATTCGAACACCGCCCGCACCGACAACCCCACCCCCAGGGCGGTGTTGAGCTCACCGATTAGCCGCATCGCCGACAGCGAATCCCCACCCAACTCGAAAAACGAGTCGTCGACCCCGACCCGATCCAGCCCCAACACCCGGGCGAACACGCCGGCCAGGATTTCTTCGACCGGGCCGGTCGGGGCCCGGTAAGACCCGGCGGGGGTGTAGTCGGGGGCCGGCAGCGCCGCGGTGTCGAGTTTGCCGTTGGCGGTCAGCGGCAA
>NZ_JAPJAV010000044.1:0-548 GCF_035616495.1 Mycobacterium sp. 663a-19 | reverse complement strand
TATCTGATTTACACCTCGGGCACCACCGGGGTGCCCAAGGGGGTGGCCATCACCCACCACAACATCACCGCGCTGCTGGGGGCGCTGCCTGCAGCCCTGCCGGAGGCGGCTGTGTGGTCGCAGTGTCATTCCTTGGCATTTGATCTGTCGGTATGGGAGATCTGGGGCCCCCTTTTATACGGGGGGCGGCTCGTGGTGGTCCCCGACTCAGTCATTCGGTCACCGATGGATTTTCATTCTTTGCTGGTTGCCGAAAAGGTCGGCGTTCTCACCCAGACACCGTCGGCTGCGGGGATGTTGTGGCCCGAGGGTTTGGAGTCGGTCGCGCTGGTGGTGGCCGGTGAGGCCTGCCCGGCGGCGCTGGTGAACAAGTGGGCGCCGGGGCGGGTGATGATCAACTGGTATGGGCCAACTGAAACAACGATGGGCCCAGCGTGGACTCCGCCGTTGACGGCGGGTTCGGGGGCGGTACCGATTGGGTCGCCGGTGTTGGGGGCGGCGTTGTTTGTGCTGGATGGGTGGTTGCGTGCGGTGCCGGTGGGGGTGGT
>NZ_JAPJAV010000043.1:0-606 GCF_035616495.1 Mycobacterium sp. 663a-19 | reverse complement strand
GTGCCCGCGCAGCCGCAACGCCACCACCATGTTGTACACCGGTGACGGCCCATGCAACTGATCAAGGAACCACAACCGCGATTGCGCGAACGACAACGGAACCACCTCGGGCCGCGTACCCGCGACCAGCGGCTCACGCCGCCCCGCATCCTCACCGATGTGCGGCGCCAACCGCGCGATCGTGGGTGCGTCGAACAAGGTGCGCACCGAAAGACCAGTATCGAGACCGGTGTTGATCGCGGCGATCAGGCGCATCGCCGAGATGCTGTCCCCGCCAAGGTCGAAGAACGAGTCGTCCACACCGACCCGCTCAACCCCCAGGACCCGCGCGTAGATGTCGGCCAGGATCTCCTGCACCGGGCCCGCCGGGGCGCGGTAGTGACCGGCATCGGCGTAGTCGGGAGCGGGCAGGGCGCGTTTGTCGAGTTTGCCGTTGACCGTCAACGGCAGCGCCTCTACAACCACCACCGCCGCCGGCACCATGTAGGCCGGCAGCCCCTCGGCGAGCCGGGCGCGGACCTGCGCCGGGTCCGCGGTGCCGATGATGTAGCCGACCAGGCGCTTGTCACCCGGACGGTCCTCGCGCACGATCACCGCCGCCTGCTG
>NZ_JAPJAV010000042.1:0-635 GCF_035616495.1 Mycobacterium sp. 663a-19 | reverse complement strand
TTTGTGCTGGATGGGTGGTTGCGTGCGGTGCCGGTGGGGGTGGTGGGGGAGTTGTATGTGGCCGGCGCTGGTGTGGGGGTGGGGTATTGGGGTCGCGCGTCGTTGACGGGGTCGCGGTTTGTGGCGTGCCCGTTTGGGGGGTTGGGGGCGCGGATGTATCGGACCGGGGATTTGGTGTCGTGGCGTGCTGATGGGCAGTTGGTGTATGTGGGCCGGGTTGATGAGCAGGTCAAGGTTCGGGGGTATCGCATCGAGTTGGGCGAAATCCGGGCTGCGCTAGCCGAATTGGAGGGTGTTAGCCAGGCGGTGGTGATCGCTCGTGAGGACCGTCCGGGGGATAGGCGGCTGGTGGCCTATGTGACCGGGGAGGTCGATGCGGACACGCTGCGTACCCGACTGGGTGAGCGGTTGCCGGGTTATATGGTGCCCGCGGCGGTGGTGGTGATCGCGGCGGTGCCGTTGACGGTGAACGGCAAGGTGGATGTGCGGGCGTTGCCGGCCCCCGACTACGCCGGTGCCGGTCGGTATCGGGCTCCGGGCAGCCCGGTCGAGGAGATCCTGGCCGGCATTTACGCCCAGGTCCTCGGACTCGAGCGGGTGGGGGTGGATGACTCCTTCTTCGATTTGGGTGGGGA
>NZ_JAPJAV010000041.1:0-669 GCF_035616495.1 Mycobacterium sp. 663a-19 | reverse complement strand
TCATCGAGGGCGGGGTCGGTGCGCCCGGCGATGGGGTAGCCGAGGGCCACCTCGGTGCTGGCGGCCAGGGTGCCCAGCAGCACCGCCAGCCCGGCCGCGATCACCATGAACCCGGTCGCGTCGTGCTCGCCGGCCAGGCGGGTCAGCGCGGTGTGCAGCTCGGCGGGCCAGTCGATGGCCACGGTGGCGCCGCGCCCATCGGCGACCGCCGGGTAGGGGCGGTCGGTGGGCAGCGACAACCGCTCGGGCATGCCGGCCAGCGCCTGCTGCCAGTAGGCCAGCTGCGCGGCGATCGGGCTGTGCGGGTCATCTAGATCCCCCAGCAGCTGGCGCTGCCACAGGGTGTAGTCGACGTATTGCACCGCCAGTGGGGCCCAGCCCGGGGCGCGCCCATCACGGCGGGCGGCATAGGCGGCGCCCAGATCGGCCAGCAGCGGGGTCATCGACGCGCCGTCCGCGGCGATGTGATGGGCCACCGCCACCAACACGTACTCATCAGCGCCGGTGTGGAAAAGCTGGGCGCGCAGCGGGATCTGGGTGCCCAGATCAAACCGGTGGGCGGCGACCTGCTCGAGAGCTTCCGCCAGTTGGTTGTGCGGCCAGCCGCGCGCGTCGATGACCTGCCAGCCGAAATCGGCCTGCTCGGCGCTCAGCACCACCTGATACGGG
>NZ_JAPJAV010000040.1:0-731 GCF_035616495.1 Mycobacterium sp. 663a-19 | reverse complement strand
CCCCGTCGGCGGCGGCGATGCTGCCCGCGGCGGGGTTGGAGTCGGTGACGCTGGTGGTGGCCGGGGAGGCCTGCCCGGCCACGCTGGTGGATCGGTGGGCGCCGGGGCGGGTGATGCTCAACGCTTATGGGCCCACCGAGACCACCGTGTGCGCGGCGATCAGCGCCCCCCTGACCCCGGGTGAGCCGGTGGTGCCGATTGGGGCGCCGGTGGCCGGGGCGGCGCTTTTGGTGCTCGATGGGTGGTTGCGCCCGGTGCCGGTCGGGGTGATCGGCGAGTTGTATGTGGCCGGCCCCGCGGTGGGGGTGGGCTATTGGGGCCGGCCGGGTTTGACCGGGTCCCGGTTTGTCCCCTGCCCGCTGGGCGGGGCAGCCGGGGCGCGGATGTATCGCACCGGGGACCTGGTGCGCTGGGGTGGCGATGGGCAGCTCGACTATGTGGGCCGCGCCGATGAGCAGGTCAAAATCCGCGGGTATCGCATCGAGTTGGGCGAAGTGCGGGCCGCCCTGACCGCGGTGGACGGGGTGGATGCCGCGGTGGTGATCGCCCGCCAGGACCGCCTGATCGGCTATGTCACCGGCGGCGCCGATCCCGCCGGTCTGCGCACCCAGCTGGGCCAGCGGCTACCGGCCTACATGGTGCCCGCAGCGATTGTGGGGCTCG
Organism: Mycobacterium sp. 663a-19; assembly: GCF_035616495.1. Lineage (NCBI taxonomy): Bacteria > Bacillati > Actinomycetota > Actinomycetes > Mycobacteriales > Mycobacteriaceae > Mycobacterium > Mycobacterium sp. 663a-19. Next base: position 68 of record NZ_JAPJAV010000040.1, on the reverse strand, counting down.
ACGTGTTGCCGCTGACCGCCAACGGCAAACTCGACACCGCGGCGCTGCCGGCCCCCGACTACACCCCC